>NZ_JANKBI010000004.1:0-363806 GCF_024622195.1 Murimonas intestini
CTTCCGTTCCATCTGTTCTTGAATTTTCTCTTGAATTTTCAAGGTTGTCTCACTATTCAATTATCAAGGTTCTTTGTTATTTCTTTGTTTTGTTGCTTTCTCATCTCTCAAGTGCAACTCTGATATCATATCAGATTGTTTCTTGTTTGTCAACTCTTTTTTTAACTTTTTTAAAGTTTTTATTGAGTTGTCTGAGCTTTGTTGTTTCCTCGCTTGAGGCAACTTTGATATAATATCATCCCCTCCAACAAATGTCAACAACTTTTTTCAATTTTTTCTGTTTTTTTCCATTTACGGTTAAAAACACATTTTTGCCCCTGTTCATGCGGATTAATCTCCACGTGAACACTTAGCTGCATCGATAGCCAGCACAATCATGAGGGAACACAGTGCATCCTCCGGGTTGAAGATCTCCATTTCATATGTATCTGTAAGGCGCAGTACCTGCTTGCTCACGCTGCATACTATATTCTGCCAGCTGTCTGTAACTGCATAATTCCATTCAAAAATATCACCGTCTACCTGCCAGCCGTTACAGTCAAGAGTAAATCTGGGCCTGAACAATGTAATTTCCTTACGTATCTCTCCAACCATCTCCTCTCCCACATACAGACGGAAGCGCGGCATAAAGGTCAGTACCTTTTCTTCTACAAGGCCAAGTTCATTTCCCGAAGCATCATATATTCGCAGTCTGTGCCCCCAGGCCAGCTCACCTTTTACAACAAATACTGTATTTCCATTTTCATCGTATATATCGTAGCTGTCAAACCACGAAAAAAGCCTCTGCTTAAATAATAATTTCATAACTCGTCTCTCCTTCTTGAGCCAGGGCTCTGCGGCACCGGATCGTTGTTGTTACAATTATACGTGGATACTGCCTCCATTGCAACAAAAAGTTACAGGTGAAGCAGAAGTCTATAACATTTCTTGCCTTATTATATATAAATATGTTAGAATTTTCGTAACTGTACTGCAGGGTGCATTTACTGCACATTCTATGAGCATGTTAACTTGGCTCATTGCCTGCGGGAATAAAGAAAGAAGGTTAAACATGGAAGAATTAAAGGCACAGCCGAGAAATATGACTACACTCTGCTATATAGAAAAAGATGGTGAGTATCTCATGCTTCACAGAGTCCTCAAAAAAAATGACGTAAATAAAGACAAATGGATCGGAATCGGAGGACATTTTGAATATGGGGAAAGCCCTGAAGAGTGCCTGCTCCGTGAAGTCAGAGAGGAGACAGGCCTGACACTGCTCCATTATAATTTTCGCGGGCTTATTACATTTATCTCAGACGATTATCAGCCTGAGTATATGTGTCTGTATACTGCGGATGAGTTTGAAGGTGAGATGATCTCCTGCAATGAAGGAATATTAGAATGGGTTCCAAAGAATAAGATCAGAGAGCTTAATCTCTGGGAAGGAGATAAAATATTTTTCAGGCTTCTTGACGAAAATGCTCCTTTTTTCTCCCTTAAGCTCTGCTATATCAATAATGTCCTGAAAGAGGCATGTCTGGACGGCAGAGAGCTTGAACTATTTGATATCCTCCTGCCAGATATGACCCCGTCTGGAAGGACAGGCGAACGTGGTACCATTCACGAGAATGGTGACTGGCATGCCACTTCCCATATCTGGGTCGTCAGGCGGAAGTCCGGTCTGAAATTTGATGTGCTTCTGCAGAAGCGCTCTTCCTGCAAAGATTCTTTTCCCGGCTCCTATGATATTTCCTCTGCCGGACATGTAAATGCAGGTGATACCTGTCTGCCCACAGCCTTAAGAGAGCTGAAAGAAGAGCTGGGCATCACAGCCCAGCCCGAAGACCTTACTTTCATAGGAATACATGATGCGGAATATAAAGGAAGTTTCTACAACAGAACATTCCATAATTGTGAACACAGCGCTGTCTATGTTTACGACAGTCCTGTGGCAGATGACAGCCTGTCACTTCAGCCCGAAGAGGTGGAATCTGTTATCTGGATGGATTATGACGAGTGCCTGGACCGCCTTAAGGATGGTTCCCTTGATCACTGCATCTTTCTGGATGAATTTCTTATGCTCGGCAATGAATACAGAAAGATCATAAAAGCTGCGTCCATCCCGGTCTGACCAGGATGGATGCAGCCGCTGTCTACGGACGGCCGCAGTCAACTGTAATGCCTGTTTCGTATTTCTCATCGTCCACGATAACCTTTATTGCATATAGCCCCCTAAGTCCCGCCTTGTTTACACTCAGAGTCACATCCCTGTCATCCTTGCTTACAAACGTCCCGCAGCACAATGCCGTCAGCTGATTTGCAGAGGTGGAGATATAATAGCCATGCTTTTCTTCTCCCTTCTCCAGAGTCAGCATGACCAGCTGCCCTTTTTCAAACGTAGCCTTGAATGTAAATCTGTCATCCTCTTCTTTTATAGAAGCTGCGTATCTGTCCGGCAGTACCTGATAACAGGAATCCATTTCAATGATAGTGTCAAATTCCTTCGTGACGCCCATATGCCCCAGCCTCTTCGCCGGCCCCGTCTTAAGATTACACATATCATGGTAGAGACTCAGTTTTTCACCTCTGTAATAGTTACCCTCCACCACCAGCTCCAGCACTACTTCATCATTCAGGACTTCCAGCGTCACGCTTCTGGTAGAGATATCGGGATCTCCCTGCATATTCGCCGCAAATCCTTCATAGGCCTCTCCCTTATAATATTGGATCCCCCCGGAGTGTACCATATAATGGCCTTCTCCGTAATATTCCACATTGCTGATATACTGTGAAAAGAAATCTGCTCCCCGCTCTTTTCCATACTGCCATACCTGTTCAATCGTCATCTCATCTGTATTTATATGGTACCGGACCCCTCTGGAGTAATTATCCTTATTCTTCAGATAATGTTCCTTTATCTTGGAGCGGTAATGCCCATTGTCAAAGCACATGACATCTCCATCAGGTGTCACTACGCATGCATGCTGTTCATACTGCCATTCAAAAGGCTCATTGACAGGTTTAAAAAAGTAAGGAAGCTTTTCTTCAGGCCAGCCAGTCGGATCACCTATGATCCAGTTCAATTTTCCTGTATCAAAATCCAGATTTATCATAGCATCCACATGGCGGCCAGAAAATGTCAGGGAGTTTGTTTTTTCATCATACCAGACTGCATTATTATGGAACCAGTCCTTTGACGTGGCGCTTCCGCTCCTGCCCTCCCCCGGTGTGAGGACATCCTTAAAATCCCAGGTTTTCAGTATTTCCCCTGACTCCCTGTCGATCAATACACACATATCCTCTACTGTATCACTTCTCAGGTCTTCAGTCAGTACAAGCAGGCTGCCGTCCGGCATCTCAAAATCATCATGGTGCGTACCCCCGGGCAGGCTGTATTCCCTGTAGATCTTGCCTGTCATACTCATTTCATAAAGGCCGCTCATATAATAAGGCATCTCGATCAGTCTCTCTGTGCTCATCAGCAGATTCCCGTTCCTGAGTCTCTTAATATCAAACACTGTGGGCACATTAATATGCCATCTGATATCCCCTCTATAATCATACGCTGTAGCCAGCTGGTTCAGGGCCGGTGATATAAATATCATCTGGTCACGAAGATATCCGGGTGAAGTCTTCATAGAAATACATACAGGCACATCCTTATCCAGCTCTTCCGTCTGGATCGTGATTGTCTTTTTCTTTCCCCTGTAGAGTTCTATCTCTACCTTATTTTCGTATCCGGCATATAGTCCCAGGACAGGCAGAATATGCTTTTGGGCTTTTGGGAAGGTATGGCGTATATCCCCGTACCTTTCTTTTCCACGGACTGTGACAGTCACCGCCGTCTCCGTATCTGTCATAAACAGCACAACTGCTGAGAGAGGCACGATCAAATAAGGATTCACCACTACCATCGGGTTATCAATTGTATAATTGCCCGCCTCAAACTCTTTGAGCATTTTATCTTCTGACTCCTGCTGCCGCTCTATAAGGCTGCGCTGATATGAATATGAGATCCTTCCTGCCATATTATTTTTCCTCCTTATATTTTTCTATCATCTTTATGATAGCCGGCTTCGCCGCAAGTCCCTGCATCCTCTCAACTTCTTTTCCTTCTTTGAGCAGGATCAGGGTCGGATAGGCTGTCACCTGAAATTCCTCCACAAGCTCTTTATTCTCATCAAAATCCACCTTTAATATTATAAGTGAATCCCCGTACTGGGCCTCAATATCTTTCAGCACATAAGAAAGCATCTTGCATGGTCCGCAGGTTGATGAGAAAAAATCTGCCAGCACAAGACTGCTGCCTCTGTATTGTTCATATTCTTTTTCTGTTATCTCTTTTAACATATGGATCCTTCTTTCTATAATTTTCTATATCTATATTATAAAGGAACGAAGTTTCCTACCTAAGGACATAGCGGGAAGCGTTCTGGGCTGCCACTGCCCCATCGCCGCAGGCCGTAATAACCTGTCTCAGGCTCTTTTCTATACAGTCTCCTGCCGCATATATCCCCGGAATACTTGTTTCCATCTCCTGGTTTACCTTTACATACGCCTGATCATCCAGAACAGAGCTTCCCTTGAGAAATTCTGTTGTGGGTTTAAGGCCGATATATTCAAAAATACCCTCACATTCCACAAATTGTTCCTGTCCGGTCTTTGCAGACTTAAACCGGACTCCCTCCAGCTTTTTATCTCCTGTAAATTCTATCACCTCCTGCCAGGGATAGATTTTCACATTTGCAAATGATCTCAGCCTGTCGCAGGCCAGCGGATCAGCAGTCAGATCCAGCATGGTGACAATAGTCAGGAATTTTACTGTTCCGGCCAGATAAATAGATTCCTGCACCGCCGAATTGCCTCCTCCGATCACCACCACATCCCGGTCTCTGTATTGTGCCCCGTCGCATATTGCGCACCAGCTGACACCATTCCCCCGGAACCTTTCTTCTCCCGGCACACCCAGGCATCTGGGCCTTGTACCAGTAGCGATGATAAGACTTTTTGCTGAAAATACCGCGTCATCCTCCTCACAATATACCAGTTTGCGTTCACCTGCATCTTCTATCTTTACAACTGTCCTGTAATCAAATTCCACCCCCATCTCCTGAGTGTGCGTATACATCTTATAAGCCAGATCAGCTCCGTTAATACTTCCAAACCCCGTATAATTCTGGATCTCATTAGTATTTATGATCTGTCCCCCATAAGACAGTTTATCCAGCATAAGAACGCGCATGCCGGCCCTCACAGCATAGATGCCCGCTGTCATACCCGCCGGCCCGGCGCCGATTATTATCACGTCATATTCCTTCATACATGTCATCCCTTTCTCTGAACTGTTTCCTCCGATTTCTACGTCTATTATAGTTCCGGGACTTCCCGTCAGAAAATAGCCCAGGTTAAGTTTCAGGTTAAGTTTCAGGTTAAGTTTATAATGAAACATCTGTACATAAAGCTCATATACATGATAAAATCGGAATTAAGAAATATGAAGGGATGTAATGAGGATGCTTAACAGAAAAATAGAAGACTATTACCGCTATGCCGAGAGGCTGGAAATTCCCAGGGGAAATTATATTTATGATTCTGATGATGACTTCAAGAGACAGCACGCCTGTCTGCTGGACAGCGGTATCTGTGCCCTGACAACATTGACAAGAGAAGGGGAGAACAAAATACATCTCTATTTTGCCCCTAAAAGAATGGTGGGCTTTGCCCAGCTCGGTGAGGAGCGTCTCTCCGAATGCATGAAACAGCTGACTGACCAGCCCATATCCATAATTGCAAAAACTGATTGTGTCATATATAAAATGAAAGGCTCAGTCTTCCACCAATTAATGAAAGAAGACCTTGCCTTCTGTAATCTGATGTATGATATCCTCACAGAGAACTACCTGAATATCTTCCAGCGCTATATACAGATGGAAGAAGCCTCAGTGCCTGTCCGCATCTGTACCCTGCTTCTGGACTACTGTGTCCTTCAGGATGGAGAATACATGCTCCCGCACTTTTTTACATATACAGAGATAGCCAACTACCTCAGCATCCATCCCGTCACTGTATCACGGGTGATGATAGCTCTGAAGGAACGGGGCTGCATCATCCGGCACGGTCAGAATGTCCTGATACAAGACCGTGCTCTCCTTGGCCGGGTGGCACACAAGGATATCATACTTAAGTATTAACAAAGCCTGTCTTTAAAATCTTCGTATCCGAATTCCCGTAACAGGCTGCAGGTGCCGTCCTCCTTCTGCAGTGCAATGGCAGGCAGCCTCATACCGTTAAATGTATTCGTCTTTACCATTGTATATATCGCCATATCTTCAAAAAGCAGCACGTCTCCCTCCTTCAGGGGTGCATCAAAAGAATAATCCCCGATCACATCGCCTGCCAGACAGGTAGGTCCCGCCAGCCTGTATGTAAACGCTTTATCTCCCGGCATCCCTGCCCCTTTAAGAGGCGGCCTGTATGGCATCTCCAGGACATCCGGCATATGGCAGGCTGCTGAAGCATCCAGTATGGCAATGTCCATGCCGTTTCGGACTATCTCCAGCACCCTTGTCCTCAAAAAGCCTGCATTCAGGGCAGCAGCCTCCCCTGGCTCCAGATAGACCTGCACTCCGTACCTGCTCTGTATCCTCATTATGCACGATTCCAGAAGCTGAATATCATACCCCGGCTTTGTAATATGATGTCCTCCTCCGAAGTTGATCCATTTCAACCCCTTAAGCCATCTGCCAAACTTCTCCTCCACTGCTGCCAGAGTCCTCTCCAGCGCATCCGCATCCTGCTCGCACAGAGTGTGGAAATGGAGGCCATCCACTAATTCCAGCATATCCGGCCTGAAATTCCCAGCCGTGATCCCAAGCCGGGAACAGGGTGAGCAGGGGTCATAGATGCCTGTCCCCTTCTGCGTGGAACATTCCGGATTGATCCTGAGCCCTATGCTGCAGCCATGGGCTGCGGCTGTTTTCCCATATTTCATAAGCTGAGGGAAGGAATTAAATACAATATGCCCGCAGAGCCGGCAGATTTCCTCTATCTCGTCTTCTCTGTACGCAGGCGAATAAATATGGTTTTCCTTTCCCATCGCTTCCGCGCCAAGCCTGGCCTCAAAGAGACCGCTGGCTGTACAGCCGTCTAAATACCTGCCCATGAAGGGATAAAGGGCATACATGGAAAACGCCTTCTGTGCCAGGAGGATCCTGCACCCCGTCCTGTCAGAGACCCCCTTTAATATTGCCATATTATGTCTGATGAGCCCCTCGTCTACAACAAAACACGGAGTCGGAAGGCCTTCCTGTCCATTCCCCATGGATACACTGCTTTTCTCTTTCATTTTCTCTTCCATCTAGTCCACCAGTTTAGGGGCCTCACTGATCTTCCAGGGCAGCCCAAAGCGGTTCAGGGCATCCATGAAAGGTGTGGGATCAAATTCCTCTACATTGTAAACACCCGGTTTCTGCCATGTCCCATTCATGACAAGCATAGCGCCTATCATGGCAGGCACGCCTGTTGTATAGGCTACCGCCTGTGAACCTACTTCTTTATAGCATTCCTGATGGTCACAGACATTGTAGATATACAGGTTTCTCTCTTTTCCTTCGCGCTTTCCCCTGAAGATACACCCGATATTAGTCTTCCCTACTGTCCTCGGTCCGAGAGAGGACGGATCAGGCAGCACCGCCTTCAAAAACTGAAGAGGCACGATCTGTTTCCCTTCAAATTCAATAGGCTCTATAGAAGTCATCCCCACATTCTCCAGGCAGCGCAGATGGGTCAGATAGCTCTGTCCAAAAGTCATAAAGAATCTTATCCGTTTGATCCCCTTTATGTTCAGGGCCAGTGACTCCAGCTCCTCGTGGTGGAGCAGATACATATCCTTCTCACCGATTTCCGGAAAATCATAGACCTTTTTGATCTCCATAGGTTCCGTCTCCACCCATCTGCCTTCTTCCCAGTAGCTTCCCTTGGCAGATACTTCCCTGATATTGATCTCAGGATTAAAATTTGTGGCAAAAGGATATCCATGGTCGCCTGCATTACAGTCCAGTATATCTATATAATTGATCTCATCAAAATAGTATTTCTGGGCATAGGCGGAGAATACCCCCGTGACCCCCGGATCAAACCCGCTGCCAAGCAGGGCTGTAATACCTGCCTCCTCGAATTTCTTCTTATAGGCCCACTGCCATTTATATTCAAATTTAGCCGTATCCTCAGGCTCATAGTTAGCTGTATCCACATAATGTGTCCTGGTCGCCAGGCAAGCATCCATTATAGTCAGATCCTGGTACGGAAGCGCGAGATTTAAGACAACATCAGGCCGCTCCTTCTCTATGAGAGCTGTCAGTTCCTCTACCTTATCTGCATCCACCTGTGCTGTAGTGATTTTTGTCTTTGTCGTCCCGTCCAGTTTTGCCTTCAGCGCGTCACATTTAGATTTCGTCCTGCTTGCAATACAGATTTCTTCAAATACTCCGCTGTTCTGGCAGCATTTTTGAATAGCCACACCTGCCACTCCGCCGCATCCGATTATTAAAGCTTTTCCCATTTTTTAATCCTCCTGTTATTTGTAGATTCGTAAATGTTAAGTACCTTCACAGTTTCATAGATTCAATGATCCTCATACTCTCAGCATAAGCAGAAGCTCTCTCAGCACCTTGCATGCTACAGCTGTAGACACGCCGCTTGCATCGTATGAGGGGCACAGCTCATTCACGTCACATGCTTTCACATCCGCCATCCTGCATACTTTGCCCAGGGCCTCCAACAGCTCAGTGAAAGTGACGCCTCCCGCTTCGGGAGTTCCTGTTCCCGGAAATACTGACGGGTCCAGCACATCCAGATCCACAGTCAGATAAACCGGCTTTCCCTGTATACTTTCAAGGCATTTTTCCAGGCCGTCAAAATCAAACTTTCTCATTTCCACATGACCCTCTTGTGCCCACATAAATTCTGACCTGTCGCCCGATCTGATTCCAAACTGATGTATCCTGCCATCTCCTGTCAGTTCCCAGCACCGTCTGAGGACACAGGCGTGTGACAGCCCGGCTCCCAGATAATCTTCCCTCAGGTCTGCATGGGCGTCAAAATGAATAATATGCAGATCAGGATATTTACTCAGCGCTGCCTTAAATGCACCAAGTGTGACCAGGTGCTCCCCTCCTATCATCACCGGCAGCTTTCCGTCCTCCAGTATGATCCCGGCTCTTTCCTCTATATCCTTAAGCGCCATTTTCGCATCCCCTATGCACAGCTCCAGATCCCCGCTGTCAAACACAGCCGCATCCTCCAGATCCCTGTCCAGATAAGGACTGTAAGTCTCCAGACCAAAGGAATCAGCCCTCATGGCCCTGCTTGCAAATCTGGTCCCGGGCCTGAAGGAAGTGGTGGAATCAAAAGGAGCTCCGAAGATCACGATCTTCGATTCCTCATAACTGGCGTCACATCCTATAAAATTCTCAATATTCCTATTCAACATCTCTTAAGAGCTCCTCCACATAATATGGCAGCGCAAATGCTCCTGCATGCAGCTGCGTAGTATAATAACGTGTTGACAGGCCCAGCATATTCCAGGCTACTGCATTCAGGTTTCTCACCGGATGGTATTTTTTTGATGCAAACCCGAACAGCCAGTGGCCTGAAGGATACGTGGGGATATGTGCCTGGTACACCCTGCTGATGTCAAAGCTCTCCACGATCCTCTTGTGCGCGCGCTGCATAGCCACCGCATCATCTTCGTAGAATGGACTCTCATGCTGGTTTACCATGATGCCGTCTTCCCGGAGCGCTTTATAACAGTTCCCATAAAATTCCTTCGTGAACAGGCCTTCCCCCGGGCCAAAGGGATCTGTAGAGTCCACTATGATAAGATCATACTCATTCTCAACAGAACGCACAAATTTAAGTCCATCCTCATAATGTATGCTGACTCTGGGATCATCCAGCCGGCAGGCTGTCCGGGGCAGATATTTCCTGCACACTTCCACAACAAGAGGATCTATCTCCACCATGTCAATATGCTCCACCCCATGATATCTTGTCAGCTCCCTGATCACCCCTCCGTCCCCGGCGCCGATCACAAGCACTCTCTTTACACCCGGGTGGACAGCCATGGGAACATGCGTGATCATCTCATGATAAATAAACTCATCCTTCTCTGTCAGCATCATATACCCGTCCAATGTGAGAAACCTGCCGAATTCTTTAGAATCAAATACATCGATCCTCTGGAATTCACTCTGTGCGCTGTAAAGCTGGCGGTCCACCCTGATAGAAAACTTTACGTTTGACGTATGCCTTTCTGTAAACCACAATTCCATATACTGTTCTCCTTTCTTTTATGGGATCATATATGTCATATCTGCGTAGAGCGTGTTTGAAAAATGCTTTCCGTGAGATGTGCGTCACAGTTTGTGGGAGATTTGTCCCGAATGAAGGAGGCGTAGCGGGCTACGTCGACTGAATGAGGGGCAAATATACCGCAAGGTGGGGCGTGCAGATCGCGGGAATGATTTTTCAAACAGGCTCTAGAACATTCAGCAGCCTGATCTTAGGATCCTCAGGTCCTGTCAGCTGGCAGCCCTTTTCCCTGGCATAGCTGATATATTCCAGGATCTCCTGTGTGATCCTCTCACCAGGAGCCAGGATGGGGATGCCAGGCGGATAGCACATAACAAACTCACTGCATACGCGCCCCGCTGTTTTTTCTATAGGCAGCTGCTCCTTAGGCGCATAGAAAGCCTCCTGGGGAGACACTGCCACCTGCGGGTTTATGTATTCCTGGGTCATCATCCCGTTTCTGCTTTTTCTGCAGAGCCTTTTGATCTCCGCAAGGGCACTGGCCAGCCTCTCTATATCCTGTTTTCTGTCTCCTATGGAGATGTAGGCCAGGATATTGCCGATATCCCCGAACTCGATCTGGATATCATAATCATCTCTTAAAATATCATACACTTCTATGCCGGCCAGCCCAATGTCCAGTGTATATACAGACAGCTTGGTCACGTCAAAATCAAATATGCTGTCCCCGTTTATCAGTTCCCTGGAATACGCGTAATATCCTCCTATCCTGTTGATCTCATCTCTGGCATAGCCAGCCAGCTCTGCCACATGCCGGAATATCTCCCGGCCGTTCATAGCCAGGTTCCTCCTTGATATATCCAGGCTTGACAGCAGCAGATACGAACCGCTCGTAGTCTGGGTCAGGTTGATGATCTGGTGGACATAGCCCGGATTCACATTCTCGCCTGACAGCAGCAGTGAGCTCTGTGTCAGGCTTCCCCCTGATTTGTGCATGCTTACTGCCGCCATATCTGCACCGGCCCTCATGGCAGCCGGAGGCATATTCTCCCCAAAATAAAAATGTGTCCCGTGGGCTTCATCAGCCAGCACCAGCATGTTATGCCTGTGGGCAAGTTCAATGATCGATGTGATATCAGAACAGATACCATAATATGTGGGATTATTGACAAGTACTGCCACGGCATCGGGATTTTCCTCTATGGCCTGCTCGACCTGGGGCACCTTCATCCCCAGAGCAATGCCAAGTCTCCGGTCCACATCAGGATTCACATAGACAGGAACAGCCCCGCAGAGAACAAGCGCATTGATGACGCTGCGGTGGACATTCCTGGGAAGTATTATTTTATCCCCTCTTTTACACGCAGTCAGCACCATGCTCTGTACTGCTGAGGTGGTGCCCCCCACCATCAGAAAAGCATGTGCTGCTCCAAATGCGCTGGCTGCGAGCTCCTCCGCCTCCTTTATCACAGACACAGGGTGGCAGAGGTTATCCAGAGGCTTCATGGAATTAACATCTATAGACAAACACCGCTCACCTAAAAAATCTCTCAGTTCCCTGTTTCCCTTGCCGCGCTTATGTCCCGGGACATCAAAGGGCACTACCCTCATTTTCCTGAACTTTTCCAGCGCCTCATAGATAGGCGCCCTTTCCTGTGTAAGGCTCATCCGTCTCCCCTTCTTTCCCTATCTCTCAACAGTATAGAGATTTCTGCCGCTGAATATCTCTATCATCTCCTGCCGGAGATTTTTTGTTATCTCCAGCCGGACCCTGGGCGGCAGCTCGTAGATATCTGTGTTAAACAGATAGTTCTGCAGATCCACGTCCTTTATCAGCATTTTTGTGTGGAACAGCTTTGCCTCGTAGACATTGATATCCACTGCGTCATACCGCTCCAGTATTCCCCCGTCTATATAATTCTGAATAGATGTGATCTCATGGTCCATAAAGAGCTTCTGGCCTTCCATATCCCTTGTGAACCCCCGCACCCGGTAGTCCATGGTGATAATATCCGAGTCAAAGCTTCCTATCAGGAAATCAAGTGTGGACAGCGGCGTGATCTCACCGCATGTGGCCACATCTATATCTACCCTGAAAGTGGCAATGCTTGTATCAGGATGATATTCCGGGTATGTATGCACTGTGACATGGCTTTTGTCCAGATGGGCAACGACCGTATCCGTATTCACAGGTATCATTGATTCATCCGCGATCAGCAGTGTCACGCTCGCCCCCTGAGGGTCATAGTCCTGGCTGGATATGTTCAGCACTTTTGCGCCTATCATATCAGATACATGTGTCAGTATCTTAGTCAGACGCTCCGAATTATACTGTTCATCAATATAAGCGATGTAATCTCTCTGCTCCCTTGGAGATTTTGCATAGCAGACATCATAGATGTTAAAACTCAATGATTTCGTCAGGTTATTAAAACCATACAGCCTCAGCTTTTCCTTCATCTTTTCTCCTTTTATGTGCATGCACGCTCTGTGTACCAAAAAAAGACACAAATGACTGGCATTAAATGCCCGTCACTTGTGTCTCAGACTTTCTCCGTTATTTTAAGATACTGCCGTATACCGGCCTGATCTGGTATTCAGGATATAGAATGAAGAATTAGAGTCTATATAGCAAACAATTTACTTTTACTACTCTTATTGACCGTTTCACAAGTTGACGTGCATCATGCACCGGTTATGAGTAACCAACTTATAAAATTTGAGCTTTTAACTCAATCAATAAGGCGGTATAGATCCGCCACTCGGCAGTTGACCCGGCTGTCCGTATGGCCTTAACTCCGAAGAGTGGTCAGTAATTATTTGCATGGAAAGCTCTAATCCAGGAACTATCTTCCATACATCTGTTAACTTATCACACACTAAATTAGATGTCAATATTTATTTTTACAGATATGTTATTCTGCTTTTCTTCTCTTTTTCCCGCTTGTAAATATAAGCTCTTCCAGCTTCCTTCTCATATCCCTCTTCTTTTCCCTCAGTATGGCCTTTCTCACACTCGTATACAGCTGCGGATATGCATGCCTTAATGATTCTTCCTTATCCAGCATCCAGATCTCCAGGACTACGAGCGCGATCTTCCTGCTGGAAGAGGCCGGTGAGACAAACGCGCACTGGAGCAGCCTTATTCCCTTTCCCGGATGCAGCCCCAGAAGACTTGTGATAAAGTTCAGCCTCTGGTACAGCTTATAATTAGCTTCAAAATACCATCTGCCGCCCATGCCCTGCTCCATCTCTTCCAGCGGAAGCCTCTCCTCAAAGAGGGAAACACATTCGTCTACCATTTTATTTTTTGCCATCAGATTCTGGCACAAATAAAAATACCTGTCAAACTCTTCCTGCATCAGCTCAAATACAAAAGGAGCATAATCTATGTCCAGGTAAGTTGCGGCGCCAAAGCCTGCCCCCCGGCAGAGCCCTTTGCTGATGATCTCACGTCCCAATGTCTGCTCCATCAGCTCTCTTGCCAGTCCCAGGCATACGGCCCAGCCTTCACCCTCCTTTTTTTCCGCATAGAGGGCAATCTTAGCTATCACATCAAAGCCTTCCGCAGAAGGGATAAATTCCTTCCGCCTCCAGAGATATGCTAAAAGCATGGGGACCGGTTCAGGATAGAGTGAGATTCCCTTTAACTGGCTCTCATCCATGATCCCTCCGATAATCATCTCCGCCCCATTCACCTCTTCTCTGGAAATGTTCTCCCTTGAGAGATATTCTGCCAGATCCACTTTTCTGGCACAGTCCAGAGCCAGGAAGGCTGAGCCTGCAGAACAGATGCAGCCCTCCGTGACGATCCATCGTTTCATGACCTCAGTTTCCGGCCTGAGAAGCCTGACAGCATAAGTCTTCCCCCATCCTCTCAGCTTTTGGGCCAGTCTGAAAATCTCATCATTGCTGTTCTTCCATCTTCCCATCAGATAGAGGCAGTAGAATGTAAATTCTTCACACACTGCAAGGCAGCGGATCACTTTTACCAGTTCCGGATTAGCTCCTGTATCCAGCACCTCCATAAACACAAGTCCAAATTTGACTGTTTCCGCATTGTCTGACTGTGTAATAATATTCCAGCAGAAGTTCATGACATGCTTCAGATACATTGTCTGACCGTTGATCCATTTTCTGAACGGCTCCATGATGGGCAGACATTTATATTTCCTGAAGTACCTCTCTGCCTTTATGGAAGCTTTCTTTATATTGCCCTGGCCCACTGCCTTTATCACACCCTTTACAGGCCCGAATGGCTGTTCCGGTATCAATGCCGGCTGATAGTGCAAACGGCTGTCATAGGCGCCGTCCACATAACACAGATACCATTCCAGATGATTTACATGCAGCCCAAAGCCTTTTGGAAGACTTCCATCCTCCAGCACTGCCTCCCTTATCCTCTTGTAAATAGCCGGATTTTTGTTATTTTTCCAACTCACAACTGTCTCTCTCCCTTATGCCAAGTATACCAAAAAGGGGAACACATTCAGCGGGCTCCCCTTTTTGACTGTAGCGGATCATCGCCCGCATGCTTCCTTTCTCAGAAAATTAAGCTTTGTCTCTGAAATAATGATTGCCGCAAATATCAGTACAAATCCAGCCGCCAGCCTGACCGTCAGCTCTTCTCCGTAGAATATCACTGAGAAGAACACCCCGAACACAGATTCCAGACTGAGTATGATCGACGCGGCTGCGGGGTGGGTATACTTCTGTCCTATATTCTGCAGCAGGAGCGCAAGTGCGGTACACCCTAAAGCTAAGAATAGTATAGCCCCTATTGTGCTTCCTGTCAAAGTCTCCGGGAAAGGTTCCGCCGCAAGAGTCACGACCCATGCCGCCAGTGCCGCGAAGCCAAACTGAAGTATGGAGATGAGGACAGGATCTTTGTCTTTTGCCAGTTTTGCAACCATGACGATATGCAGGGCATAGAAGAATCCGCCCAGGAGCGTCAGGGCATCCCCCATCCTGATTGAAAATCCTTCCGTCAGGGATACAAGCCCGATCCCTGTGAGACACAGGGCGGCTGCAGCCATATTATAGATATCAGGGCGTGTTTTATTGACTATCCAGAACAGGAATGGAACAATTACACAGTAGACTGCTGTCAGAAAAGCATTTTTTCCGGGAGTGGTATCTGTGATCCCGATCGTCTGGCTGGAGTAAGCCGCAAACAGGCAGAGGCCTATAACGGCACCCTGCCAGATATATTCTTTGTTCAGTTTCTTAAGCCTTTTCCTGAAAATCAGGGCGAGCGCCAGACAGCCAATGGTAAACCTGACTGCAAGGAGAAAATTAGGCGGTATCGTATTTACAGTATCCTTTACAACAAAAAAGGAACTCCCCCAGATAAGCGCTGCTGCAAACAGCGCCGCTCTGGAGAGTATATTTATTTTCTTTTGTCTTTCCAATGGATTATCCTCACAACTTTAATTCTTTCATTACATTTTTTCTATGATAGCGCCCTGCCTGTATGCTTCCAGCAGATGCTCCAGCTCCTGGATGCGCTCTGAGAGCTCCTGTCCGATGTCTGTATCCGCAACCAGCCTTCTCTGGCGCACAGTCTCCACTATCATACTTTCTGAATGGATGTCACTCTCATTTGCAATGGCATCTTCCACAGACACAAACGGATCATGGGCGACAAGACGGAGCCCATATGAATTATATACGAGAGTGTAGCCGGCTATTCCTGTTACTTTCTGATATGCCTTAGAAAATCCGCCGTCAATGATAAACAGCTTCCCGTTACATTTCACCGGAGTCTCTCCTTTAGACAGCTGTACCGGCATATGCCCGTTGATAATATGGGAATTTTCAGTATCCAGCCCGAATTCCTCCAGTATCTTATTTACTGTCTCCACCTTCTCGATATATGTGTAATAGGGATTCTTTTCCTCGTGGTGAGTCCTGGAATCAGCTACCAGATATCTTTCAAACGTAGTCATCTTATCTTTTCCGAATACAGGAGAATTGCCGTTGCTCCATATGTACCAGAGGATATCCTGTCCCTTGGACTTCTCCTCTTTATCAACAGCATAATACCCCTTCCTGGCATATACCTCAAGTATATCATACAGCGCTTTACCGCTGTATTTCTTCCCAAACACTTCTACCTCCCGGAAACTGCCGTCCTCGTTCAGCGGGACACAGCCATGGTAGAGGAGATTTGAATTGTATACTTTGTACATACTGCCGTGGGAATAGAGAAAACGTATATGCTTCTGCAGCTTCTCGCATTTCATGAAGGCCGTCTGCAGCCTTTCCATGATCTCCCGCTCTTCATCAGAGAGTTCATAAGGATGCTCCGGATCAATAGTCGGGAAATCTGTATCCTTCAGTTCATATGTCTCGCCTTCTATGACCACAGTCCCCGCAGACAGATCCATCTTATCAAGCAGCAGCCTGCTCTCCATGGCAAATTCCGGGCGGCGCATGATGAGCTGGCCCTCCAGTTTGAACTGGATGACAGCGATAGCCTTCTGCATCCTGCAGTCCCATTCCAGATCCTTCGTGTTATACTCGTCAGCATTATAATTGATATTAAAGCAGCTGCATTTGTCATTCCCGTAGACATTCATGGCAAAGTTGGCCAGAGGGATCAGATTGATTCCATAGCCTTCCTCCAGCATATCCAGATTTCCGTATCTGGCGGTGATCCTGATAACATTCGCTATGCTGGCCATGTGCCCTGACGCTGCTCCCATCCACACCACATCATGATTTCCCCACTGGATATCCACAGAATGATGATTAATAAGAGTATCCATAATGATATGAGGCCCAGGCCCCCTGTCAAAAATATCACCCACTATATGTATATGGTCCACCACAAGACGCTGGATCAGATTGCTCATGGCTATTATAAAATCAGAAGCACTGCCGATCCTTATAATGGTACTGAGGATAGAATTATAATATGCCTCTTTATCCTGTATCTCTTCTTTTTCCGTGATCAGCTCTTCGATGACATAGGCGAAATCCTTGGGCAGGGCCTTGCGCACCTTGGACCTGGTATACTTTGACGCCACCCTCTTGCATATCTGCACCAGACGGTGCAGTGTGATAGTATACCAGTCCTCCAGATTCTCTTCTGTTTTCTCCACCAGGTCCAGTTTCAGTTTGGGATAATAAATTAAAGTAGCCAGGCTCTTTTTGTCCCGGCTACTGATAGTATTCCCAAATTCTTCATCAATTTTCCTGCGCACGGATCCTGAGCCGTTCTTCAGCACATGAAGGAACTGCTCATATTCACCGTGTATATCTGTCAGGAAGTGTTCTGTACCTTTCGGCAGATTCAAGATAGACTGGAGGTTAATTATTTCTGTTGAAGCGCTGGCTATATTCGGATACTGCATGGCCAGGCTCTTTAAATACTTAAGTTCATAATCATATTTCACAAAAATATCCCCCTTACTTTTTATAGATCGGGATAGTATCGGGTGAACTGCAGCTATATATCAGCACTGTGAAGCAATCACATCACTCATATTATAGAACCCGGCGGGCTTGCCTGCCAAAAACTTTGCGGCCTGGACAGCTCCATTCCCGAATATAGCCTTCGAATATGCTGTATGCTTAAATTCAATCACCTCATCCACCCCGGCAAAGATGACCTCGTGTTCACCTACGATGTTGCCTCCGCGCACAGCCGAGATTCCTATCTCCCTGGGATCTCTTTCCTGCCGTACCTGGCTGCGGTCGTATGTATATGTATATTCATTGCCAAGAGCCTCGTTTAAGCTGTCCGCCATGACAAGAGCCGTTCCGCTTGGAGCATCTACTTTGTGCTTATGGTGCTTCTCCACGATCTCCATATCAAATCCCGCCGGCGCCAGCACTTTCGCTGCGTCCTGAAGAAGCTTCAGAAGTACATTCACCCCCAGGGACATATTGGCTGAACGGAGCACCGGGATCTTGCCGCTCAGTTCTCCTATCCTGGCTGTCTGTTCTGCTGACAGGCCTGTTGTACAGACTACTGCCGGGATCTTTTTCTCCTCACAGTAATCCAGAAGAGTGTCTACTGCCTTTGCTGATGAAAAGTCAATTATAACATCAGCCTCTACATCACACTTTGTAATATCTGTAAATACAGGATATCCATTATCCCTGCAGTCAACAATATCTATGCCCGCAACAATCTCGGTCTCCCCGTCATCCCGCACGATCTGTGAGATGACCTGACCCATCTTGCCGTTGCAGCCATTCATTATTATTCTTATCATATCTGTACCTTCCTTTTTAAGCAAGTGTCAGTCCAAAATCCACCATCGCCTTTGCCAGCTTCCCGGCATTCTCTTCTTCCATCTCAGTAAGCGGCGCTCTCAGCGGCCCTACTTCTTTGCCCATCAGATTCATGGCCTTTTTAACTGGTATAGGATTTACCTCGCAGAACAGTGCATTCACAAGAGGAAGCGCTTTTAACTGAAGGTCGCAGCTCTCTTTGATCTTTCCTTCCAGAAACAGCTCTACTATGTCATGAGTCTGCTGAGGCGCAATATTGGACAGCACAGAGATAACTCCAACTCCGCCAAGTGACAGAAGGGGTACGATCTGGTCGTCATTTCCTGAGTACAGGTCGATGCTTCCCTCCGCCAGCTGCATCAGCTTTGCGATCTGTGAGATATTTCCTGACGCCTCTTTGATACCCACGATATTTTCTACATTTTTAGCCAGATATGCCGCTGTCTCAGGCTGTATATTACATCCTGTACGGCTGGGTACATTATAGAGGATGATCGGCAGCGTAACTGCATTTGCAATACTGGTATAATGAGCGATCAGGCCTTTCTGGGTGGCTTTATTATAATATGGAGTCACCAGGAGCAGACCGTCCGCTCCCATCTTCTCTGCCTCTTTTGACAGATAGATTGCTGTCTCTGTGCAATTAGAGCCTGTACCTGCGATGACAGGTATCCTCTTTGCCACTTTGTCAACTGTATACCTGATTGTTTCAAGATGTTCTTCATGTGTCAGTGTAGACGATTCTCCTGTAGTTCCGCAGATAATAATGGCATCTGTGGAGCCTGCAATCTGCTCTTCAAGAATCTCGCCTAACTTTTCAAAGTTCACTTCTCCGTTGTCCTTCATCGGTGTAACAATTGCCACGCCAGCTCCTTTAAAAATTGCCATAGCTTTTTCCTCCTTAAAAATAGGGGTCAGACTAAATGAGTCTGCCCCCAAAGATTCTCTTTTACAATACTCTTCAGATAGCGCCCCACCGAATCTCCGGTGACAGTCATACGGCTCTTAACCTTATGCCCAAGGCCAGAACTTTCAGGTGTTCTTTCCTTTCGGCGCTCTCCCCTTTCTGACGGCCATCAGCTGTGCCTGAACACATCCAGCCGCATACTCATAAATTGCGCAACCTCTACTAAAAGACTATTTAATTTACATACCATAACTATAGCATTATTGAAATTACTTGTCAACGTATGTTTACTCTATTTACTGTTCACTCCGTGACCAGTAACACGCTCCGCGATGCACAGAAACGGCAAAGAACGCCGTTCCGCGCTGCAAAACTCGGGATTTTCGTGCAAAATACGCACGAAAACACCTCGCGGGATGGTGGCGTGTGAACAGTAACTTATTCTATTCTTCCACGCTTTTATACACAGTTGAAAGCTTTGTGACTACATCCACATAATCCCAAAGCTCACGTCCGTCATCAATACCTGTCAGGATAAGCTCCATATCCCGGTTCCTTGCCATCAGCAGGTTCTTAAGTTCATCCGGAGTGGCAATATCATACTGCAGAAGACCAAGCACCTCATCCAGGATGAGCACATCGCACTCTTCTGTCACCATGACCTTTTTAGCAAAATTAAGCCCGTTTCTGATATTCTGGACCTCTTCTTTTCTGAGTTCCTCCGGAAGCTCCTCAAAGGGTATCTCCGACTTTTCAAAGCGGAATAATTTTATTTCTGGTTCGAGCCTTTGTATAAAATTAATATCTTCTGTATAACTTCCTTTTAAAAACTGAATGATAATTACGGATTGTCCCTGACTGGCTGCACGAATTCCCTGGCCCAGCGCTGCAGTTGTCTTTCCTTTTCCTTCACCGCAAAATATATGTACGGGTTTCTTATCCATAATGCACCTCTCTATTAATCAGAAAACTTATCTATCAGTTTATACATATTACTACAAACGCCCGAACATTGCAATAGTTAGTTACATTTACAGCTGCCATCACTGCTCATATTCCAGCTTGCTCACTGAAACCTCATAAGCTATACGCTTCTCAGTATCATCTCCCTCCAGCTTTTTCACATACTCCCTGCTCTGTATGCGGCCCCATACCTGGACATGGCCTCCCACCTCGAAGCCTGATGTAAATCTGGCATTTCTTCCCCAGCATATGCATGGTATATAATCAGATTTGCCGTAGGGCCTGTTAACTGCAACCAGCATATCCGCTATCTCCCTGCCAAGAGGTGTCTTGCGGTAGACAGGCATCTTACATATGTAACCGTCAAGATAGATTTGATTGCTCTTCATTTTGTCAGTCTCTTCTTCCACGAAGCTGACCTCCCTGGCAAATACGGACAGCACCAGCCTGTTCTTCTTTTCCTCATGTCTGTTATAGGAGCGGAACTGCCCCTGGATCTGTATGTACTCTCCCTGATAATCCTGTGTCACATCAATCAAGCGTTCTGAAATCATAACCGGGATCCTGTCTGCAGAATCGCTGAGCCTTTTGACCAGCACATCCATCATGTAGAAACCCTCTCCAAAGACCTCGTGACTGAACGTGAAGCCTGAAATAATTTCTCCCATTATTGATACCTGATTGTTTTCGATAATCTTATCCGCCATGAATAAATGTTCTCCCTTCTTCTTAACGAAGCACTCTTTTCGTATTTTGTATATAAATATATCTATGCGCATGTCCCGAACCTTAGAACCAAAAATTTAATTTATTTTTAGATTTTTTTTGAATATCGCCAAGAACCCCTTGTAATCTTTAAAATTTATGGTAAACTGTAGAAGTTAATTCCCCGAAAATACGCGGGAAAGACCGTAAAACCTGTATTTTAGCAAAGGAAGAAAGAAGGAAATTTATTTTATGAAAAGACAAGATATCCGTAACATTGCCATCATCGCCCATGTTGACCACGGTAAGACAACACTCGTGGATGAACTGTTAAAACAGAGCGGTGTATTCCGTGCAAATCAGGAAGTGGCAGAACGTGTTATGGACTCCAACGACATCGAGCGTGAGCGAGGTATCACGATCCTGTCGAAGAATACAGCTGTTACCTATAAAGATACTAAAATCAATATCATCGATACACCTGGTCATGCTGACTTCGGCGGCGAGGTGGAACGTGTACTGAAAATGGTAAACGGTGTCGTACTGGTAGTGGATGCATTTGAAGGCGCTATGCCCCAGACTAAATTCGTACTCAGAAAGGCTCTTGAGCTGGATCTGCCTGTCATAGTCTGTATCAACAAGATCGACCGTCCTGAAGCCCGCCCTGATGAAGTGATCGATGAGATCTTAGAGCTCTTCATGGATCTGGACGCATCTGATGAGCAGCTGGACTGCCCGTTTGTCTATGCTTCTGCAAAAGCCGGATATGCAATGAAGGATTTAAATGATGAACCTAAGGATATGGTTCCCCTCTTTGAGACGATCATGGACTACATCCCGGCTCCTGAGGGTGATCCTGAAGGTTCTACACAGATGCTCATCAGCACTATCGACTATAATGAATATGTGGGAAGGATCGGTGTTGGTAAAGTAGACCGCGGAACCATCCGTGTTAACCAGGATGTGATGCTTGTCAACCACCACGAGCCTGACAAACAAAAAAGAGTTAAAATAAGCAAGCTCTATGAGTTTGACGGATTAAATAAGATAGAAGTACAGGAGGCAACAATCGGATCCATCGTGGCAATCTCAGGAATCGCTGACCTCCATATCGGTGATACCCTGTGTTCCCCCGAGGATGTGGATGCCATCCCGTTCCAGAAGATCTCTGAACCGACTATCGCTATGCATTTCATTGTTAACGACAGCCCGCTGGCCGGCAAAGAAGGAAAATACGTGACAAGCCGCCATCTGCGTGACCGCCTCTTCAGAGAGCTGAACACGGATGTCAGCCTCAGGGTTGAAGAAACAGACACAACAGAATCATTTAAAGTTTCAGGCCGCGGTGAACTCCATCTCTCTGTCCTCATAGAGAATATGCGCCGTGAAGGTTACGAATTTGCAGTGAGCAAGGCAGAGGTCCTCTACAAGCATGACGAGCGCGGCCATCTGCTTGAGCCTATGGAAGTGGTGTACATCGACGTCCCTGAAGAATTTTCAGGTAATGTCATCCAGAAGCTGAGCCTCAGAAAGGGCGAACTGCAGGGCATGAGCATCGCAGGCGGCGGCTACACAAGGCTGGAGTTCTCCATCCCCTCACGCGGGCTCATCGGTTACAGAGGAGAGTTTTTAACTGATACAAAGGGAAATGGTATCATGAATGCCACTTATGACGGATATGGCCCGTACAAGGGAGACATCCAGTACCGCAAGCAGGGCTCCCTGATTGCATTTGAGAGTGGAGAAGCTGTTGCATACGGCCTGTTCAATGCACAGGACAGAGGAACCCTCTTCATTTCACCAGGTGAAAAGGTATATGCAGGTATGGTCATTGGCCAGAGCGGAAAGCCTGAAGATATCGAATTAAATGTATGTAAGATGAAGCACCTGACAAACACACGTGCATCAGGCTCTGATGACGCCCTGAAGCTGAGTCCTCCAAGGATCTTAAGCCTGGAGCAGGCGCTTGAATTTATCGATACAGATGAGCTTCTGGAGATCACTCCTGAAAGCCTGCGTATCCGCAAGAAAATCCTGGATCCCACACTGCGTAAGCGGGCAGCCAGAAAATAGCAGGATGCCTCACAGGAATATATAAAAATACCAGACAGAAAAGCGGCGGCGCCGTAAATCCTGTCTGGTATTTTTTATCTGTCTGAGCAGGCTTTCTGCTCAGAGACCCATTTTTTGAAATCTTCTCTGATGACCGTAAACGGAGCATTCCCCTCATCAAGCATAAATGTATGGAAATCTCTGAGGCTGAACTTCTTTCCAAGTGTCTCTTCCGCCTCATCCCGCATATCCGTGATTTCCAGGTAGCCCAGGTAATAAGGCAGCATTCCTGCCGGGTTGTTTATAACATAGTCATAGTAATATTCTGCTAAAAAGGCGCTGTTCTCCTCATCAAACAGCTCATGGAGCTTGTTATATACCTCTTCCCTGCTCCAGCCCTCATAATTTATGCCTACATCCAGCATGGCGGCTATCCCAAGCCCCTGAAGGCTTATCAGCTTCCTGAGCCTGGCAGCCTCCCCGGACAGACCCGCATAGGAAAGGGAGTATATTTCTGCATAAGTTCCCCATCCTTCAGCATAGCCGTTATTCTCCAGCATCCGCCGTATTGGCCCGTATCCTTTTCCATTATTATTCAAATTATTATAATTTGTCTGATACATATGCCCCGGCACTCCTTCATGGGATACGGTAGTCCAAAAGTCTTCCTGAATATATGCATTGTTCACATAAATAATATTCCGCACGGGGATATCTAACTGAGGCAGCATATAAAAGGCAAGATTCATACTATCCTCCAGCTTTTCAGGCACCTCCCTGAACTCATAAACCAGTTCCCCTATATCAGGCCAGTCCTCTCTGCTCCTCTCCTGCATGAGTTTCAATATTTCATCAGGATCTAATGAATCAAATTCTTCACTGAGGAGTTTACCCGCCGTATCTGAATCAAAAGTATTTAATTCATCAGTAATGTTTTGTAAACTTTCATTTATAATTTCAGAAACTTCATCCATCTCATAGGATGTGGCCACTTTTGAATTCACCAGGTATTCATAGTACTCTTTCCCCTTCTCAAAGTAGCATATGCCTTCATCATTCTTCCCTGTGCCCCTGAGTTTCTCCAGGCCTTCAATCAGCTCCTCATAGGCCGGATAAAAATTCTCATCCACTACTGTTTGCAGGCATTCCACATATTCCTGCTTCTCTTCCTCCGTTATGCATTCGATACTGTCAAGCTGGTCAGGGAAGCATGCAACTAAAATATTTTCTGCCTCCCTGTCTGCAAATGTCCTGCAGTCCTCAAGCACCATATCCAGGGCATCATCGCTCATAAACAGCCCTGCCTCTGAACGCCTCTGTTCATACTCGAGAACTGCCCTGAAATATTCATCAAGATCCGCTACAAGTTCCAGATAGTTCCTGGCATCCTCTCTTGACATAATAGTAAATACAGACAGCAAAACCGGCATCTCACTGTGGACGCCCTGAACATAGGAAAGCGGCTCATAATAAAGGCCCAGATCTGCCGCAGCCTCTTCATTCTTGAAATATTCCCAGACTACTCTGTATGTCCTCTGCTGCTCTTCATCCAGAAGGTCAAAATCAAATTCCGACAGTCTGTCTGTCACAGCCGTCACTTCCTCCTGCCATTCATCATCTCTGGCTCCTGCCTCTTTGAACAATGTTTTATCAAATGCATGCCTCTTCAGGTCGATCCCGTATTCAGAAGGATTCTCAAGCATCAGATGTAAACTATAGTAATCACCGTTTAACAAATCAATAAACAGCTCATCCATGTATTCATCAAAAGCCTGCTGCTCTTCTTCCGGTTCCCTGGCCGCTGTGACAGCAGAAGAGGCCGCAGCAGCCGGCTGCACACCGGCGAAGCTCATGCTTAAAACAAGCCCTCCAGTTAAAAGAAAACATCCCGCCCTTCTCCACAGACTTACTTTTTTCATATAACAGTTCACCCACGCATCCGTCCAATTATCTCATTGGCCTTTCTATAAATTTCCTCAGGTGACGTTCCTATATTAAATTTACCGTCTTCATACAGGATTCTGCCGTTTACCATAGTCATCTTCACATTTTGTTTGCTTCCGCTGTATACAATATTTTTTGAAATGTTATTCAGCGGCTGCATATTAGGCTGGTGAAGATCTATCATGATCATATCTGCATACTTTCCTTCTGTCAGAGTGTCACAGTCCTTCAGATTCATGGCTTTGGCGCCTCCGGCTGTCGCCATATAAAGGACCAGGTCCGCATCCACCACAGATGCATCCTTCTCCCGCAGCTTTGCCAGTCCGGTAGCAAGAAACATTTCCCTGAACATATCAAGGCAGTTATTGCTGGCCGGACCGTCTGTGCCTATGGCGATATTGATCCCCTTCTCTATCATACGTGAGACCGGGGCAATTCCGCTGGCGAGCTTCGTATTGGAGCCGGGGTTCGTGACCACAGACATCCCTCTTTCTTTAAAGATATCCATGTCTTCCTCTGTCACATGGACACAGTGATATCCGCCTCCCCCGTAATTGAACATTCCAAGGCTGTCCAAATAAGCTGTGGGCGTCATATGATTGCGCTCCATACACTGCTCCACCTCGGAGAGACTCTCGGAATTATGTGTATACACAGGGGCTTTATATTTCTCTGCAAGGGCGGCCATTCCCTCCAGAAGATTCCTGGAAGTGGTGTATTCTGCATGGAACCCCAGCTCGAAGCTGATCAGTTCATTCTCACTATTATACTGCCTGTACCACCGGTCAATATCCTCCAGGGACTGTGAAAAATCGTTCAGCCCTCCCGTCATCACCGTCCTAAATCCACAGTCTGCAGATGCCTGCGCGATAGTTGAGGGAGTGAGATACATATCAAAATTCGCCGTTATCCCGCTTGTCAGATACTCCAGGATAGCCAGCTTAGAGAGATGGTAGATATCCCCTGCCGTCAGCTTCGCCTCCATGGGAAAAACCTGTTTATTCAGCCAGTCCAGCAGCGGCATGTCATCCGCATAGGAACGCAGGAATGTCATGGCAGAATGGGTATGGGCATTTTTAAAACCCGGCATCAGCACATTTCCTTCTGCATCGATCTCCCTGTCCCACTTCTTTTCCTGTTTCTGCCCTTCCGGCATTGCCGGGCAGCAGCCGGCAGGCCTTGACGGCCCGGCATATGATATCCTGTTTCCCTCTACCCAGACTTCGCCCGTTTCCATCCGGCACCCGTCTGCCATTGTCAGTATCCTTGCATTGTAAAATCTTATATTCATATCATTCTCCTTTAGGCTTCCGGCTCTAACGTTTCCCCTTATCGTATATCTCCCCAAGAGCACGCGGAGATTTATTATGCTTTGAGAAGAAGATCAGTAAAAGCAGCGTGAGCACATACGGCAGTATCATTACAAGGTCTGAATAGCTGCTGGGCATCTTCAGCATCTTGACGATCTCATAACCGCCAGATTTTGCGAAACCAAAGAGCAGGCATGCCCCAAGCGTGGGAAGGATCGTCCAGTTTCCGAAAATAAGAGCGGCAATGGACAGATAGCCGTAGCCCACGTAAATGTTTCCTGAAAAATTCGCAGAGATAGAATATGCGAAGCTGATACCCGCTATCCCTGAAAGCGCGCCTGATACCATGACAGCAATAAAGCGCACTCTTGATACATCTATTCCGGCGGCATCAACTGCATGGGGATTGTCCCCGCAGGCACGCAGATGCAGGCCAAAACGTGTCTTATAAAGCACATACCAGGCAATAAATGCAACAACCACAATAATGATCTCAAAAGGATAAATATTTGTAAATACCGCCCCAAGCACAGGAATCTGTGACAGCCCCGGCACTGTGATCCTGTTGGATACACCAAGCACGAACTTATCAGAAGGACTTCCAAATACGGCGCTGTTTATCTGTTTCGTCAGAAAAGCCGTCAGGGCTGTGGCCAGTATGTTGATCACGACGCCGCTGATCACCTGGTTCGCCTTAAATTTAATACAGAGCAGGGCATGGAGCAGAGAGTACAATGCCCCTCCAAGTACCGCAAACAGTATCGCCAGATAAAAGGGTATCTGGGAACCGCCTGAAAACCAGGACGCAGTGAGCACAGCCACAAGAGCGCCCGTAAACGCCCCAAATCCCTGTAAGCCCTCCAGCGCCAGGTTAGTGATCCCGCTCTTCTCACTGTAAATGCCTCCAATCGCCATGATAAAAAGAGGCAGCGCGAATGATAAACCATCTATAATTATATTATCCATTATTCAGCCCCCTTTCCGGAATCTGCCCTGTCATTTGTCTTTTCTTTCTCCTGCAGGATCTTCTCTTCCTCAAGAGAACTCTTGGCTCTCTTCACTTTATATGCAATATATGCGCTGCAGGCTGAAAACAGCAGGATCAGGCCTGTTATTACAGATGCAATCTCCGCCTCCACACCTGCGGCAGAGCTCATATAAGTACTTCCCTTGCTGATGATCGTGATCAGGAAGGATGAGAATATGATCCCTATGGGATTGCTGTTTCCCAGCAGTGATACTGCTATGGCGTCAAATCCCGTACTTGGGAGCACCTTTGGCTGGATAGATCCAAAATATCCCAGATAGTATGTGACGCCGGCAAGTCCTGCAAGAGCGCCTGATATCACCATAGTCAGGACCATGTTCCTGCCTACGCTGATCCCCGCATATCTGGCTGCCGTGATGCTGGAACCTACCGTCTTGATCTCATATCCCAGCTTCGTCTTATTAAAAAGGAATCTGATAATAAAGGCAGCTATGACTGCTAAAATGATTCCCAGAGGTATATCCATCTTCAGATCCCCCACCTGTGTCTCCATAAGCGTCAGCCTGGCAGCCTTGCTTACAGGGTTAGACTGCCTGGACACCGGATTTACATAGAAGGTATTGATACAGAAGCTGATGACATACTGGGCTATATAATTGATCATGATCGTAGAAACTACTTCGTTTATATTAAATTTAAACTTCAGCCATCCTACAAGTCCGCCAACAAGAGCACCTGTCACTATTCCAAGCAGCAGAACAAGCGGCTTTGCAATTCCTGATGAAAGTCCGCTGTAGCCGATGACGACAGTGGTGACAAAGCCGGCACAGAGCATCTGCCCTGATATACCGATATTGAACAGCCCGCCTTTGAGCGCCACCGCTACTGCAAGAGAAGCAAAAAGCATGGGTGTCAGCGCATTCAGGAAACTGGTGAAATCAGTCAGCATATTCTTGCCGCCCGCATAGGAGGCCTTCGGCCACAGTCCGGACCCCTGAAGAAGGTTCATATAAGCCGACAGCGGATTCTTTCCAAGCAGCCCCAAAACTACAGCGCCTGCCACAAGGCTGACCAGAATTGCAAAGATGGGGATGGTCATGCTCTGTCTTTTTTCATTTCCCAGCAGTTTTACAATTAATTTCTTCATGTCATCACCCCTTTACACCCATCATAAATTCTCCGACCTCATTTGTCGTCAGTTCAGACGCCGGCGCTATCTTCTTCAGCTCTCCATTATAAATGACGCCTATAGTATCGGCACAGTTCATTATCTCATCCAGCTCCAGCGATATGAGCAGGATAGCCCTGCCCTTGTCCCTCTCACCAATGATCTGCCTGTGGATATTCTCTATGGCTCCTATATCCAGTCCTCTTGTTGGCTGTACAAATATCATGAGCGGTGACGACAGCTCTATCTCCCGGGCGATAATAGCCTTCTGCTGGTTACCTCCGCTCATAGAACGGACCATAGTCTTATTCCCCTGGCCGCTTCTCACATCATAGTCTGCTATTAATTTTTCTGCATATCTGGTAAATTCCGCCTGCCTCAGGATTCCCCTGTGGCAGAACGGCTCTTTGTAGTAATTCTTCAGAGCCAGGTTATCCTCCAGTGTAAAGTCCATCACAAGTCCGTAGCTCTGCCGGTCCTCCGGAATATAGGAGATCCCCTCCATTGTCCTTTTTCGGATGGAATAGTGTGTGATCTCTTTTCCGTTTAATTTTATGGAACCTGAACTTGCCTTGAGCAGACCTGCGATCGCATCCGCGATCTCCACCTGCCCGTTGCCCGATACACCGGCGATTGCAAAGATCTCGCCTCCTCTTATGGAGAAAGAGACATTTTTAACTACTTCAAAGTTATCGCTGTTGCGCACGGAGAGATTTTCAACCTCCAGTATCTTTTCCTTAAATTGGGGCGCACTTTTCTCTGTCTCAAAGGACACCTCCCGCCCTACCATAAGGTTAGCCATCTGCTTCGTACTTGTAGACGCCACATCCAGCACATCTATCAGCCGTCCCCTGTTTAGGATGGCACATCTGTCTGCCACCTGCTTGATCTCTTCCAGCTTATGGGTGATCAGTATGATAGTCTTCCCATTTTTCCTCAGTCCCTTTATGATATCCAGAAGGAATTCTATCTCCTGCGGGGTCAGCACCGCCGTGGGCTCGTCAAATATAAGTATTTCCGCTTCCCTGTACAGCATTTTCAGGATCTCTACTCTCTGCTGGGTGGAGACATTGATATCCTCGATCACTTTTTCCGGATCCACCTCCAGCCCGTATTTTTTAGAAAGCTGTGCGATCTCCTTGTTGGCCGACTTCAGATCTACATAGGGAAACAGGCCCAGAGCTTTCTTTTTCGGCTCCATGCCCATTATAATATTTTCCGCGATCGTGTAATTAGATACGAGTTTAAAATGCTGATGCACCATTCCGATATTCAGCTTTGACGCATAGCTTGGTGAAGAGATGCGCTCCTTCTTTCCCCGGATATAGATCTCCCCCTCATCCGGTTCATACATACCGAACAGCATGCTCATGAGCGTAGATTTTCCTGCTCCATTCTCCCCTAAGAGGGCAAATATCTCGCCTTTTTTAATCTGCAGGGTCACATCATCATTCGCAACTATTCCAGGGAAGCGCTTCGTGATGTGCTTCATCTCCACAATATATTCTGACATGGCTTTCCTCCTTTTATCTGCTTTCCTTTAAATCTTTCCTCTGTATGCACAGCCTCTGCAGACGCAGGAAAAACTTAAAAAGGGGGTTGTTGCTTACACAACAACCCCCTGCCTTATCTCTGACTTACTCAAGTCCCGGGAAGCTGTCCGGAGTAGATTCGCTGAAGTTGGATGCCGGAACGATCGTTCCGTCTTTCACCAGCTCATAAGCTTCATCAAGCTTAGAGATTGTATCAGCTGACAACTGGTTCCTTCCTTCTGCCTTTACATATCCTGTTGAATCTGTATCAGCCTTAAGCAGTTCATTTCCGCCTTTGAATGTACCTGCTGCGATTGCTTCTAACTGTTTCTCCACATTTGTGCTCATGACCTTCAGACCTGATGTAAGGATGATATTGCTGTCACCATTTGCACCATCATCATACTGGTCAACATCACATCCGATAACTTTTACATCTTTAGCTTCTTTTGCTGCTGTGAACACACCGTTTCCTGAAGCGCCTGCTGCCACAAAGATAATATCGCAGCCTTCCTGGATCAGTGCATTGCCGACAACTTTTCCTGTAGCTTCATCAGCAAAGCTTCCGATATAGTTTCCTCCAACATCCGCATTTGTAACATCTGTTCCTGCGTAAGAAGGAAGCTCTATCATTTCAACGCCTGTATCATATTTCTTGTTTGCATAATTAACGCCTGATTCAAATCCATACTGGTAGTTTACGTTTGACGGATAAGCGATACCGTTAACAACTGCCACTTTCTTGGACTGTGATTCTAAAGCTGCCGCCATTCCTGCGAAGAAACCGCTCTCCTGCTCAGCAAATGTCATGGCATAGATATTATCTACTTCCACTTCATTTCCTTCAGCATCAGCCGGATTGCTGTCTACAAGAATGAAATCCACATCAGGATTGTCCTGGGCAATTGTTGCAATGCCTGCAAACTGGAATCCGCAGCAGACAATAACATCGTAATCTGCAACGATATCTGCAACTGCCTGGATAGCTGCTGCCACGTCGCCTGTCGGCTCTTTAACAGGTGTTACCTTAGAATCTGAATGGTTCTCAATAAACGCCAGGATACCATTGTAGTTGTCCTGGTTAAAGGATCCGTCATCTACGCCTGAAGGACTGCTCACGATAGCAATGTTAAGTGCGTCACCTTTGCCGGCCGCTTCTTTTGTCTTGGCAGCTTCTGTCTCTTCCTTTGCTGCTGTCTCAGCCTCTGTCTGGGCATTCGTAGATTTTTCAGTATCCCCGCCTGCACTTCCGCAGCCGGCAATCATTGCTGAAACCATTGCTGTACATAAGACTACAGATAACAATTTTTTCATACTTTTTCTACCTCCTGAGATATTCTGCCGGTATTCCGCAAAACGGTCGGATAACGGCATTTATAAATTATAGTGACTTAAATAATTTTAACACTTTCCAAAATTCTTTACAATCTATTTTCTCTCTTTTTTCGAAATATTTCCTGGAAACTCTCGTTAAATGGAGCCCTGCAGATACCATATTCTGTCACAATCCCCGCTATCAGACTATGGTCTGTCACATCGAACGCAGGATTATAGCATTTTACTTCTTTTAATGCCATGGGCTCTGAATAGAATTTCTCTTTGATCTCATTCTCATCACGCAGCTCTATCCTGATATCCTCACCTGTAGCGCAGTCCATATCGATGGTGGAAGTAGGGCCAAGCACATAAAACGGGATTCCATAGTATTTTGCCAGGATGGCCACACCGCTGGTGCCGATCTTGTTAGCCGCATCTCCATTGGCCGCGATCCTGTCGCATCCCACAAAGCAGGCCTGCACCCAGCCGTTCTTCATCACCAGGCTGGCCATATTGTCACAGATAAGGGTCACATCCAGGCCGCCCTTTGCCAGCTCGTAGGAGGTAAGCCTGGCGCCCTGAAGCAGGGGTCTTGTCTCATCAGCAAATACCTTAAACTCCATGCCTCTTTCTTTTCCCAGAAACAAAGGGCCCAGAGCAGTGCCATATCGGGAAGTGGCGAGAGGGCCTGCATTGCAGTGGGTCAGGATTCCGTCCCCATCCTTTATCAGGGACAGGCCGTATTCCGATATAGCCCGGCACATGCGGATGTCCTCTGCCTGTATTTCACATGCCTCCGTTTTAAGCAGGGAGATGATCTCACTTACCGGCTTCTCTTTATTTGCCAGTACCACTCCTTCCATCCTGTTCAGGGCCCAGCTCAGATTCACTGCCGTGGGCCTGGAAGAGTCCAGATACTCCTTGTCCTTTTTAAACTGCATGTAAAATTTTTCAAAGTCATCAGTCTTGGCTGCCGCAGCCAGACAATAGATGCCGTATGCTGCACATATGCCGATCGCGGGCGCTCCCCTGACTTTAAGTTCAAAGATAGCATCATAGATATCCTCTGCACTGCCAAGGGTCAGATATACAGTTCTGTTGGGAAGCTGCGTCTGGTCAAGTATGACCACGCTCCTTTTGTCCTCACTCAGCTTGACATTGTCAATATGTGTAACCTTAGTTAATTCATCCATTCTTTTTTCTCCTCTGATATTCTTCCCCGGATAATCAAAACTTAAACCCTGCCTTGAAGGCTCTGGAATGAAATGCTTTCTCATAATCCTTCAATTCATACAGTTCTATGGGCGGCAGTTTGACAAGGGATTTGTTAAGAAGGTTCAGCGCAGGCTCAAACGGGCCGCATCTGCTCCCTGCAACAGTAATTTCATTTACTACCATGTAGCTCATGTCTATGGAGATTTCCCCGGCATATGTGCTCTTTAATATGATAGTTCCCTGCTTGCGCACCAGGTCTTTCGCCAGAAGAAGGCCTGACGGTGAGCCTGTTGCCTCCACCACATATTCATAAGTGTCATCAGCCTTCACTGCCGTCCTGGCATACGGTGAAAACTGCTGCAGTTTTTCCTCATGTTTGCCGATAACTGTAACATCAGCGCCTGTGAGGGACAGTACCTGCGTTATCATAAAGGCCAGACGGCCGTCGCCTATCACTGCAATATTTTTGGCAGGATCTATATGTATCATGGAAGGAATCTCCAGAGCCGCCGCCAGAGGCTCAGTGAAAATAGCCTGTTCTGCGGGCAGTCCGTCAGGTACCTGATGGATTAGATGGGTAGCAAGTGTCATATATTCCGCAAAACAGCCGTCATGCTTTTCCATTCCGATGACGCGCCTGCTGACGCAGTGTTTTTCACGTCCCGTTCTGCAGTAAAGACAGGTGCCGCAGCCCGCATTGAGCTCTCCGACAACTGTTTTTCCCACCAGGCCGGGGTCAGGTGATTCCTCCACCACACCCACGAACTCATGGCCCATGATTCCTGTAAAGTCAGGCTTGTAGCCTTTAAGTATCTCTTTATCAGTACTGCAGACAGCGCTCATAAGGATACGTATCAGGCTCTCCCCCTCCCGGGGGACAGGAAGAGGCATATCTTCCCGGTAGATGGCCCTCTCCCCGTCAAAATAAAGTGCTTTCATTTTATTCCCCTTTCTTCTCCTTTTCCAGCATTTTTCCGATCCTGATAATGGAGGCCGTTATCAGTTCCTTAAACAGAGGCGCCACCCTGTCTGCAGTCTCCTGCACTTCTTCATGGCTCAGAGGTTCATCTGTCATGCCGCAGCCCAGATTGGAGATGCAGGATATCCCGCAGATCTTCATTCCCATATGATTCGCTGCCACAGCTTCGCAGGCAGTACTCATTCCCACGGCGTCACCGCCCAATATCCTGCACATTTTCACTTCACTTGGAGTCTCGAAGTTAGGCCCTGTCAGCTGCACATATACGCCCTCCTTCAGTGGTATATCCAGTTCCCTGGCAGTGCTCCTTAAAATCTCACGCAGATCTTTATCGTAGATCTCGCTCATATCAGAAAATCTCAGCCCCAGCTCATCTATATTTGGCCCTATCAGCGGAGAGGGCACGAAATTTGAGATCTGGTCTGTTATCATCATGAAATCGCCTGCCGCAAAGTCATAGTTGACGCCGCCTGCTGCGTTTGTCAGGAAGAGCACCCGCGCTCCCATCATCTTCATAAGCCTTGTGGGCAGCACTACGTCCTCCATGGCATAACCTTCATAATAATGGACCCTTCCCTGCATGATAACTACAGGCACCTCACCCACATACCCAAACAGGAAACGCCCCTTATGTCCCGGCACAGTGGACACCGGGAAGCCCTCAATATCGTGATAATCCAGTACGGCTTCTATCTGTATGCTCTCGCCGTAGTCCCCGAGGCCCGAACCCAGTATCAGAGCCACCTCCGGTTTGAAATCTATCCTGCTCTTAAAGCTCTCATAACAACGCAATAATTTCTCATATGCCTGATTCATATACTATCCTCCTGCTTATTTAATTTAGTCTGTATAGCCGCTGAATTATGATCTTACGGTCTGTGCAGTAAATGCACAGACCTGCTGAATAGTTACGATCTTCATCTGTTATCATGATAAAAGGTTTGCAGCAAAAAGTCAATCCATGCCCAGGAAGTTACAGTTCAGAAATCTCCATTTTACCCTGTACTCTTTATCCCTGGTAAAAAGGCTGTCATACTCATCTTCTGTGAGCACATTCTTCAGTTCTTCTTTTTCTTCCTCCGGCACAATGCCGTGTATGGAATCGATAAAGCACAGATTAGGGAAGAGCACGCACCACCAGTTTTTACCTTCGGCCTTTCCGATAGTAATCCTCAGTGCATCGTAATAACCTGCCGGGAACGTACAGTCCCCGTAGGTCTTGACAGGAAAATAACAGTTTGTCATTTCCGCTCTGACCTGGTACCCGCAGCCGCGGGAGCGCACTGCCTCCCCCGCCCTTGATTCTATGATCTCAAGATTCTCCTCTATGGCTTCCTTTACAGCCTCCACTGTATCAGCGCCTTCCAGGATGCCCTTCAGATAATCCACCATCTCGTCTTTGACTTCTAATTTTAACGCCTGGTCTTCTTCACTGTCGCTGTTTGCGATCACGTGGAACCGGATGATCTCTTTTGCTATCCCTTCCTGAACATGGACAGGCTCCGCCGCTCTGCCCATAAGCGATGCCGCCGTCCAGAAGCCCAGGATGGTGAGAACGGTGAGCATCCCTGCTGCCTTTCTTTGATTGTTTATGATCCATGCTCTGACTCTGTCCAGAGCTCTGTCTCTGAATACTCTGATTTTCACTTTATGTAACCTCCTGATATTCTGATCTCTGCCCTGCGTTCAAACAGATTGAACTGAAACGGCAGGCTCCATACTTTTCTATCAGGAGTATTGACAGCCCCGCCGTATTTATGCAGGGCCTGATTACTTTTACTCCGCTTCTTTCTCATCCCCATTTGTCAGGCTGATGCTTTCAGCCAGGGAATAGCCGTCCTCTGTCCTTACCAGTCTCGGGACACTGATCTCATCCTCCTTGTTATGGAGGAAATTCAGCAGGTCTCCCAAAGTGACCTCCCCTTCTTTTCCCTTCTTTCTGGCCTGTTTTGATTTTGCCTTTTCTTCCTTAGCCGTCCCGTTTTTATATCTGTCCGCCAGGTAGGACCCAAAGGAGCTGGACTTATAGGTAATGGAATCCAGCGCTGTATCGTCTGCAAAAAAGACAAGCATATTCCTGGCAAATACAGGATCCTGCTCCATATACCGGAGCACTTCCTTGAGTAAGGGCCTGTCTTCAGCATACTTCTCGTCAAAAACAACAGCCTTGACATGGCCGAAGTCTGTATATTTATCTTCTTCCTGCTGCCACCCTTTCAGAACCTCATCCATATTTCCGCCCCGGACAATAAGCATGGAAGGAAATGTCCTGTCCTCCAGCTCTCTCCCGCATCCGCTGGCAAACACGGAACAGAAGGCTCCCATGCACAGCAACAGAGCAGCAGCGGCTGTTCTTTTCTTCAGCTTCCTCCCCTGCCTCACTCTCTCTATCACGCAGAGGAGCAGAGTAAATCCTGCCGTGAGAGGCACCAGGATATAGCAGTTCAATATCCTGAACAGATAAAAAGCTGTATCATATGTCCCGGAAAAATTAAATGCCATAAAAACCAGCAGAGCGCCGGCAGCCATGCAGATGCTCTGGCACCGTCCCCTTCTCTTTTTTGCTTCTTTCTCTTCGGCAGAGAAAAAGCCCTGAGCCAGAAATCCCATATAATATATCTGTGTGGATGCAGCCACAAAAAAACTGAGAAGCAGCAGAGAAAGAAAGATGGCATCCCATCTCTGAAGGAAATCCCCCGGCAGATTCACATTGCTCATGAGGGTGACAGCCGGCCAGGGCAGAGCCCTCAGCCCTTCCTCTCCAAAAGCCCCTATCATTACAACAAAAGCTGCAAATACGCTGCCTGCCACAAGGCCCGTACCGTGCAGGACTGTCCGCTTAAGCCTTTCCTTCTGGCTGCACATGGGGGCTTCATACAGCAGCAGCCCTGCCCCGCCAAAGGCTGTGAACACCAGAAATCCCTGTTTCAGGGTCATAGAGCTTATATCTGCCGTTCCCGGAGCCAGGTATTTAGAATCAATGGAAAAGGCGCCAAAGAGCAGCATGACAAGGAGCGGTATAAGAATCAGCTTATAAAGGACCTCAGCAGTCCTGCCTCTTCCTTCGATCCCCTTGGATGCGCCGTAATATCCGCACAGGAGCATCACTGCCGCAAGCGCCGCCACATTCATTTCAGGAAGCAGGAAGTTCTTTGTCACAGCGGCAAAAAGCCAGCACAGGTATGTCAGGTTTATAAATACATATGCCAGATAGAAGAATCTCAGCAGATAAGCGCAGACATGGCCCAGCCTTGCTTCTACAAACCCTCCGAAATCATTTTCCACGTATTTTGCCAGATACCCCACTGAGAATACATAAAGCATGGACAGTATGAGCCCCCCTATCAGGCTCACCATAAAGTCGCGCCCGGAGCTCACTCCCGCGAAAGCAGGCAGCAGAAGGCTCACCTTGCCTATCAGATCCAGAACGAGCAGCCGGTTAAGCTGTCTCGCCGATATCTTGTGATTATCTGAAAACATAGTCTCACTCCTTCCATCTGAGTTTTGTTCTGTTGTCCCTTCTGGCAAAGACAGGTCGTTTTCTTATCATCCACAGGGGCATCCTGATAATGCTGTCTTTGCCATCCTGCCGCCTGTTCATGTCATTCCCGCTAAATGGCATCAGGTAAGGGATGCCAAAGCTTTTCAGCCCGGAGAGGTGTATCAGCACCAGCATCCAGCCCAGCGCCAGACCCAGTATGCCAAAGACAGAGCACAGCAGGATCATCCCGTACTTTAATAGCCTGAAGGCTTCAGATAATTCTTCACTGGGCACTGAGAAGGATCCCAAGGCTGTGAGCGCCACTATGACCACCACTATGGGACTTACAATATTCGCACTCACGGCTGCCTGTCCTATGATCAGTCCCCCCACTATGCCTATGGTGTTTCCTATGGTGCCGGGCATCCTCACACCCGCCTCCCGGAGCAGCTCAAAGGAAAGCTCCAGCAGCAGGATCTCCAGGACACCGGGAAATGGAACGCCTTCCCTGGCCTTTGCCAAAGATATGATCAGGTTAGTTGGAAGGATCTGAGTCTGAAAATTCGTCACAGCTATATAAAGCCCCGGAAGAGATACTGCCAGAAATGCAGCAATATATCTGATGATCCTGAGAAACGACACGATCCCAAAATGCCTGAAATAGTCATCACTTGTCTGGAACAGGCTGTTATATGTGGCCGGCAGGATGATCGCCTCAGGGGAGTTGTCGCTGAAGAACACCACCCTGCCCTCCAGCACAGCCATGGCCGCCCTGTCCGGCCTTTCTGTCGTCTGGAACTGGGGGAAGGGTGAGTACCATGTGTCTTCTGTCAGCTGTTCTATGACTCCGCTGTCCATAAAGCCATCGATCACAAAAGAATCAAGACGCTCCTGGAATTTTTCCACCATGGAGGGGTATGCCACTCCTTCCATATATACGACTGCAGTCATTGTATGGGAAGCCTCCCCCACCATCTTTTCCTTTACCTTCAGACGTGTATCCCTTATACGTTTCCTGACCAGGGCAGTGTTTACCTTTACTGATTCACTGAAGGCTTCCCGGGAACCGCGCATGGCCTTTTCCGTTTCCGCCTTTGACACTCCCATGGCAGGGTATCCTTTGCTGCTTATCTTCAGAGCCCTGTCAAACCCGTCGATAAAAAATACAGCATTTCCGGCCAGCATAGCGGCCAGGGCCTCATCCATGGTCATCAGATCTTTTGCGTCTGATATGCCAAGGCTGTTCTCTTTTAACTCTCTGTAGATTTCTTCAGGCCGGGAAGCCTGAAGGCTGTTTATCATCTTTCCGATCATAGAATCCTGCAGCATCATATTGCTCACGGCTGTCTCTATATATACGATCAGGCAGTCTATCCCCTCACCCTGCCCCAGCCTCATCTTCCTGAGCAGGATATCATCGCAGCCTTCGCACAGTTTTCCAAGTATCTGTTCGGAGTCCCTCAGGCTGCGGGATATGGCTTTAGGATCCTCTTTCTTATTTTCTGCTTTTTCATTCATTACCAGGCACCTCCTCTTATCCGGCAGAAGCTTTTCGCAGCTGCGCATTCCTGCGCGGAATGTTTTGTCCCACAGGAAGATCTTGTTTGTGGGACAAAAATAAGGATAGGCTTTTGCCTATCCTTTCTTTGTCCTAGCATATGCAGTTTCTGGAATCTTTATTCACTCGGGCTGCGGGCCAAATCCATGCCCGCTTAACTCAGCCATCTATCTTTCTACAAGGCTGTCGATTATGGACTGCTTCTGGTTTTCAATATGTACGCAGATTGCCTGGGCTGCCTTCTCTTTATCTCTCTTTTTAAGCGCCCTTCTGATCGCATCGTGTTCCTCTACCAGAGTTTTGTGCATACTCTTGTCTTTCAGATATTCCATGCGGTAGCGGTACATCTGCTCCCTCAGATTATTTAATATCTGCAGAAGTCTGGCATTGTCTGTGGCATTATAAATAATCTCGTGGAACCTCATATCCGCCTGGACACATGAAGTCAGGTCATCTGTATCCAGCACCTTCTTAAAATCACCTGCTGCCCTTTTTAATTCCTGCAGCTGTTCATCTGTGATATGATCGCATGCGATCTTTGCAGCCAGTTCTTCTAAAGCAGCTCTCACTTCCAGAACATCCTCCAGGTCTTTCACGGTGATCTCCGCAACCTCAGCGCCTTTTCTGGGCACCATCAGGACCAGGCCTTCCAGCTCCAGCTTCCTGATCGCTTCTCTGACAGGAGTGCGGCTCACCCCCAGCCTCTGTGCCAGCTGGATCTCCATAAGCCTTTCTCCCGGCCTGAGTTCACCTTTCAGGATAGCCTGGCGCAGCGTATTAAACACTACATCACGAAGAGGCAGGTATTCGTTCATCTGTATCTGAAATTCATCTTTCATTTGTATTCCCTCCGATATTAAAAATGCTGGTAAGAAAAACCTGTTTTGCCAGTTTCCCTCTCCTCAGTTTCTCATATGCACGTTTTGCAGTCCTCTCATCTTCAAACAATCCAAAAACTGTCGGGCCGCTCCCGCTCATCATGGCCCCCAGGGCCCCATGCTGTACCATAAATTCTTTAATCTCATCAATGACAGGATAAGTGCTGACAGTCACGCTCTCCAGCACATTCCCCATAAGTCTGGCCGCTTCATTTAAATCACCTGCTTTAATAGCCGCTGCCTGGCCGTCGATGTCAGGATGCACCGTCACCTCATCCAGATGAAGGCCTCCATAGACAAATTTTGTGGAGACATGGATGCCCGGCTTGGCGATGAGCACATGGCACTTCGGCATGGGAGGCAGCGGAGTCAGTATTTCCCCGATTCCTTCCGCAAGGACGGTTCCCCTCATAATACAGTACGGGACATCTGCGCCGATCTTCACTCCCCGCTCCATCAGCTGTGCCTTCGTCAGGCCCAGGCCAAACATCCTGTTGACTCCAACCATGACAGCCGCCGCATCAGAACTGCCGCCGGCCATGCCTGCCGCTACAGGTATATATTTTTTCAGTTCAATCGATAATCCTTCCCTGACCTCAAATTCCTCCATAAGGAGTTTTGCCGCTTTGTGCACAAGATTATCCTCATTGCAGGGCAGATAGCTCAGATTAGTCCGCACCTTAATTCCCGCTTCGCTAACAGCCCTTAACCGGATCTGATCATACATGCGTATGGTCTGCATGATCATGCGCACCTCATGATACCCATCCTCTCTTTTCCTCACCACGTCAAGCCCCAGATTGATCTTGGCCATGGCTTTTAAACGTACCTCTCTCATTGCTTACCTCATTTGCACTTTGTATACAGTATTTTGTTTTCCTTCCTATTGTATCACTAAAAATACAAAAGTCAATCTGTAATTTCTACCGTTTTCATTATTATCAGCTTATTGCCTGCCTGCACATCCTCTGACTCCAGATTATTCAGCCTGCATATCCTGTCCGGTGTGGTATAATACTGCTTCGCGATACTCCACAGGCTGTCGCCCGGCTGTACGATATATCCCACGATACCCGGCAGCTCGGCAAGCTTTTTCATATCCAGCTGTGCCTCCTCCATATCCACGATGCAGTCCTCTTTATGCACACGCACAACCAAGGCATTCAGGTTTATTCCCACCTTGACCTCCAGCTCTTCGCTGTCGATCATAGTTGTGGAGAGCTGCTCCAGCTGTGTCTTCAGAGAATACCTGCACGTGCCGTCTATCCCCGGAACCTCTATCACATGAGAAAATGGCACTACACCATGCATCAGCGCAAACGGCAGGGTATCGTCAGAAGTGATATACAGGATATCCGCAAATACCGCACCTTCTACCTTAAGGCCGTTTTCCACAACCTGTGTATCATCGATCTTCACATCTCCCCTGCTATGGCAGATCTGAAGCATCCTTGGCTGGTTATTCTCCATCCTGACCCGCTCACTGCTCCGGCACTTGGCAAAGTTTTTCATTACAAGGCTCTCATACACCTGCTGCATCGTGACCGGCTTCAATTCCTTTGCCGGGGAATAGACATCCTCCAGGATCTCCACCTTATCTTCTTCATAAAGCTTTATGTCCAGATCCAGGACGATCTCCAGGGCAAGTATCCTCTCCTCGCCGTCATAGTCTGGCCTGGGTTCCAGGCTCACAGAGGCCACCGACAGCTCTACGTCATCTACCATGGACGGGCTGCAGCCTGAACAGTCCACAGTCCCTGCAAAAGGCAGCGCTGTCTCCACCCACTGCATAGTGCCGTTCTCATCATCTCCGGCATACAGCACAAATATAAAGAACTCTCCCTTAACATCCAGCTGACCGTCCAAAATGCGGATATCAGTGCCGCGCAGCTGTATGCTCTTCCACAGAACTTCCTGAATGTTAGGCTTATTAGACGCCAGGGTTATCTCATCCTTTATCCTTAGAATATCTTTTTTCTGGACTGTGAGCTGCAGCATATCCAGATTCTTGGAAAGGCTGCTGATCTCCCCGTCCCCATGGATCTCCACAGCTGCTGATACATCATATATCTCCTCCACAGCCGCTGAAAATGTCAGCAGGGCCCTCGTGCTCAGTTTCCTGGAATTGATCAGTGAAACAGACAAGTCTTCTATGTCCCACTTCAGCTGGACATTGTCACCTGTCTCCGCCCCTTCCATGTTGATCTGTTCCTCAAAAGGCAGGCGCTCAGTGAGCCTATGTACCTTCCTCTCTTTGTTGTCAGCCACATACAGGACTTCAACCTCCATGGCGCCAGTAACCATTACCTGGCCGTTTGCCACCTTCATATCTTCGATCTTTACTCCTGCCTCGTCTTGAATGATGCTTCCCACATCGGCCTTGCTGTCAGGAACATTAAAATCTTCTTCCAGCGTTACCTGCATGACAGCCTGGCTCTTCTGACGGTTCATATGGATATTTTTCTTTAATAATTCCATGGTACACCCCTCCCATAATCAGTTAATATTGCCGTAACCAGTCAGCATATCTGTGAGGTACTGAACAGTTACACATTACCATTATCATTTTATGCAGATGCTCAGTCAAATACCACAGGTTTATCCATATATTGCAGCTTAAGCACAATTACAGGATAAGAAGGTTCATTTGCCGTTTTCTTTTCCGAATCCGGACCGATCAGGTTTGTCTCAACATGAATGGCATCCTCTGTGAGAAAGCACTGGTTTACGGAGATACTGTATCCTCCTGTCTTCTGCATGGCATATCCCCGGATAACATAAAGGTACTGGCCGATCTGATAGGTCATCTTGATTTCACTCTCCTTGTTCTTCTCGATGATCGCTTTCAGTTCTTCCGGTACCTTTTCATTTTCCACCACTGTAAATTCCAGGTCTTTTATCTTTTCTTCATTTGTATCCGTCACGCTGCAGCCTGTCAGGAAACAGCAGATTCCGATTAACAACGCAATAATCCTTTTCATAGGACACCGCCTGTGTCTTCTTTATTCCATTTTTATTTCCAGGCTTCCCCTTTTATGCCCAAAACCTCTTTCTTATATCTGCAAAGCAGCCGTTCTGCCGTTTTCCTGCCTTCAAATACCCTGTTGCCAAGCCTTCTCACAGGCATGATCCCCATCAGGGAATTCGTCAGAAAGCACTCGTCAAAGTGTATCAGGTCAGCCGGATATATGACTGAATCCTCAACTCTTTCCGTCCTGTATACATAATCCCTTACAATTCCATGAAGCAGTCCGCAGTTTACCTGGGGTGAATACAATATATCATCCTTTACAAAAAAGAGATTTGCTGCGGAGCTCTCACAGACGGCGCCTTTTGAATTCACAAAGACAAGGTCATCAAGTCCCTGATCCTTAGCCTCACGCCTGGCCATAATGCTGTCCCCGTAATTAAGTGTCTTGTGATAAGTCAGCTTTGACGTCTCATTGCGCCTTGTCATAGAAAAGCCAAGATCAAAGCCTCTGGCATAGTCTTCTTCTTTATAAGGGTTTTCTCTCACCGTAAATACCAGGTTATCCTGGGATGCCATGATCTTCAGGGCTCCGTGCTCCATATAATGGCTTTCCAGATACTCATATATCTCATCTTTATTCACACTGGGCCGGATTCCCAGAAAAAGCAGCGTATTTTCAAGCCGCATCAGATGCTCTTCCAGAAATACAGGCTTTCCATCTTCTACAGCTGCTGTCTCAAAAGCCCCCAGCCCAAACATATATCCTTCGTCAAGTTCAATCTTCATTCCTGTCCCATCCTCCCGCAGCATTTACTCCAGCAAAAGCTTTTCCAGCTCCGCCACGGTATTTACTATGTGATCAGCTCCGGCTGATTCCAGCTCCTGCCTGTCCCCATAGCCATAGAGGACCCCTATAGATTCCAGGCCGCATTTTTTTGCCCCTGCAATGTCATAGCATCTGTCGCCGATCATAACTGCCGAATCCAGGTCTGTCACACAGTTCTGTTCAAGTGCATAGGCGATCACCTCGTCCTTGGCGTCTCTCGTCCCGTCCAGGCAGCTGCCCTGTATATCATCAAAATACTCAGAAAGCCCAAAATGCTCCAGTATCTGTCCGGAATAAACAGTTGGCTTGGAAGTCGCCACGATCAGAGTCCTGCCTGCATCCTTCAGTTTTTTTAACATAGATGCAATTCCCTCATATACTTCGTTTTCAAACAAACCTTTTGTGCTGAAATACTCTCTGTACTTCCAGACAGCTTCCCCGGCCTGCTCTTCCGAAAAATTGTAATACTTCTGGAATGAATCCCGCAGAGGCGGACCTATAAAGGGATGAAGCGTTTTTCTCTCTTCCACATGTATTCCATAATATTCCAGGGCATACGCCACAGAATTTGTTATACCCATCTCCGGATCGGTCAATGTCCCGTCTAAATCAAATAAAAAAACTTGTTTATTTAACATTTTATCTCCATTCCGCCGCTGTTTAGCGGCACTGACTTTTTAACGTAACAGGGCAGACGGCAGAACTGTAACTTTTTAACAGATTGCCTCCAGCACAGCCCTTGCCTTCTGGAGCGTCTCTTCATATTCAAATTCCAGCTCTGATTCACATGTTATCCCGCCGCCTGCCCCAAGAGTGTACCTGCCCCGGCAGAATACAGCAGTCCTGATAACAATATTAAAATCGCAGGCTCCATCCAGGCTGATATAGCCAATGGTGCCTGTATAAAGGCCGCGCCTTGAGTGTTCCAGCTCTTCTATGATCTCCATGGCTCTCCGCTTTGGCGCTCCCGTGATAGAACCTCCCGGAAATGCCGCCTCTATCAGATCCACGGCATTCCTTCCATTTTCCAGTTCACCTCTGATATTTGCTGACAGGTGGAATACTGTGGCATACGTCTCCACTGAAAACAGCTCAGTAACTTTCACGCTTCCAGGCCTGCACACCTTATTCAGGTCATTGCGCTCCAGATCCACGATCATCAGAAGCTCACTCCTGTCCTTTTGGGAGTCTGACAGCTCCTGCCTGAGGCTTTCATCCTCTTCGGCTGTACACCCTCTTTTCCTGGTACCTTTAATGGGCCGTGTCTCTGCTATTCCATTTTTCATTCTCAGAAAACGTTCAGGAGAAGCGCAGACAACCTGGAACTCACCATAGTTCAGGTATCCTCCGAACGGGGACGGATTCGCCTTCCTCAGCCTTTTAAATACCTCATAGGGACTCCTGTTCCCTGCCGCCATCAGCTGCCTTGTCATGTTGGCAATATAAATATCACCCTCCACAATATAGTCTATCATATCCTGGATCGCTTTTAAATACTCCTCTTTCGTAAAGTCTGAAGTATGGCTATTCCCTGCTGCAGTCCGCGCGGCAGGCTGTTCCCCTCTATTTTTAATTTCCTCTTCCAGACGGTCAAGAGCTGCCCCTGCCTCCTCCAGGTGTCCGTTTGCAATGAGCCATACTTTTCTGGCCCTCAAATCCTCCACTATGAATTCATCATAGAAATTAATGATACAATCCGGTATCTCTGCCGGACCGGCCTCCTTCTCTGACAGGATCCCTTCCTTGCGCATGCCGTAATCATAAGAGAAATACCCGACCGCACCTGATACGATTGGCAGATCTGTGGGGTTTTCCTCTTTGTTTTCATTTAAATATGTCTTCAGATATTCTTCAAAGGATATCTCCTGCCTGACCCCATTCACTGTGAAATGCTTCCCGTTCACCAGCTTCAGGTAACTTCTCCGCGCTATGACTGAATGGCGGCCAAGCTCATTCTCCAGTGAAGAATCCAGAAATACAGCGTCCTCCTCATGTGCAAACAGAGAAAAAATCTCATGTACAGGTATATAGTCTTTAAGCTCTCTTATCCGGCGCATGTCCATCCCTCCAGTCTCTGCAGATTCTGTCAAAATTCATCAGGAGTTCATGTCCCCACTGGCTGAGCACTGCTTCCGGGTGAAACTGCACTCCATAGATGGGATATTCCTTATGTGTGACAGCCATCACAGCTCCGTCACCGGCCCTGGCATCTACCCTCAGACATTCAGGCAGATTCTTCTCCTCCACTACAAGTGAATGATATCTGGTCACTTCCATCCCATCCGGCAGCCCTTCAAACAGACCCTGTCCGTCATGGAAGGCCTTTGTCACCTTTCCGTGCATGGGCCTTCCTCCTTTGTGCACGTCCGCACCAAAGGCTTTCCCTATGACCTGATGGCCCAGGCACACTCCAAGTATGGGGATCCTTCCCTTAAACCGCTTTACAGCCTCCATTGACAGCGCTGCCTCCTCCGGCCGCCCCGGTCCTGGGGAAATGATGATCCCCTCAGGCGCTGTCTCTTCTATTTCTTCAATTGACAGTGTATCACACCGCCTGACAAGGATGTCCCGCCCGAATTCCAGAAAATAAGAGGACAGGTTATAGACAAAAGAATCATAATTATCGATCATTACATACACAGGCTTCCCTCGCTTTCTCATCAACATTTTAGTGTTATACGAAAGTCGTTAATCCCACGCCTGCGGGTCCGTAACTTGCATGATTCTATTTTAACGGATTTTTATGAGATGTCAATCGTTTAATTCTTCTTGAATCCTTGTGTACTATTCGGTATAATAATAATACATATTTTGGTACAATCCAATCAAAGGAGACACAATTATGAACACTGCAAAAGAACGCCTGTCAGGCATCCTTGTCCATCCCACATCCTTTCCATCACCTTATGGAATCGGCGAGCTTGGCACAGGCGCATATGAATTCATCGATTTTCTGGAGGCCAGCGGCCAGCATCTCTGGCAGGTACTCCCCCTTGGGCCTACCGGGTTCGGCGATTCCCCCTATCAGGGTTTTTCTGCCTTTGCCGGACAGCCTCTTATTATCAGCATCGAGGATCTTCTTGAACTGAAGCTTTTAACTGAAGAGGACCTCAACAGCGTTCCTGCCCCCAAGTGGGACCCCCGCCAGGTGGACTACGGCGCTGTCCTCAATTATAAGAACGAGCTGTTCCATCTGGCCTTTGCCGCATTTCCCACATCTCCCGATATCATGCTTCTGGAAGAATATGAGGCATTCTGTGCAGAAAATTCTTTCTGGCTGGACGATTATGCCCTCTTTATGGCAGGGAAAGACGCCCATGAAGGAAAATGCTGGCTTGACTGGGAGGATGACCTTCAGACTCCGGATGCCATTTCCCGGAAAAAATGGACTAAAAAGCTTTCAGAAGAAATCAAGTATTATAAATTCCTTCAGTTTATGTTCCGCCGCCAGTGGCTGAAATTAAAGGCATATGCTAATGAGAGGGAAATTGAGATCATCGGAGATATCCCTATTTTCATGTCCCTTGACAGCGCAGATGTCTGGTCCCACCAGAAGCTGTTCCAGCTGGATGAGACAGGACATCCCACTTCTGTAGCAGGAGTCCCGCCTGATTATTTCAGCGCCACCGGACAGCTCTGGGGCAACCCGCTCTATGACTGGGCAGCCCACAAGAAGGACGGTTACAGCTGGTGGATATCCCGTATCCGCTCCCAGATGGAGCTCGTAGATTACCTCAGGATCGACCACTTCCGCGGACTTGAGGCATACTGGGCTGTTCCAGCGGATGAGGAGACTGCCATAAACGGAAAATGGGTAAAGGGACCAAGAGAAGACTTTTTCCTGGCCCTGCAGAAAGAATTCGGGAAAAACCTGCCTATCTTTGCGGAAGATCTGGGGATCATAACGCCTGAAGTAGAATGGCTCCGGGATATGTTCGGCTTTCCGGGTATGAAGGTCCTTCAGTTCGCCTTCCAGGGAACAGGTGAGAGTACTTATCTGCCCCACCAGTTTACTACAACAAACTGCATCTGCTACACAGGCACACATGACAATGATACCACAGCCGGCTGGTATGCGGGCCTCCCGGAAGAATGCCGTGATAAGATACGCCGCTACGGCAACACAGACGGGGGTTCTGTAAGTCTTGATTTCATCCGTTTCTGCATGGGATCCATCGCCAGGTATGCCATCTTTCCTATCCAGGACCTGCTCCAGCTGGGCAGTGAAGCCCGCATGAACACTCCCGGAGCTGCAGAAGGCAACTGGATGTTCAGGTATGAGGCCTCAGATCTGGCTGCATGGCGGATTGGCTGGCTGAAGGCTACCACAGAGCTTTTTGGAAGGTAAAATAAATATAAATTAAATACAGAAAAGAGATTGTTATGATACGGTTTATACTTGTCGTTATTGTAGTTGTAGGATTTCTGATCCTTTCCATCCCCATTCTGATCCTGGAATGGCTGATCGGTAAATTTGCCCCCAGGTTCAGGGATATCACATCCCTGCGCCTGGTCCAGTATGTATTTAAACTTGTTATGTTCATTTCCGGAGTCAAAACAACTGTCATCGGGGAAGAGAACGTGCCAAAGGGTGAAGCTGTTCTCTATGTCGGGAACCACAGAAGCTTCTTCGATATTCTGATTACATATTCCCGCTGCCCTGACCTGACCGGTTATGTGGCTAAGGACGGGATGATCAAGATCCCCCTTCTGTCTCACTGGATGAAACGCCTCTACTGTCTTTTCCTGAACAGGGATGATATTAAAGAGGGACTGAAGACCATTTTAAAAGGAATCGACCAGATAAAGGCCGGGATCTCAATGTGCATCTTCCCTGAAGGCACAAGAAACAAGGACCCCAAGGCTCCTATGCGTCCCTTCAAGGAGGGAAGCCTTAAGATGGCTGAGAAGACCGGATGCGCCATCATACCTATGGCGCTGACTAACACATCCGCTATTTTTGAGGACCAGTTCCCAAAGATCCGTTCCAGACATATCATTCTGGAATACGGCAAACCTATTTACCCAAAAGAACTCCCCAAAGAGGACAGAAAATTTCTCGGGGCCTACACGCAGAATATTATCCAGGAAATGCTGGACAAAAATGCGGAGCTTGTATAGTCACTATACAAGCTCCCTTCCATATATCACAAACCTGTCTTTTCCTCTGTCCTTTGCCAGATAGAGCGCTTTGTCAGCCAGCCTGAACAGCTCATCATATGTCTCCCCGTCATATGGGAAACATGCTATCCCAAGGCTGCCTGTGATCCTTATGCCCATAAATTCCTGCCTCATGACACCGCAGATGTGCTCAGCCTCCTCCATTATAACCCTCTCATCCTGCCGGGATTCCAGATTCGTCCAGAAAAGTACGAATTCATCTCCTCCGAATCTGCCTGCCAGTACATCTTTCCCCAGACATTCCCGAAGCTGTTTTGAGAGCTGGAAGAGTATCTCATCTCCAAATTTGTGTCCGAACTTGTCATTCAATACTTTAAAATCATCAATATCAACAATTCCAAACGCTGCCTTCACAGGCTCCTTTTCTAATTCTTTCTGGACAAGACGTTTGAAAGCTCTTCTGTTATAGAGCTTTGTGAGCGGATCTGTGTCCGCTTCATTTTTCAGGACACGTATGAGATTAGATTCTTCTACTGCCACTCCTATGACAGGATAATCCTCCCTGTAGCCGCTTTCCCTAAGCCTTTCCAAAAATTTCCCGGTTTCCTGCTCCGCTCTGCCGGCATCGGCAACTATCATTTTGATCTGGCCGCCATACTCCCTGAGCAGGCTGCAGATCTCCTCCTCCTCATATACTTCTATGATCTCAGTGCATCCCTGGTAAATTTTAAGCATTGCATCTGTACCGCTGTCTTTCCCTTTTAAAACGATTATTTTATCCTTTGAACGCTCCATATTATTCTCCAATTTTAGAAAGGTACACTTTTACAAAACAATAAAATGAAAATTTATAATATTAATTATATAATAAAGAACCTTAAAAAGCAAACGGTTCTTGGAAAGTATGGAATACAATGGAAGATTTGTAAAAGTGTACATTTCCAAAAAATTGATTATAATTATCTCCTGTTTTGCAGAATATACAACGGGAGGTTTTTTTATGTCAATTATCTATGGTTATATGAGAGTATCCTCAATAGATCAAAATGAAGACCGGCAGCTGATCGAACTCAGAAAATTTGGTGTGGCTGACGAAAATATCTACATGGATAAGATGTCAGGCAAGGATTTTAACAGGCCCGGCTACCAGAAGCTGCGCCGCAAATGCCGTCCTGGTGATCTGCTGGTGGTAAAAAGCCTGGACCGGCTTGGGAGGAATTATAATGACATTATTGCTGAGTGGGGATTTCTAACTAAGAAAAAACAGGTGGACATCCTGATCCTGGATATGCCTCTGCTGGATACACGGCGGGACAGGGATCTCATAGGCACACTGATCTCGGACATTGTCCTCCAGCTGCTTTCCTATGTAGCCCAGGTAGAACGTGAGAATATACGCCAGCGCCAGGCCGAGGGCATAGCTGCGGCAAAAAGCAGAGGAGTTCGTTTCGGACGCCCTCCCCTGCAGGTACCGCCTCAGTTCCCGGACTACTACAGACTCTGGAAAATGAAAAAGTTTAAGCCCGCAGATGCAATGCAGCATCTGGGGCTTACAGCCAGTCAATTCTACTGGATGAAACGAAATTATGAAAACAGCCTCATGCACTCTTCGATGGAACCAGAATCACCAGAGGCAGAGCCCTGAACAAGCTCTGCACTGCCGCCTCCCCGTCCCATACACCGCTGAGCCAGCGCCTTCCCAATGGGACGCACATCACTGCTGTGGCTGACTACGGCATACTTATATCCATTCTCATCATTTCCTGAGAACACTGCCGCCACCACTGCGCGCTCTGCCAGCATATCGCAGAACTGGCGCGCTTCCACGGGAGTCATCCCATCCTCAATGAAATATATAAGCGGAGTGCCTTTCTCCACCTGCTCTGCCCTCATGGCAAATATCTGTCTTTTCAGGCCGTTGATCTCCTGCTTCTGCTCCTGGCATGTCTGGTAAAGCTTTTCCACAGCTTCAGGCACAGCCTGCGGCTTAGAAGAAAGCAGGTTAGATATCCTGCGGATACCCTCTGTCTTCTCTTCATAATCATACAGAGCGCTCCATCCTATCAACAGGCCAATACGCACCCCGCCTTTATAATTAATGAGAGAAACTGTTTTGATACACCCGGCCTCCCCTGTCCCCGCCACATGGAGCCCGCAGCAGGCACATACATCAGCGCCCGGAACTGTCACGATCCGCACCTGTCCTTCCAGTTCCTTCTTGCTGCGGTATTCTGTTTTCTCCAGCTCCTGCCTGTCAGGAAAGCTCACAGAAACCGCCTCATCTGCGAAAATTACGGCATTGGCCTCCTTTTCCACACAAATAGCCTGCTCCCAGGTAAGCGCCCCATTAAAATCAACAGTTATACAGTCCTTTCCCATGTGGAATCCCACATTGTCATAGCCGTATATCCTGTGTACGATTCCGGAATAGATATGCTCCCCTGTATGCTGCTGCATCAGCATGAAACGGCGCTCCCAGTCGATCCTGCCCTCTGCAGCGCTCCCCTTTTCCAGAGGAGAATCACAGATATGGATCAGCTGACCCTCTCTTTCGATCGTATCAAGCACCCTGGTTTTACCCAGATATCCCGTATCTCCGGGCTGTCCGCCTCCCTCCGGATAAAAAACAGTCTTATCCAGCACGACCTCCCAGCCCTTCTTTCCTTCCTCACATGAAATGACCCTGCCTTCAAATTTCCTGGCATATGGATCTTTATAAAATAGTTTTTCTGTCATCTTATTTAAAGCTCCTGTAATTTCTCTATAACCTTCTCAAAATGCATACCGTGGGATGCTTTTACAAGAATCGTGTCGCCCTCCTCCGTCAGCTTTGGCAGCGTCTGAAGCAGCGCCTCAAGTGTTGGGACCTGAAGCACCTCCCGGCAGCCTCCGCTGTTAAACGCAGCTTCAGCCATGTGACGGCACATATCTCCCACGCAGATCAGAAGATCTATCCTGTTGTCAGAGGCATGCTCCCCCACTCCCGCATGGAGCAGAGCAGAATCCTCCCCCAGTTCAAACATGTCTCCCAGTATGGCAACCCTTCGTCCCTGCGCCTCTGACAGCACATCAAGTGACGCCTTCATGGCTGCCGGACTTGCATTATAGCAGTCATCCACAATTGTCCGGCCCGCATGCTCTATGATATGGAATCTGCCCTTCAGGGATTCCAGTTTCCCGATGCCGTTCCTGATCTCTTCCAGGCCAAGCCCCAGAAGGCGCCCCACAGCTGTTCCTGCCATGGCATTCAAAACCATATGGCGTCCCGGTATGGGAATGAGCACCGTAAAGCTCTCCTCACTCTTCTCTTCACATACATGGATGGTACACTGTATTCCGGACAGTCCTCTGCTTTCAATATTGTCAGCATATATCTCCCGTCCGCTCTCAATGCCGAAAAACACAGGGCGTATTCCCTTCACACTGCTGATCCCCGCCAGCTTATCATCATCTCCATTCAGCACGATGCTGCCGTCCCCGGCGATGAAGTCGAATATCTCTGACTTGGCCTTCAGAATGCCGTCCCTGCTCTTTAAAAATTCCAGGTGGCACTGGCCAATATTCGTTATGACACAGATATCCGGCCGCGCTATCTTGCTGAGACGGTGCATCTCGCCAAAATCACTGATCCCCATTTCCAGGACTGCGATCTCATGCTCTTCCCTGAGCCGGAAGATAGTCAGCGGAAGGCCAAGCTCATTATTAAAATTTCCTATTGTCTTCAGTACATTGTACTTCTCTGAGAGGACAGACGCGATCATTTCCTTTGTACTTGTCTTGCCCACACTGCCTGTGATGCCTACCACCTTTACATCCAGCTGCTGCCTGTAAAACTCAGCTATATCCTTCACAGCCTGAAGGGATGATTCCACAAGGATATAACTGCCTCCCAGCTCATCACCTGTAAGCTCTCTCTCGGAGAGCACGCACAGCGCTCCCTCCCGGTACACCTGAGAGACAAAGTCATGCCCATCCACACGTTCGCCCTTTATTGCCACAAACAGACAGCCGTTTTCTGCTTTACGGCTGTCTGTCGTGATTGATGTGACTATCTGCTTCTTTTTATTTTCATCCCCATAATAGCGTCCGCCGCACGCAGCAGCTATATTTTCCAGAGACATATTTTTCATATTAATCACCTATCCTCACTCTGTATTCCCGGCCCGGAGGGCAGCGGGTATTTTGTTATAGGTCAGCCGTCTGCTGTTACGGTACCTTACTTTTTAAGTGATACCTGAATCAGCTTTTCACAGAGATCAGCAAATGTCATTCCCAGAGCGGCTGCTTCCTGGGGCAGAAGGCTGGTGGGGGTCATTCCCGGCAGGGTATTGGCTTCCAGACAGTACATGTCTCCATTATCATCCATCATAAAATCTACTCTCGCATAATTCTCCAGCTTCAGCACATTATAGGCAAGCACAGCATATTCCTGCATTCTGGCTGTCTGTTCGGCACTGATTTCGGCCGGACATGTCTCTATGGTGCTTCCGGCCTGATATTTATTTTTATAGTCGTAAAAGCCTTCTATAGGGGCAATCTCAATGACAGGATATGCTTCTCCATCCACTACTCCCACAGAGAACTCCCTGCCCTTAATGTACGATTCTACCACTATTTCACTCTCATAGGAAAAAGCCTCCGCCACAGCTGCCTGAAATGCCTCTTCTGTCTCCGCTATGAACACTCCCACACTTGACCCTCCGCAGCTGGGCTTCACCACACATGGCAGGCCCACGTTATACCCTGCTGTACTTTTGACCGTCTCACCCTGATGCAGGGTCACTCCGCCAGGAGTGGGAACCCCGCCTTCCCTGAACAGCTTCTTAGAGAGAGCCTTATCCATAGCCAGCGCACTTCCTAAATATCCTGAACCTGTATAGACAATTCCCAGCAGGTCAAATGCCGCCTGGACTTTACCGTTCTCACCGTTTTCACCGTGCAGTGCCAGGAATACAACATCTGCTTCCCTGCATATCTCCAGTACCTTGGGGCCGAAGAATTCCTTCTGGGCTGCCTTCGCCGCCTCTATGTTTCCATCAAAGCCTCTCATGTATGCAGCTGCCGCATCTGTATCATAATTCTCCGGAAATGCATTCGCCGGCTGTATCTCCACATTGCCAAAATATACGTCCATAAGTATGGCACGGTGTCCCTTTTCTCTGAGGGCTTTGCATACCTGAGTCCCCGATACAATGGATATCTCCCTCTCTGTGCTGATCCCTCCTGCCAAAACTACGATATTCATAATGCTCCTCCTCTAAAACTCAAGGGTTCTGCCGCCCCTTGTATTATTTACTTATTTATATTCACCGGACATGCTCTGCGACCATGATACGGCTTATTTTGTGTTACTCCTGATAGTCCTGGGCGTCACCCTGATCAGCTTCGCCATTTCCCGGATCCTCTCCGTTCCCGCCGTCAGTACCCTCCGGCGCCTCATCCGAACCTGTGCCTTCACCGCCTGATGTCTGAGTCCCGTCTTCACCGCCTGATGTCTGGGATGAGTCTCCCGTGCCGGCATCCGTCTGCTCCGTGGGCTGTCCTCCTGTATAGATCGTGTTATCACCCTGCCTGAAAGAGCTGCTGTAACACACGATAGGAGTCCCAACATCTATATTTGCAAATATGATGGCTGCCTTATCTGTCGGCGTGTTGATACATCCGTGTGATCCGTTTGTCTGGTAGATATCACCGCCGTAGGCATTTCTCCATGTATTGGCATCATGGATGCCCACGCCGTCAAAGAACGGCATCCAGTAATCCACAGGCGTCCTGTAGCCTTCCCCCACAAGGGTGGCATCCTCTTCCTTGCCCACGAGACAGAACAGCCCCTCCGGCGATGCCATATCGGCGCTCACATTGCCGGTAACTATTGGTGTATCCACCATCAGCTGTCCGTCTTTATAGTACCACATTCTCTGATTTGTATAGTCTATCTCCACATATGTATCGCCTATATCATTTTCACCCCGGGTCATGGCAGTCTCAGAATAGACCGGTGTACGCGTGACAGACTCTCCCTGTTCCAGGACATCCATCAGCGCATAGAGCTCTTCCTCCTGGTTGATCATCCATCCATAAGTCCTGGAAAGCACCGTGATGTATTCGCCAAGAGATGTGGTGAACGGCTCCTCAGTGCCTATTGTATCGTACTTGCCGGCCAGCGATGCCACGAACTCAGACGCTTTGTCCCAGTCGAAGGATACGCTGCCGTCCTCTTTTACATCCATCCACTCCCGGATGGTCACACTGTCAAGAACCTCCTGCTGGTTTCCCATATCATATGTCACTGACATCCGGGCATACTTCTGCAATGTGGCCAGCTTTGCATTAAGGCTTGTATCATTTGAATATACAGCGGGCTTTTTGTAGCAGTCCCCTGAGGCAAGGTCCACGCTCCTGTCCCCCCTGTCAACAGCTTCTGTGAGAAGGGTGTATGTCTTGTCCTGATCCAGCTCATTTCCCGTCACTTCGGGCACCAGGCTGTAACCTGAGGCTGTTTCACTGATGTAGGCGTCCTGAGGTTTTGTGACCTTACCCGGGTCAAAACAATCAAGTGCAAGCATGGCCTGCTTTAACATGTCCTTATTATATGTAGTCCTGGCTGTCATCGTATAATTCTCTGACTTAAAATACGACACGATCCAGAGAAAAGGACTCTGATCATCCTTGAGCTTCTGTACCTCACCGTCTGAGACATATTCAAACCCAATCTGGTTTCCTGATATTGTCTCAGTCACCCCATTCAGCTCTGCCAGCGTAATAGAATAGTCCTGTACCTTCTCAGCGATCAGTTTCTCCGCCTCCTCCACGGTTTTCCTGGAACAGTCGATCCCATTGATCACGGAGCCGGGCATAAAATGGGTGCCGAAATATATGCCTACCCCGATATACAGCGCCGCCATAGCGGCCAGCAGGGTGATCAGGCTTATTAAAGTTATCTTTGTGGATTTCCTCATATCATTTATTTATCCTTTGCTTATTCCTTCGTCAACATGTTACTCTTCAATATACATGTTATATTTTAACACGTCTTGTCAAAATGTAAATAAGCTCCGGAAAAATTGTAAATTCTTTTGAAATATTTAAGGTTACTATTTAAGCATTTGGATATTAGATCCTGTGAGTCTGCCATTTATTTCCTGAGAATCTGATGAGGAACATAGTCATCCTGAATATCCAGTCCATGATCATGGCGATCCATACGCCAACTGCTCCATATCCCATCTTCAGTCCTATGATATAGCTGAACAGTATCCTGAAAACAAGCATGGAAAAGATGGACACACCCATGGTATAATTCACATCATTTGCTGCACGCAGGGCATTTGGCAGCACAAAGGAAGCCGGCCACATAAGCATGGCACAGCCATTATGTATAAAGATCAGGACCGTAGCCAGCTTTAGCGTCTCCGGTGACAGATTGTATATCTTCAGGATCCACGGAAGCGCCGTGAGCACAACGGCTCCCAGGCCAAAAGTAACTGCGTAGGTGATACCCAGCAGCTTCTTTCCATATTCCCTGGCCTGTTTAAAATCACCTGCGCCGACACACTGCCCGACTACAGTGATCATAGCGTAGCTGATCGCCTGTCCTGGCAGCACTCCTAAGGAGTCAATATTATTTGCCACAGCATTTGCAGCTATCTGCACTGTGCCAAAGCATGATATGATACTGACTACCAGAACACGTCCCAGCTGGAAAAAGCTGTTTTCTAGACCATTTGGGATTCCTATATACAGTATTTTCTTTATCAGGTAAAAGTCAGGTTTCCATTCGCTGATGCCTCTTGCCAGATGGACCTCATGCTTCTGCTGTCTCAGCAGAATAAAGACAACAGCTGCAGCCATCATTCTGGATATCAGTGATGCTGTGGCAGCGCCTGCCACCCCCATCCTGAATCCGAAGATAAAGACAGCGTTTCCGCCTATATTTACAATATTCATCATGAGTGAGATCAGCATGGGGACCTTGGAATTCCCCATGGACCTGAAAACTGCCGCCCCGGAATTGTAGACAGCCAAGAACGGGTATGAGCATGCTGACAGCACAAGATAGACAAGTGCATTCCCCATGACATCATCATCTATACTGCCAAAAAACAGCCTGAGCAGCCCATGCCTGAACAGCAGGACCACAGCCATGACCGTCATCGAAATTACCGCCGTGGAGAAGAACAGCTGGTTCACTGAACGGCAGGCCAGCTCCCTCTTCTGCTTCCCTATAAACTGGGCTGTTATCACAGCGCCCCCTGTAGCCAACGCTGCAAAGATATTGATGATAAGTACATTGATCATATCCACCAGAGAGACGCCTGAGACAGCCGCCTCCCCCACTCTTGATACCATGATCACATCTGCCATCCCCACTGTCACTGCCAGGATCTGCTCAATGATAAGAGGTACTATCAGCCTCTTTAGTTCCTTATTTGTAAACATATTATCCCCCTTCATGCCCCATATTACTGCTTTCCGGCATACCCAGACATAAAAGGCTGTGCCCTAAAGCACAGCCTTCACCTTATCTGCATCTGTGCAGTAAATGCACAGACCTGCTTTTCGTTACTATTTTTCCATTAATATTTTATCAATACTTACAAGCTTTACACTGAGGATAAATATCTCCATAGCTGTCTTCACTTCATCCAGCGTGGGGAATGTAGGCGCAATACGGATATTGCTGTCTTCAGGGTCCTTTCCGTATGGGAAAGTAGCTCCCGCCTCTGTCATAACAAGGCCTGCTTCTTTTGCCTTTGCAACGATAGCTTTAGCGCATCCGGGCAGAGCATCAAAGGAAATAAAATATCCTCCTCTTGGCTGTATCCAGGAACCGATCTCCAGCCCTTCCAGATTCTTCTCCATGCTTGAAAGAACCGCTTCGAATTTGGGGCGGATGATATCAGCATGCTTTCTCATGTGCTCTACCATCCCATGGATATCCTTGAAGAAGCGCACATGCCTCAGCTGGTTTAACTTGTCATGTCCGATCGTCTGGATGGTCATATGCTTCCTGATATACTTTAAGTTTGCCTCAGACGCCGCGATGGCCGCAACACCTGAGCCCGGGAAGCTTACTTTGGATGTGGAGCAGAATTTATATACCATATCCGGATGGCCTTCCTTTTTGCACTCCATAAGGATCTCGATCAGATGGTCCTGCTTATCATCATAAAGATGATGGATCCCATATGCATTATCCCAATAAATCCTGAAATCCTCTGCCGCCGGGTTCAGGCGGGCAAATCTTCTGACAGTCTCATCTGAATACGTAAGCCCCTGAGGATTGGAATATTTAGGCACACACCAGATTCCTTTTACAGTAGGATCCTCATTGACATATTTCTCTACCATATCCATATCCGGACCGTCTGCCGTCATAGGGATATTTACCATCTCAATGCCAAAATATTCTGTGATCTTAAAATGCCTGTCATAGCCCGGTACCGGACAGAGGAATTTTACCTTATCCAATTTGCACCATGGAGTGCTGCCCATAACACCATGAGTCATAGAACGTGATACCGTATCGAACATTACATTCAAGCTAGAATTGCCATAGATAATAATATTATCAGGAGCCACCTCTGTCATATCCGCCAAAAGCTGTTTTGCTTCTCTGATACCGTCTAATACACCGTAATTCCTGCAGTCCACACCTTCTATACACTTCAGGTCAGATGTACTGTTCAGGACATCCATCATTCCCATAGCCAGATCAAGCTGTGCTGCTGATGGCTTTCCGCGGGTCATATCCAGTTTCATTCCTTTTTCTTTAACTTCCTGAAACTTTGCTTCTAAACTTGCTTTTTCTTCTAATAGCTCCTCTTTGCTCAAATCCCTGTACGCTGGCATAATGTTCCTCCTCATTTCACTGTTGTCTTCATATCAAATACATTTGTGCGTCTGACAAACATATTTGTTTGCTAACTGCTATTTTATTACTATGAGGCCCATTCGTCAAGTATTTTTCTGCCAGATTCCTATACTTTTTCTGAAAATGCCTTTTTCTCCTTATACATCCTCCTGTCCGCCTCCTCTATAAGCCCGTCCAGATCATTCCTTCCCCTGCCCTCAACTATGCCCGCACTGATGGACATGGGAAACGGATAAGCTTCAGAATCTCCCTCTGCCGACAGGGCGTCTGCAGCCCGGCGCATACGCTCTTCTGCCGTCTTCAGACCGGTATCATAGTAAATGACAATAAACTCATCTCCCCCGTACCGGAAGATTTCATCACAGTCTTTTCTGCACTGCGAGCGCAGATGCCTCACTGCCGCCAACAGATAATCATCTCCCCTGCTGTGTCCCAGATTATCGTTGACTGGCTTTAGTCCGTTCAGGTCCACAAAGCACAGGCAGAAATCCCGTTTCTCCCTGATGGCATTCAGTATCGCCTTTCTTGCTCCCAGCCTGTTCCCGCAGCCTGTCAGCGGATCCTGATAGATCACTGACCGAAGCTCCTGCTCTTCCTTCTTTTCATTCTCCAGCGCCTGCCTTGTCTCCAGATTTTCTCTGCGGTACTTATCCAGCATACACATTCTGTATGTAAATACAGCGGCAAGTCCGAAGCCGATGAGCACTGCAGCACTTGATTTTATTGTCCAGAGCTTGAGAACAAGTGAATTGCCCGGGGCATAATACACCAGAAGGTTCAGACAGAGATATGCGTACATAACAACCATGAGACCTGCCAGAAAATGAAGATTCTTCTGATCCTTCAGGATGACCTTCACCCTGCTCCTGTCACTTCTCCTGTGCGCAGCCTGAAATACAAGACCAGCTGCGGCAAATCCCAGGATGATGGGATACCTTTTATAATTGCCCGGACTTGCAGTATTATTATCGAAAGCGGCCAGAGGCACATTCATAAGAATGGCAAGTACATCACGGAATAATATATTTAATGCAAGCCCTATCAGCGTTCCCCCAAGAGCTGCCGCCGCATCGGGAAGCCACCTCCCCCGGTAGATAAAGACAGTTTCCGCCAGCAGGAAAAAGAAAAAAATACTCCAGTTTACAATAAGATGGAACTGAAGTATGGTGCATACATAAAACAGGGCATAGTTAATAAAAAAAGATAGCACTATATCTCTTGTCCTTGTTCCCGGCTTTTCAAGAATATCTTCAGCGTATTTAAAAAAATACCAATTGTAGTAAAAATAAGCAATAGAAACTATGATCACAACCATGGCGTCATCTCCTTTTTATTACCGGCGTCCTGCTTTCTTGTCCTCGTACATGAGACTGTCAGCTTCAGACAGATATTCCTTTATCTTCTTTTCTGTATGCGCCGGAACATAAACGATGCCATAGCTGAAAGGGCCTTTAGACTGATCCTGCCCGGCCACTGTATCCCTTATCTCCTTCAGCCGCCTGGCAGCCGTTTCTGCCGGGCAGTCCGGCATGGCTACCAGGAACTCATCCCCGCCGATCCGTCCAAAGATATCGCTTCCTCGAAGATGACTTCCGAATTCAGCTGCAAATGTCTTCAGATATTCATCACCAGCGCGGTGCCCCTTTGTATCATTTATATGCTTCAAAGAATTGATATCGATATATACAATAGAAAACGCTTCTCCGGCCTCCATCATAGTAGTCAGGCAGTTCATCACATATGCCCTGCTGTAAACACCAGTCAGCTCGTCCGTGCAGGCCCTCTTCTCGATTCTGGCTACACGCTGCCGCTGGCGCTCCTCTTCCTGCTTCAGTCGAATGTATTCCTCCTCCAGATAGGCGTTTTTTATGATCCTGTAAACATGGAGAATATAAAATCCCACCATGACCAGCATCAGAAAACTGCTTCCGATCAGGAACAGCGATACCAGGGCGTCTGGCAGGCTGAACATGGAAGGCAGGCTGTCAACCATCAAAAATACTACCCAGAACCACATTGATCCCGCCAGAAGACTGAATTCTTCTCCATCATAGTCTAATATGGAAGCCGTGGAACGGCGCATGAGCCTGGCAAACACAAAGTCAGTCAATGTGTTTACCGCCAGAGCGGCTGACACACTCATGCCTCTCAAGTCAAAATCTTTTAAAACTTCCGCAATTCCCCTGTCCTTCAGCAGCGCTATAATCCCCAGCACGATCATATGAATTGCCGTAAAAAGCAAAAATCTTATATTGATAATAAAAAAAGTCTTCTGTCTCTTGTCATGTGATGATATTAAAACACAGCCCGCTGTGAAGTATACTGTCATATAAAATAGAGGAAGCGGAAGCTTTGTCCAAAATCCCGCTGACACAGCTGCCACTATCAGCGCAATGCCGGCTATCCTTCTGAAAATATTTTTAGGAAGCAGGATATGAAATGCTTCCAATGTTCCCCTTGCTGCTGCCACAAATAAAACCAACACCAGAATCCCTATCAGAAGCATCAGGCCTGTACCTCCCTTCTCTGCATATACACATTTATCACTTACAAAAGATTATACAATGAGCTGAAGAATAATTCAAGATTCCGCCATTACATACAGCTTCATAAGTTTATCTTAAAATATATTTTATAAATTATTTACAAAACACTTATGACTTTGCTCCGGCTTAAGTATACAATGATTATTACAGAATACGCACGATTAATATATTATTATACAGAAGGAGACTCTATATGAACCAGAAGACTGCACACCTGACCCAGCGTGAAAAGAAGCTCAGACATCAGAAAGCCATGCGGTTAAAAAAAATCAGGCGTATTAAGCGTATTATCAAAACCGGCAGCGTTTGCCTGGTCATAGTTTTTGCTGTCTGCCTTTTCAGAAATATTACATCCCCGGAAGGCAAAGCTGAAAATAAACCCGCCGCCATATCTGCCAATGTGGAGGACGCCGGATTTCAAAATACTTCATCATCCGTTTCAGTTGTGGGAAATGTACAGGGAGAATATGTAGATGATCTGAAAGCTATGGTCAGCGACTATCCTGAAATCAGTTCTCTTATAGAGCATTATAAGGAATACCCTGAGCCTCTTTTCAAAATACTCACAAAAAATCCTGAAACACTTAATTTTGTGCTGGATTACCCCTCCAAGAAGGATACACCGGCCGCCACCACAATAGGACCTGTGACAAAGGGAACCATCCCTCTTCTGCTCCAGTGGGACGAGCGCTGGGGCTATGCGCCTTATGGGAGTTCCATGGTAGCCGTCAGCGGCTGCGGTCCCACCTGCATAGCCATGGTGGCATCGGGTCTGACCGGCAGGGATGATCTCACTCCTGCCGCTGTAGCCGCCTACAGTGAAGAAAACGGATATCTCACACAGAGTCTGGATACCTCCTGGGATCTGATGACGTCAGGGGCCGAGGGCCTTGGAATAACAGGGACCATGCTGGGACTTGATGAAAATGCAATGATCAATACACTGAATAACGGTTATCCTATCATCTGCAGCGTAGGACCGGGAGACTTCACCTCTAACGGACACTTTATCGTGCTCACAGGTTATGAGGATGGAGGCTTTACTGTCAATGACCCCAACAGCAAGATACGCAGCAGCAAGACCTGGAGTTTTGACAGATTAAAGGACCAGATAAGCAATATGTGGTATTATACGGAGTTATAAAACTATCCGGCAGTTTGACAGCCGGATAGTTTCAAGAAAAGAGCGCTCCCTTGGAACGCTCTTTTCTTATCGTTTATAATCTTATATATTCCTATTGTTTATATTCTTGCATTCTATCCATTATATTCTGTGCACACTGCTCCGGTGTATCACCCATAGCCAGGCTTTGGAGAGAACTTCTCACTGTATCCATCATATGAGATTCCGGGTCATAATTCTGTACATCTGTGCGCATATCTGTAATTTCACTTTGGATAGCAATCGCCTCATCCAGAAGAGGATTTTCTGTCTTAGAAGTTCTTTCAAACTTCACCGGCTGGATGGTCTGGGCCACCTGATCCAGTTCCTGATAATATGATGGATCCGTCAGCCATTTCAAAAATTCAATTGACGCCTGGATCTCTTCATCTGATTTATTCAGCTTACTTACATAGAACATGTCTGAGGAACCGCCCTGTGCATAGTTTTTGCATGATTCATCACCATAGGGAAAAGGCACCACACCTACTTTATCATAAAACTCTGTTCCAAACAGGTTATTGGCTATATACCATGTTCCATCATAATGCATGGCTGCTTTCCCTTGCTCAAATACAGCGTTCTCAGTGGTCGAATCTGTAGCGAGCAGATCTTTTCCCAGATAGCCTTTCGCTACCATGTCTGCAATGACCTGATATGTACTTTTCATCTCATCACTGTCATAAGACAGCTCCCGGCTGGCCAGTTTTTCTACCGCTTCAATGCCATATGTTTTGATAATAAGATTATTATTAAAGTGTCCGAAACGATACGCATCCTTTTCTCCCACCTGGAAGGGCTGGATACCCTTTTCCAGAAGCTTCTCACAAACATCCATCATCTCTTCAACACTTTTGGGCGGCTCAAGCCCGGCTTCATTAAATATTTCTTTATTATAGTAAAGCGCTACAAAGTAACACTTAAAAGGTACAGCATAGATTCCATCGTATCCTTCGTACTGCGTTTCTCTCCACATTGATTCGTAAAATTGATTGTACCACTCCTTATTATTCTCCTCCAGATATGGCCGCAGATCCACCAGTGCATCGGCTTCCATATAGTCCAGACATCTGCTTCCTCCATACTCCAGAAATACATTAGGAACGTCACCATTGGCAAAACTTGTTCTAATCTTGTCAAAATAGTCCGCCTCCGTAGAAATATTATCCATCTCGATTTTGATCCCATTATCCAAATCGCTGAATTCCTGCACCTTTTTCCTGTAAAAATTCTCATCTGGATTATCATTAGAATACCGTGATGCAACCTTTAATACAATTTCCTTTTTTGCACTTGCTTCCTTTTTTTCAGTGACGTTTTCAGATACATTCTTCTCCTGAGGTGTTTCCGGTTCACTTCCTGACCCACCGCAGCCCGCCAGGCTGACCGCTGCCACCATTGCCGCACATCCTGCAGCTAAGACTCTCCGTTTCATATGTTTCATTTCCTCCTTCTTTACAGGTCTATAAATGCCCATAACCTCCGCTGTGAAATCATTATAGCATATGGATTTTGCTGATAATATTTACATATCTACATTATTTTTTGTATATTTCGACACACGATGATTGATTTCTCCTTTTATATATGCTACATTATTTCAAAAAGAAAACTTTTTATTTCCGGAGGTGTACACGGATGTCTGATAAATATAAATTTCAGGATCTCCTGGGCTATCCTTACTCGCAGCATCTTCCTGCCCATTCAAAGATCAATCCTTTCCTGATCTGCTCTTCACGTATGGGCTGCGATCTCTGCTCAGGAGATTTTGAAATTGTCCGTGAAAAAGACTACCCCTATTTCACTCTTCATATTCTTTTTGAGGGCTGCAGTTTTTTCCATATTGACGGTCACGATTACCTCCTGAAAAAAGGAGACGCATTTTTAATTGCAGCAGGTGAGGAACACTGCTACCGTAATGTACAAAATTCCAGTCTGGGACTTATGTGGATCGAACTGTCCGGCAATGGATGCCGGGAACTGCTAAACAGCCTCCGTCTGAATAATATAAGGACAATAGATGGACTTTATACTCAGAAAATCACAGCACAGCTCCTGAAAATACTCAGCTATGTAAAATATAACTCCAATCCTGATCCCTATGAACTCTCATCCATGCAGTATGCCCTCATCATGTATCTCCTGAAGACGGCCTCGGAGCTCCCAAGCAAAGATATCTCTCCCGTCATTACAGCTGCCATGGATTTTATCCAGCAGAATTTCACCCAAAATATCCAGGTCAGCGGCCTTGCCAAAGCCCTTCACGTAAGCAATACATATCTGACGGCCTCATTCCGCAGATATCTGGGCACTTCCCCTTACCAGTATATCTCTATGAAGCGTCTTGAATATGCCTGCTTTCTTCTGGAAACCACAGAACTTTCCTGCCAGATCATTGCGGAGAAAGCCGGGTTTTATGATTCTGCCCACTTTCACCGCTGTTTTACAAAGGCCTTCCGCATATCTCCCTCCAGATATCAAAAAGGAGACAGATGAATTTTTCTGCCCCCTTTTTGATATCATGCTGTTTCAAGTCCCGTATCCGGTTTATTTCCTTCTGTCAACATCATATAATGCTTCTATATTTTCTATAGGCACGTCTCCCTCAAATGCCTGGCTGGACATCAGAATATAGCCGCCGTCGCGGTGAAGTGTCCTTATAAAGCGTTCTGTCTCTGCCCGTACCTCGTCAGCTGTTCCGTGAGGCAGAAGATCCTGAGTGTCAATACCGCCATGAAAAGTAATCCGGCCTCCGAATTCTTTCTGCAGGCTCTCTGGTTCCAGGCCGCGTACCTTCTGTACCGGCTCCAGAACATCCACTCCGCACTGAATGAAATAAGGGATCAGCGGGCGGACGGCTCCGCAGGAATGCTGCTGGTAAAAGGCTCCATACTGATGAACCAGGTCTGTCAGCTTTTTCGTGCTCTCCATAAAAAACTGCTTCCACATATCCACACCAAACAGCAGGGAAATTTGAGTTCCATAGTCATCATGAGGCCGGATAATATCAATTCTTCCCTGCCCCGCTTCAAGTATCCGGCGGTAGTATTCCAGTTCAAACTCCACCATCCGCTCAAGCAGCCTCCCTGCTGTTTCAGGTTCCTCTATCATCAGCATAAAGAACTCATCCATCTGAATAAGATATGTAACAATCTGAAACGGACCTTCATGTCCTGTAATAATGGCTTTATCCGGGTATTGTTCACACTGCTCTCTGACAGAATCATAATCAAACCAGTCGGGATCAGGATAGCGAAGGGCCTCCACGTCTTCAACTTTTTCCACTCCATGAAAAGGAAAATACGAGGTTGTTGCATAAGTGTCCACATTCGTTGTATGATATGTTTCTTCAAAGCCCCAGTAACTCTCTTTCACCAGCTCGCCCTTTTCGTTTGTATATTCCTTTAATTTAGGACCAATATATCTGGGTGTCACCGGAGCCACATCCACCCCGTATCTGTCCAGAAGCTGGCTGTACCTGGTAAAACCATAATGCTTCATTAATTTTTCCGTTACGCTCCCCACTGCTTCAAAAGCAGCCGGAACCTGGTCCGGCCTGCTGTGGGTGATTGCTGCCCGGACACGTTCTCTAGATGTCATAGTATACCTCCCTGGCCATATTATTTAGGTGAATCAACTGACCATATTATTTACCTGTATTATACGACCAGTGAAGGTAAATGATAATTGACAGAATAACACAAAAAATTGTATATTTGTATCAATCTACATAGCAGGGAGAGATATGCCCGTCGCATTACTCTTCTCCAAGGAGCTGAATTGTCCGGCTGTCACGTTCTCCATGGAAAAATTTATCCAGCACCTTCTGAAAGACCTCCTGTTCCGGAGCCGCTTCATAAAATATTTTTAAATCCATGCTTTCACCTTCCTCCATTTAACCCTATAGCAGCGCATATGTATTATGTCATGCTTCTGGGCATATACTTTTCTTATACTTCCTCATCTGCGCATTATTTTCCGGAACCTGCCAATAGCGCTCCCGCTCCTCTTTTATTTTTAATAGTCCCGACTGGATTTCTTCTTCATCCCTGGCCGGGATCCGTTTAAAAAATTCATCATAGTAAATATCCGTATATTCCATTTCCCGTCCAAAGCCGTCCTCATCTGCCGGGCAGTACCATGAGACATAATAAAAATTAAAGCATCCATTCTCTTTTATGGTACACAACCGGCAGTCTGTCTCCCCCCACGGTATCTCAACCAGCCCAAACTGGAACAGTGCATCGCTAAACCAGTAATCTGTAAATCCCCTGTTTCCGGGAGAAAATAATTTGCGGGGCATAAAGGAATACGATCTTGTATCATAATATGCGTATCTCTTTATCATTTCCCCGGCCTTCTCATTCCCATACAATGCTGAGCGCCCAATCCAAAATGTGTATGCATCTATGGATAAACTTCCATTTGAAAGATTATTTATATATTTTTTTAGTTTCTCACAATTTATCTCATCCGGATTTTCCTCATATGCCGAAATCACAGCTTCTAAGCCAGGCTCAAATCCTGAACGAAACCACTCTGCAAGCTCCATCATAGATTCCGTGTCCCCCATGGCACATTGTCCGGCAATTCTCACAAAGTCTTCGTTCCTTTTCTTTATTTCCGCCGGGTCAAAAAGCTGCTGGTCATGTACAGGTTTAGCCTCCTCATCTGAGCTTTCGTTCCGGTCTCTTGCCTTTTTCGTCTGCCCGGACCGGCCGGTACTTCCAAACAAAATTCTCCGGATACTGTTCATAAATCCCTTGTTATTCTCCATCTGCCAAGTCCTTTCCTACTTCCTTCAGTGAAATGTTCACATTGAACCGCTTCCAATTGTTCTTTTAGATATGGATACATTGCAAAATCAACCGGCAGTTTTCTGTAGTCCCCGTGAATATTCTCAGATGCAGTACCACTCCACCCGCTGCGCTTCAAATCGCTCTGGCAGTACCATATTCCCCATCATGCCGTCAATTATCTGCTCCGGAACTTCTTCTTTTCTTCCCTGGTTCCGTCTCATCTGTTCTTCCCAATCTGTTTCCAGAAACACAATTTTCACAGATGCATTGTAGTCTTTAAATAAACAAAGCTGTTTTCTACGTAGTATCGGTGTCAGGCATGTAGCATTCCAGACAAACGGCATTTTCTCTCGCATATAGCTTTTTGCAAGCTCCCTTGCGGCATTTAATACCGCTCCCTGTGTCTCCGCGGGTTTAATTTTCATCTGCTTTCTAATCTCATCCAACGAAATAGAGTAATAATTTCCATAGTGTTCCCTTATCCAGGTATCCTTCCCTGTTCCTGGCAGCCCTGCCATCATAATCACTTCACACCAGGTGTCATCATACAGTTTCTGGCCCGGCATAATATTTCTCCCTTCCAGATATGCATATTCTGAAAATGCTGTTGGAAATTTTAATGGAGCCTTCAGGCATCCCGACTCTTCTGCCTGGGCAATACATAACTCAATCATTTCCAATGATGCTTCCTCCGTATCCGATATGCGCCCGCACATATCCGCCTTTTCCAAAAGACAGAGCAATTCCACAGAAAAGTCAGGCATCAGCTCCCCATTGGATGCAATTTGAATAATCCGGTGTTCCGGGTTCTTCTGTTCCAGAATATGCGGTGGTACTGAATGATATCGTATAAGGGTACACACGGTCTCACGAAATTCCTGCAGTTCTCTCTTCCCGCAGAACCCATACTCTCTCCAAAGAATTTTTCTCGCCATCCGGGCACCCACAGCAGTATGGTTGGGGGATTTCCATGTGCCATCCTCTATTCGGGTACATGGAATCTTTCCTATATCATGCAAAAGTGCCGCAAGGAATACTTCTTCCTGTTTTCTTCTTCCCAATTTCCTGTATTCTTCAAAGGAGAGCAGACATTCGCATACCATGCGCGTATGTGTCCATACATCGCCTTCTCTGTGCCATAACGGATTCTGCATGGTCATTTTCATCTTTTGTACTATAAGCGGCAATGCAGAATCTTCAATCTGCTTCCAGTCAATCTGCCATTCCGGCGCCGAAGGAACCAGGCAGAGCAGTTCTTTCCATTTTTCCATAGCTTCATTCCTCAAATAGTTTTTCCACAGGCACTGCCAGCTGATTAGGCACTATTGGCCTGTCGAGCCAGTGGGTCTCCGATACGTCCACACACTGTAAAAACGATGCTCTTACATATTTCATCCTTGACACCACCTGTCCGCCTTCTTCTTCCTTAATATACAATCCTTCCATGGCATCGGATGCATCCGTCTCCCTGCACTGCCGCTGCACATCCAGCCCCATTTCTGCGGATACCTTCTGCAGACACTGAATATGTTTCTCGCTAATATAGGAAGACCGGCCTAATAAAGCCAATAGTTTCTCCTGTTCTGTAAATATGCCTTCTGCCAAAACCGGCACAGATACCACCGACATCTGTTCTGTCATCTTTTTTCTGGACGGCGTATCCAGAAAAATTCCATAGACACGGTCAAAAATATCAAACTCCAGAAAATAATGGGGCAGGGCATCATAAAACACTGTATGCTTTGCGTACATCCACTCCCCATACATAATATATCTGCTCCCCAGCACCTGGTAAAAAGCATCCCTGTGTGTATTGGCCCACTGTTTCATTAGATTATAATGCCGTTCCCGGTATCCTCCTGTAAGATAATGTCCCCTGCTCTGCAAAAGCAGTTCCCCGTTTTTCGAAAAGGATATGGCAGAATTAGCCCCGTCACACTTTTCTTCCACCACAAGATAACGTCCTGCAATCTCTGAAAACCGGATCTGGGATAAATCTTCATCGCCCGGCTGAAGCCGAGAGCCTTCCAAATGCGGTGTCCGCGGATATTTTCTGATACTGAATTCCCCGCTCATTTTTTCACTCCTTTTTCTGGCTTCTGTTTTACATTACCGCAGCCATAAACAAATGTCCAGATACACCGTCAAAGTGAAGCCTGGTGCACCCTGCCGCCTCAAACATCTCTGTCAATATCTGCTTTGTGAGCAGATAGATATGCTCCGGGTTATTATCCGGCCTGGATGGCACTGTCACAACAACATATTTCCGCGCCATCCGTACAGCCGCTTTCACAGCCTTTTCCGCATCCGGGATATGCTCCAGCACTTCCAGCATGGTTACCACATCCACAGCTTTATCTGGAAGCGGCTGCATACAAATATTTTCTTCCAGTACACGGAGCCGTGCAATACCGCCGTCGCACAGAGCCTGGAGGAACTCTGCCCGGTAGGGAAGAATGTCCACTGATGTAACCTGTACTTGAGGGAATTCTTCCAAAAATGGAAAGAGAAAAACTCCCCTTCCGCTCCCTACATCCAGCAGGCTTTGAAACTGTACGGATTTCAGGAAACCGAGCACCCGTTTCACCCTGGGCATATCATTGTGGATACTTTTAAAAGCATACAGCTTTTCTTCTGCTTTACGGCCGGCTTCCAGAATTTCTTCAATTTCCTTTTCTGTAAGCTCTGACAGCGCTTTGCTTAAAAGTTCTTTTTCTATAAATACCGATGTCCCCTTCTGTTCAGCCCTGCCCCGGATATAGGCAGCGGCCAGTCTGTCATAATATCTTATATCTTCCATTTTCGCCTCCTCCTGCCTCTGTCTCCGCTATGAATATAGTCTATCACACTGCCCTGCTATTTTGTAGCCTGAAAGGTTACATTTGTCAGTCCACCTGGTATAGCTGACATTATAAAAGAGAGAGCTTATAATTTTAGCTCTCTCCACAAAAGGCAGTTCATATTTCACATTCAATTATTGATGCATTTTTCACAGTGGTAGAAAAACCGTTTTCAAGTTCTCTTAATCCATGAATATGAACACCACAACCAGGGCAGCAAAAGTCGAATGGAATATCGAAAAAGCCCATTTGAAAACGCATCCGAATTTTAGTTTTGCAGTAATTGCACTGGGCAAAAACATTATCAACCATGTTATGTTCTCCTTTGTAGAAGATGGATTACTTCCTCTGTTTCAACGCCAGTCCAATCAGCTGCTCTTCCTAATTTGCCATGAGCATAAAATCATTTTTCAAACTTCGGTGCTTGAACTATTTGAGTTTATACTTCTTCGCAGCACCTCTGCCGATAATATCAATCAATCCACATTCACTCATCTGACGGGCGAGCAAATATGCTCTTGTCTTTTTAATATTCAGCAGCTCCTGCAGATCTTCGTCGGTCATTTCACCGTACTCGGCTAAATAATCCATTACCGTTTTCATTTGCGGAGTGACTACCACAGGTGCTTTTTCAGCTGTTTCCGGTACGCTTTCGGCAACAGAACCACTGGCATTCATGTTAGGCAGCACCAGTTTAAATGTGTTGGTGGTCACTTCAATGCGTGGCTGCACGGCACAATCCTTATAGAGCGCATAGATTTTTCGGATACCGATGCCGTAGGATTCAATCAGCCTTAAACGATGGAAGATTTCAGCCAACTTGCGGTTGCGGGGCTGAGAAATGCCATTACGAATATCGTCAGCAGAAAGACCGGGCAGCAGGCCGCCAATAGAAATAAATTCTATGCAAGAGTCGTTGACATTGATAATAATGCTGCCGCTGTAACTGTAGTCACGATGGACAAGGGCGTTGAGCAATGCTTCACGCAAAGCATCTTCAGGATAATCAGAAAGCTCCACTCGCTCCAAACCCTTGAAGGTAGCGGCAGTGCGGTTGCAGAGCGTCAGATATGCATAGCTGTCATCCAGCTGCTTGAAGATGGAGCCACCAAACTCCTTTGCGTCCTTGAAGGTAATATTCGCATCATCACCAAACACGGCAATCTTGGTTGTATGCTGGCACTGGTCTGACAGGATCATAGCCAGGTTGGTGTATTGATCGTCATGGATGTTTCGTAGGCCGAGCGCAATGTACTTTGCTTCGGAGAAATCAACCTTATACCGCTTGAAGGTACGCTCTGCTTCCTCAAAGGACAGCTCCTGCTGGGCTGTACGCATTTCCTCGAATACATCGCCGTCAGAATCTTTGATCATTCTGCGAATCTGATCCGGAGATGCCTGTACGCTGGATGCACCCTGACGAACATAAACACCGTTGGGCTTCATTCCCTTGGATTTCAGATAATAAGGCTTATAGCTGCCTTCACCGACTTCAATCTGAATCACTTTATTATCTTGGAGGACATACCGCACGAACATGGTAACATCCGGTGCAATAGCATCACGGATTTCATTGGTCAAGCGGGTGTAAGTTTCATCCACATTATCAATACCGGTCAGATTACCTTTATCGTCGATGCCGATGTAGATAACACCGCCGTCAGTATTTGCAAACGCAATGACTTCCTTGTAGATGTCATCGATCATCTGAGATTTATATTCAATACACCCACTTTCATATTGCATACATTGTCCCTCCTCTTAACAGTTCGCCTGTTGATACTTATATTATACTCTGATTTTCACTTTTTTCAATATCACAGAGTGAAAATTCACATTTCATTCACTATGTGAATGTGAAAATTTGTTTTTATATTGGAACACAAAAGAAAGGGACAGTCGGGAAATAGATAGTCACACCTGGCCTCAAATTTTTCCAAAAAAGAAAAAAAGATGGCTAACGACAACCATCTTTCTCTCCGTTACATACGGGGTTGAAAGGTTAAAAACTATAATTAACCGACAAACCCTTTTTCTGATTTAGCAATATAATATTGTTTTTATTTTGAATATTTCCCTGTTAACAGACTTGATCAGAAAATCAAGAGGCCTTACTTTAAACAATTCCATAGCATACCCTGCCTGCTGTGAGATATAGACGATATGAGTCATCTCATCTTCCATCTTTTGCCTTATGATTTCCCCTATCTCCACCCCGCCGACGCCTGGCAGGTTGATATCTAAAAATATTATATTATAATGACCACCCTGTACATAACTCATCCCTCTTTCTGTTTTACTGCAAATACAGCGAAACCCTACCCGTTCCGCCTCTTATACTCCGCGATCTCAATAGCATCTTCCACCTCCAGCTCCTTCTCCCCCGCCAGAGATTCCAGATGGTGCCTGAATTCGTGGAGGATGGTCTTTCTGAGCCTTTTTGATAAGTCACTTCTGGAGAGATGTCCGTATATCTGCATGTAGGAACCATAGTACAGTACAATGAAACGCCCCAGATACTTGTCCCTGTGGTATTCTCCCAAAATACACAGGTTATCATCCACACTGGCTGGGTGAAGCTTGCGCTTTTCCTGTACGATCAGGCCTCCGTTTAACTCCCTGTAGAATTCCTCCGGCAATGTGTCTGCTATTTCCCTGGCCATATTCTCAAATTCTTCAAGCGATACCATAAATGCCCCCTTCCAATATCTATTTGGTAAATGCACAGCCCTGTTGAATATTTACCTATTTCATTATCATCTTCATCATTTTAAAATATAAATCCTTATAAGGCGGATAGCGCAGCGGCATATCGATCAGGCTGGATTTCTTCAGGATGCTTTTTCTGTGGCTGAATGTGTCAAAGCTGTCCTTTCCGTGGTAACCGCCCATCCCGCTGTTCCCCACTCCTCCGAATGGCATGTGGGAGCTCACCAGATGCATGATCGTGTCATTTATGCAGCCACCGCCGAAGGAGACCTTCTGTAAAAGGGATCTTTCCCTCTCTGACTTTCTGGTGAAATAGTAGCAGGCCAGGGGTTTCGGCCTGTCATTTACAAGCTCCATAGCTTCCTTCATAGATGAGAAGGTGAGTACCGGCAGGATAGGCCCGAATATCTCTTCCTGCATCACCGGGGAGTCCCAGCTTACTTCATCCAGAACTGTAGGCGCGATCTGCACACGTTTGGCATCACCGTTCCCACCGATTATGACCTTTCCGCTTCCCATCAGCCCCATGAGCCTTTCGTAATGCTTCATGTTCACGATTTTAGGAAAGCTCTCGGACGCCTGGGGTGCAGGACCGTAAAATTTCTTGATAGTAAATACGATTTTCTCCAGCAGTTCATCCTTCACTTTCTCATGTACCAGAAGGTAATCAGGAGCTACACATGTCTGGCCGGCATTGATATATTTCCCCCAGACTATCCTTTTGGCAGCCAGCTCCAGATCCGCCGTTTCATCCACAATACACGGGCTTTTTCCTCCCAGTTCCAGACTCACCGGAGTCAGGTTATGGGAGGCGGACTCCATGACCAGCTTCCCTACCTTTACGCTTCCGGTAAAGAAGATATAGTCAAACTTCTGGGAAAGGAGAGATTGGTTGGCCTCCCGGCCTCCTTCTATCACTGACACGTATTCCGCCGGATAGATTTCCTCCAGCATTTTTTTAATAAGCGCAGATACGTTTGGGGAATAATTGGACGGCTTCACGGCCGCGCAGTTTCCTGCCGCAATAGCCCCAATCAACGGGTCAAGAGTGAGCAGCACAGGATAATTCCACGGTGACATGATCAGGGCCACACCGTATGGATCCTTAAATATCCTGCTCTTAGACGGAAAATTTACCAGTGAAGTGTGTACCCTTTCAGGCTTCATCCAATTTTTCAAATGCCGCCTCACAAATGACAATTCATCAAGCACAAGCCCTATCTCAGTCCCATAAGCTTCAAAAGCAGGCTTATTCAGGTCCTTCTTCAGCGCATCCAGCAGTTCCTGTTCGTGGGACTTTATGGAAGTACGCAGTTTATCCAGCTGTTCCTTCCTGAACTCATAGCTGTATGTCTTACCCTTTTTAAAAAATTCCTGCTGCTCTCTGACAATTTCTTCGATTGCTTTCATAGTGGATCCCTCCCTGGATCAGTCCTGTTCTTTTCTGTTGAAAAAGCCTTCCTGGCCAAGCTCTGCTGTCCTGGAGCGGTCTTTAAACTGCAGCTCCGGATTCTTGATGCTTACCCTGGTATGGGCCGGTACACTTGATGTGACAAAAGCGTTACTTCCGATAACCGCCTCTGTTCCTATGACAGTCTCTCCACCCAGGATAGACGCCCCGGAATATACTGTTACATTATCTTCCAGTGTTGGATGGCGCTTCTTATGCCGTAAGCTCTGCCCCCCTCTTGTTGACAAAGCACCCAGTGTGACTCCCTGGTAAAGCTTCACGCCATTACCGATCACAGTCGTCTCACCGATTACCACACCTGTTCCATGGTCAATGAAAAAATATCTGCCGATGGATGCTCCCGGATGGATATCTATTCCAGTCACACTGTGGGCATACTCAGTCATCATACGCGGAATGAGTGGCACTCCCATCAGAAACAGCTCATGAGCCAGTCTGTTTACAGTAATTGCCAGAAGCCCCGGATAAGAAAATATAACTTCATCTGTGTTAAATGCTGCGGGGTCTCCGTCATATGCCGCCTGTACATCCGTGGCGAGCACCTCCCTGAGACTTGGAAGCTTTTCAAGAAATGCGCTCACTATATCATCAGCCGCATCCACAGCCTCTTCCTTTGTCCTGGGCGCATGTTCCTGGTCATGGAGCAGAGCCTTGGATACCTGCTTTGTAAGATGATACTGGATATTCTCAAGGAGTTCTCCCACATGATATTCTATGGAACAGCTCTTCAGGTTTTTCATCTCAAAATATCCGGGAAATATGACCCACCTGAGCATCTCCAGGATATTCAGTATCGTATCACGGTTCAGCCTGTTCTGGCAGTCGATATTGCAGGTAGCGGGGTACTGCTCATAGCTGGACATCAGCTCTTCCACAAGATCTTTCATTTCTTTCTGCGTCGTTGTATTCATAATTTTTACACTCCTTTTTTTATGTGATGAATAAATACTCTTATTCCAGCGGGGATCTATGCCCGCATGCCTTCTTTCCACACGCCCTTCATGTAAAAGGCTACAGATAAAACTGCGGCCAGTGACCAGCCTACAGGCCATGCCATCCAGATTCCTGTCGTCCCAAAAGATCCTGAAAAAGCAAATGCCAGGATTACTCTCAGCAGAAGGTCTGTGAATGTAGCTATCATAAAGCATTTCATAGATCCTGCGCCCCGGAGCACTCCGTCTGCCATCAGCTTAAAACCGACTATGATATAAAATGGGGATACGATACGCAGGAATTCACGTCCTATCCCGATCGCCACATCACTTTCCTTGTTCATGAACAGCATAAGCATATGTTCATCAAAGAAGAAATAGACAATAAAGAATGGAAGCACTACACAGGCCAGCATGACAATGGAAGACCTGAATCCCTTCCTGACCCTTTCCAGCTTTCCTGCCCCTATATTCTGTGCTGTAAAGCTGGACAGCCCGTTTGCCAGAGTTGTAATTGAAGTAATGGAAAAGGTGTTCAGCTTCACAGCTGCAGAGTACCCGGCGATAGCCGCCGACCCGAATCCATTGACAAGAAACTGGATAAAAATATTCCCCACAGATATAAAGCTCTGCTGAAGGATACTCGGCACTGCGATCCAGCTTATCTTGCCGAGCATGGCAAGTGAGAACAGAGCCGGCTTCTCCTGTGTCCTGACTGATCTGACCCTGCTGGTCAAGGTAACGGCAGAGAGGATACATGAAATTCCCTGTGCTATGAAAGTCGCCCAGGCTACGCCTGCCACTCCCATTTTCAGAAAGATCACAAATACAAGATCTAATATGATATTCCCGATAGATGAACCGATCAGAAAATAGAGGGGCGTCCTGGAATCACCCAGAGCTGTAAAAATACCTGTACATATATTATAGAGGAACAAAAAGGCCAGGCCCCCTATATAGATGTTCAGATACAGAGCCGCATCTGAAAATATATTATCCGGCGTCCTTATCATCTCCAGCATGGGATGGCAGAACAGCAGCCCCAAAAGAGTCAGGAGTATACTCAGCGCACCGCATGAAAAAAATGTGGTGGTGATCGCCGTTTTCATTTCCCCGTATTTTCTTGCTCCAAACAGCTGTGAGATCACTACTGAACAGCCGATATTGCACCCCATGGCTATCGCCATAAATATCATCGTAATGGGGTAAGAGGCCCCAACGGCCGCCAGGGCCCCTTCTCCCACAAATTTTCCTGCTATCATGCTGTCCGCGATATTATATATCTGCTGGAACATAACGCTGATGAGCATAGGGATAGAAAAAGCCCACAATATCCTTGAAGGCTTTCCCTCTGTCATATCTTTAATCATAATTTTCCGCGCAACTGTTTGGCACCTTCACAGTTACTTTTCCCCTTCTTAAATGTATAATTCCATAAATGTTTATATGGAATCATTCTAATACCTGCCGCGTCCCTTGTCAAACGTAACTGTTAAATAACGCCAGGCCTCCTCCCGTCCGGAAGAGCCTGGCGCTCACTGTCTCCATATATCGTTCAAAATGACTCATCAGTTTTGCAGACTTTTAGCAGGTGTCTTAAGATACCCAATGCTTCCTCCTGACTGTCAATATTTTCAGAAAGGTAATATAATGCAGAAAGATAATTATTCCACTCATGCCTGAGACGGGCAAAGGCTTCGATCCTGTCTTCCAGATCACGGTAATATATTTGCTCCTGTTCCATCAGGCTCTGGACTCTTGCGTACTCCTTCTGCAGCTCTTCTCTCTGGGCCTGCCATTTCCACAGAACACATAAAAGCATTGCCCCGCAGCTGCTGAGGGCGAGTCCTAAAAGGATTATAACTGTATCCTTCATAACCGTATTAACATTATATTCTGTAAATCCGCACAAAAAAAACAGCTGGGAAACCGGAAGACACAAATAGTACCACATTCCTGCTACTTTTCTTGTTCTTACATTACTGTTCCAGATCCATGAAATAGTAACAGCAAAAAAGACAGAAAATATATCCATTATGATCATCGGCATAATTAATGTGGGGCCTTTCCATAATAAAGCATCCCAGTCAAACGGTTTGCCCGCTGCTATAATCACAATCCGTGCCATAAATTCACTGCAGAAACTTATCATCTGAACAATTGCAAAGCCAAACAATCTGACAGGCAATGGATCCTTAAATCCAAATATCACTATAGCAAGTGTGACAGCCTGGCTTATTAATACAGTATATGCATCCCAGGGTATAAACACTCCTATTTTTATGACACAAATAGACATCAGTATAAACTGGCTGACAACAAACACACAGCCCTTCTTATACCGGGGAGTCAAAACCATGACCCACATGCCGCAAATTGCAAAAACATCAACTGCTTCAAGCAGCATATATATCCAGAAATATTTATTGTCCATTGTGCTCCTTTCTCCACAGTTACATTTTTTTCTTTAGCTCATCCAGTACCTGAAGGGCCTCATCCCTGTCCGCCTCATTATCCAGCAGATAGTAAACTACAGTAAGGCAATTATTCCATTCATGCCTCAGATGCGCCATGGATTCAACCTGCTCCTCCAGATCGTCAAACTCCACTTTCTCCTGTTCCATCAAATAACTTACGCGCATAATTTCCCGCTGCAGCTCTTCTTTCTGCGCCTGCCAGTTCCACAATATACATAATAAAATACCGGTGCCTCCGGAAATAATCATTCCCAGCTGATAAATAATTTTGTCGTAAATATGTAAACTTCCGATCACGGCTGCACCCAGTATGAAAAATACATAATTAATTGAGACTAAAATATAAATATTTATTCCCACAATCTTCTTATAACGCACCTTCTTATTCCAAAAATAAGTTGTCACCAGATTCATCAGCACAAAAAAGAAGCACATCATATAATGGTATGGAATCAGTTCCGGCCGATGCCAGACAGTGAAATCCCACACAATTTTATCGCCTCTGAGTACTGCTGCCGCCCTCGTTAAATATTCTGCGGCTGCACTGGCGGTTATCATAAGCACAAAATAAAAAAGCTTTAATTTCAAAGAATCTTTAAATAATATTATAACATTTATCAGTAAGATCAGCTGGTTGGCCTGGATCAAAAAGACTGCCGCATCATGTTCCGCTATTATATCCGAACATTTCAAAATACTCAGAGCTATAGTTACGCCAATACCCAGAATCAAAGGATATTTTTTTCTGAATCTCAGATTAAGAGACAATACAAAGCACCCATAATATGTTAATATCTGAACAAAATGAAGAGCTAAAAATACCACAGTACTATTCATCAGCTGTTCTCCCCAACCTGCAGTGTTACAAGCGCAGTGTACACACCATTCTTCACATCCGCCTGATAAATGCCATTATATTTTCGGGATATTTCCTGCATGATTTTTATCCCGTATCCATGCCAGTTTCTTTTTACTTTTGCTTTTACTTTTTGATTTACGCATGGGTTCGTTGTTTTGATATAGAGATAGTCCTGCATTACCACAGCATATACCCATATTTCTTTTTCTGTCTCCCCAGGAAGCAGCTCACATGCATTAACAGCGTTGTCCAGCAAATTAGAAAAAATACTGCATAAATGGACCTTGTCAATACCGTGGTCTTTCTCCAGCCGGATATCCGTCTTCAGGGATATCCCCTTTTCTCTGCACGTCTGGGCCTTTTCCTCCAGTACCGCATTTAATACCGGCAGAGGAGTATAATTTGTTATCCTGGTGCTTTCAATACGATGTGTCATTTCTTCCAGCTGCTTTTTCACCATTTCCTGCTGGTCCGGCTGCTCCATAAACCAACAGAGCCTGTCGAGCTGGCCTGATAATTCCTGCTTTATAGATATCATTTCCCTCTGCAGACGCGTCACATTTTCATAGTGCTCCTTTTTTAGTTCATGAGCCGCCTCCATCTTGTTTAATTCTCTTTCCAGCCTGTCCTTACGGGTTTTCTCAAATACCATATACAGTAAAATAACATCTGCAGCCGCACCCGCCAGAAAGCCAAGATGAAAAAACATAATTGACTCCCCTGCCCGCTGTCCTGCTCCCTGAATATAACCAAGCCAGATTAAAAACTGCCCCACAAGAAATACAGGATAAATCGCTGCATTTTTAACTATTTCTTTCTTCTTATAACGTTTATACAAATACAAAAACACGCACCCGGCAGCCATAATTAAATAGAAAGGCAGATATGAGCAGAGCAGCTTTGTTTCACCCGCCGCAGTGCCTGAAGCAAGAAGATAAGATTTTTCTATAACTCCATAAAACACAAAGCGGCCTGCACACTCTGCCAGACCACAGGCTGTTATTTGTACATATTTCAACGAATTTTTAAGGCGAAGTTCTTTCTCCGCCTTATCTGTACCGCTATACATTTCTTTTATAATAATAACTACAGCAAGAATTTTAAGCAGATACATTCCAATCTGAAGACCAGTATACATATAAACTCCTTTATCTTTGCAGCCAATTTTAAATCAGGCGGCTCATGTAAGAAAAATATCTCTCTTTTACGGCAGAAAGATATGCTTTGCTGATTACCACTTCTGTGTCATCTTTTAAAATTATCGTTTTTGATTCTATCCGTTTTATCATATCCATATTAACAGCAAAACTTTTATGACACTGAACAAAACTTTCTCCAAGCCCCGCCATTATTTCTTTTAACTTTTTATACACCGTATACTCTTTGTTTTCTGTATGTATTATAACTTTATGGCCCTGGCTCTCTATAAAGTAGATTTCAGAATATAAAATATTAATGATCTTCCTTCCGGAGCATATGACCAGTTTTTCGTCTTCTTCCCTTTTTATATCTTCCTCTGTTTTTTGCAGATACTTAACAAGTAATTCCTGGCTGACAGGCTTTGTCAGATATCCGGCCAGATTAGATTTCTTTAAAAAGATCAACTGAGAATAGCGGTCATTATAACCTGTTACATAAATTACTTTCATGGAGGGATCGATCCTGAACATTTCTTCCGCATAATCAATCCCATCCCGTTCTTCCTCCAGATCAATATCCAGAAAAACAATCTGGAACCGGTATCCCTCCAACATATCCTCTATCAATTCTGTTACACTGGAATAGCATTCTGTTTCCCGCACATACTCAGTTTTTGCAAGCAATAACTTCATATAGTCGCAAAATATCTTCTCATTGTCACACACTGCCACACTCAGCATATATCCACCTCAATACTATGTCGTTTTTCCATTTTATTTATTATATCAGTTTTAGGGTGTAACGGCCAGTATTTTGGCGGATTTTTGCAACGTTCAAAAACTCTTGTCTGTAATCAATGTGTACAGCCAAAATGGAAGATACATTATACAAATTATCAAACCCGCAAAGAAAAACACCAGTATAGATACAATTGTTTTTCCAAATATTGTTTCGCTTGTGAAAAAAATATATGCTGAGCTAAATGCATATAATGCGCCATTAGCCAGCAAAACCGTAACCGTGTAAAGAAAGACTTTATCATCTCCATCTGAAATAATGAGCGCTATTACACAAATTAATGATGCCGCTGCAAAAGGAGACATGGATATTATGAGAGAAAGCAAAGAGCTGTCTGTTATCGATTTTATCCATTTTTCACCAGCCTCAATAATAGAGTAATCATGTATATATGCAAGAGCAAATGCTCCCAGCGCAATAGAAACAGAAAATATAATTAATCTTGCAATGTTTTCCCTCATTCCACTTTTGCTTCTTATGATCATTAACAAACCAACTATTATATTGATGGCAATCATAATCTCAAATGAATACTCTCTTATGTAGGGACCAAAAAATTTATAAAGTAACGCCACTGCTGCTATACATGCAAAAAAGATTACTGTTAGAAATGTAGAATCAATATCAGATGCTTCTCTGACCGGGCGATAAGATTCTCTTTCTTCTTTTCCAATTTTTTCTCTTTTTTTCTTCTGTTCATCTATTCCAAGTAAAACAGCGGCGCCTGCCTGCAATCCTTCATGCTGATCATCTGAAGAATCTGGATAATAATATCCCAATCGTCCTCCATATCCACGCTTCTCTAAAACTTCATGACGTTCGAAATCTACATATGCAATCATAGAACCTTGAGAATCCAATAACTCACCATTTTGTTCTACGTACCCGACACTAATTGTATCTGCCAGTATATTTGACCCGCCTTCCCGATATCCATAGACTTCTGCTCCTCCGTTTCGGAATTTGCAGTATCCTATTCTTTCATCGTGCCTTATAATGCCATTATCATACTTGTAAATAGTATCCATAAAATATACTGTTCCCATATGTGCTCCCTTCTGATACAAATAGATTACAGAAAAATTATCCGGGATTTTCAATTTTTCATTTTCTGTCTTAATGTGTACCAAAATCAAGAGCCCTTCTTGAATCGAGCTGCTTCTCTTCCTCGCTTGTAAAATCTTTGTACGCAAAAGGAGGCTGTTCACCATTTGTATTATATATACTATATGTCCTGTTAAAATCAGGAATATAAATAGTTGCGGCATCAAAGTCAAAATAGGCTATATGGTAATCATCCTCTCTTCCGTTTTGGCAATATTGAGCAGTTCCATTGATCAGATCTATTTCAGTAAGTATTCCATCTACAATATAGCCATCAGAATCCATTTCTCCCATAATATTTGTGATTTCTTCATTTTCAGAGGTAAATACTCTTTTGTAAAGATAGAGGGTTGACACCCTGTTATAGTATATTCCTTCAGGAACTGGCCGCATTTGCATATAAGAATAAACCCCATTTTCATTAGGCGTCCCAAGCCAGATTATATTATCCATATTATCAAGGCTTTGCGCTGCTATCCTGGTATAGGAATACTCATTCTCCCATTTGCCAGTTTGCGGATTATAAAGTTCATTTAATTCGTAAGTATTTTTTGTGGTATATTTTAATGTTTTGTCACATCTCGTCTCAAAGAATATCCTTTTATAGGAATAAAATGTTTCAGCATCAAAATTTACATCTTCAACATTTGTAAAATTAATTGTATCAAACGTTCCCGTCACATAGGCATCCGGGTCATTGTTAAAAGTGGCAAGTACCTCTTCATTATCCCTTGTGCTTAAGTCTTTCACGTAAAAATCGATTACTTCCATGTCATCAAGGATCCATCCGCCCTGGTCATAAAAATTATAGTAAAGAATGCAATAATATGATTGAATTGCATACTCATTTTCACCACGTATAGTCACATATACCGTATCTTCCTTGTCATCCATATTTGTCTGTCTTTTTTCAATTTTTACCGTCTCACTAAAGTCCGCAAAGTTTATTTCTGATTCATAATTTTGCACATCCGTTAGTATCTCCTGCTCATCCTTTACTTTTCTGCCGCATCCGGATATACATAATAAAATCAAAATTAATGTTAACGTAATAACAAATCTGTTTTTCTTCATAAGTTTCATAATCCTCTCCTTTTCAGCCGGGCCATACCCGCAGTTATTTCGTATCAGTTTCAGTGACCGGAGCCTCAGTGTTCAGCGTCAGAGTAATTGTCTGTCCTGCATCCTCATCATTCCTCAGTGTAATACTGTCTTTTGTTATTTTTTCTACAGAATAGCTGATACGGCCGCCTCCATCCCAAAGAAATTTAATATTATTTTGCATGACAGCAAGTTTACCTGTCCTTGATCCGTTATCCAGATCCATCATGCCGTCTGATGTGATAGTCAGAACCTTACCGTCAATATCCCACGTCTTTCCCAGCAGCAGTTCTTCCAGAAACTCACTCTGAACCTTTTCTTTCATGAAAACAGTTCTAAACTCATTTAACTTGGGAGCAAGGGGATCTGCCGTATCTGTGACAGTTACAGTCATGATCAGTTTTTTGTCTTGATCTGTATTCAGGCAAAATCTGGAATTGGAGGAATCCAGCTTATATGCAGTAAGATCACCGCTCTCAACAGGCAGAAATTCACCTGTAAAACTGTCAGCCACTGAGGCCGTTTCTTCATTCAGATCTGTGATTGTAAATTTATTATCGGATATTTTATAATTGCCTAATTTAACAGATTTTTCTAAATCCGGCAAAATAATTGTTCCGTCCGGCATTAATATAATTTCATCCTCAATGGCATAATCATGGTTTTCATACCACACATATCTCCAAACTCCCCAAAGCATTTCAATATCTTCCGGGATTTCCTCAGCCTCCGGTTCAACTGCTTCTGAGCCTAAAGCTTCAGGCCCCGCATTTTCTGTCTCAGAGCCTGTCCCGGGTCCGGCAGCAAGCAGATCTGTATCTGCCCCGCAGAACAGGACACCTGCCATGAGCATTGCTGTCATTGCCATTAATATTTTTCTTTTCATTTCATAATCCCCCTTTTCGTCGTTGGTATATTTTCAGTTACTATTCACAAAATTATATCAAATCTCCCCCTGCATTTTTTTCTCTATGCAAAACTGGACGAAAAAAGAGCAAAAAAAACGCGGATATGGCTTTTCGTTCTCCCCCATGATATAATTACCACAAAACACTATATACGGAGGTGCTTCATCATGAAAATACGTTGGATTGGCCAGGCAGGATATGAACTTAGTGACGGTACAACTACGATTCTTTTAGATCCATATCTCTCAGATATCGTAGAGCGCGAAGAAGGCTTGAAAAGGATGGTGACAGCCCCAGTCAACCCTGAGGATATCACTGCAGATGTGCTTTTATACACACATACACATATTGACCACCTGGACCCGGATACTGTTAAAAGCATCAAGAGCAGAGAGGTTCTCTTCGCAGGTCCCGGAAGCGGCCTCCCAATACTGGAAGAGGCGGGCATATCCGCTGCCAGATATATAAACCTGGACCGGGGCGAAGAGAGAAGTTTTGGTGATTTCAAGGTCAGGGCTGTCTTTGCAGACCATACTGATGACAGTGTGGGCTACATAATAAACCACGGGGGATTGACTCTTTATTTCACAGGAGATACCCTGTTTACCCCTCAATTTGAAAGCAGCATACGGGAATTAAAAGACATCAGGATCGATATTCTTTTTGTCTGTATCAACGGAAAGCTGGGCAATATGAATGTGGGGGAGGCAGTAACCCTCACCCGCATGCTGAGTCCTGCCGCTGCAGTCCCCAACCACTATGGCATGTTTGCTGAAAATACGGAAGATCCTGCGCTGTATGTACAGGGTCTGGCGGACAGCCGGCAGGTAATACGCGTCCTGGAATTTAACAAAACATATGAGGCGCCCGAAAATTTTATTTAACTCAATGCAGATCATTACATTATATATCTGCGCAATTTCGCAAAACAGGCTGCCTGATAAGATCTCAGGCAGCCTGTTTATTTTTCCATTTTTTTATATTCAGTAATATCATAACATGACAGAAGTAGCGCCGGACTGTCACCCCAGTGCATTGGAGTAACATGTACCTTTGTCCACACATTATATATTGGATTATAGATCTCGTTGGGACCGCCCTGCCGGAGGGGACATTTCTCACATGGCTCTTCTTTTCTGAAAAATGCCTTGTAACAGGGCATCCCCGGCTTTGCACTTAAAGCCAGCTCTTTCGTCTTATGGTTCAGATAGAGCAGTTCATAAGTATCCCTGCGGATCGCATAGATATAGGCATCCTGGACATCCAGTATAGTGTTCAGCTGAACAGCCAGCTGACGGTCACGGTCAGTTGCCCTCTTCTTCTGGAGGAAAGTGGTGAGCAGCTGGGACACAAGTGACAGGATAGCTATCTCATCCTTTGTCCACAGTCTCGTCCCTGTACATTCATCGAATCCCACAAATCCCCTGAATGATTCATCCTCACTTCTGATGGCGCACTGCAGTGTGGATCTGATTCCCTGCCTTTCAAAAAGTGCCACCTGTGAAGGCGCCAGCGCGTGTATATCACGGCAGTAGAAGATAGCATTTTCACCAAAAAGGTTTTCATAGCCTTCAAGATCAGCATACGGTATCTGCTGCAGATTTTCCTTCTCAGGAGTTATCCCCGCATTACACCACTCGTATGTATTATAGGAATATTTGCCATCATCACTGTTCTCAAATATATATGCCCTGCTGACATCGAATCTCTTCCCCACGATCTCCAGGATGAGATTAATTGCCTGGTCTATATCTTTCGTGTCATAGAGTATCTGAAATACATAGTTGGCCAGGTCACCCGTTGTACCCGTTCCCCTCTCATCCGAATCAATAGCCGCTCCCAGTGAAGAGAAGGCTGACTGCTGGACAGGCACTGACTGGCCGGGTTCATAGATGACATACTGATTCTTTCCCCTGCTCTTTGCCTGATATAAAGCGAGATCGGCACAGTGGTAAAGGGACTGAAAATCACTGCCGTCTTCCGGATACATGGCAACTCCTATACTGCAGCTGAAGGCGATGTTCTGCTTCTCATCCTCAAAGAGATGGCGGAACATATCCAGAAACAGCTCTGCCTTTCTCTTTGCCAGTTTCCTGTCAGGAACATCTTTTAAGAAAACAGTAAACTCATCCCCGCCTATGCGTCCCACAATATCACTGCCGCGTGTCAGCCTTTTCATGCCCGAGGCGAGTTCCGCCAGCACGGCATCTCCAAACAGATGCCCCTGGCTGTCATTTACCTGTTTAAAATTATCAGTATCGATCATGAAGAGGGCCCCGCAGCACTCCGGCCTGTCCTGGAGGTGGCATCTGATCTGCGTCACAGTCTCCTCCCTGTTATACAGCCCTGTCAGTGCGTCTCTCTCTGCCCTGTACTTCAGATTATCTATCAGCCTCTTTTCTTTATCTATATCTGTTATGACACCTACGGCCTTGATCGGATTTCCGGACGCATCATACTGGTCTGTGGCACGGATACGGCACCAGATAAAGTTTCCCTTTGCATCCTGTATCCTGAACTCATCCGTGGAGTATGGCTTGCCGCTCCTTGCATCAGCTATGAGCTGCTGAAATCTGTGCAGATCATCAGGATGGATATGAGAGCGCAGCTTAAGACTTTCCAGGATCCTTTCGTGCACAGGTTCATATCCAAATTTTTTTCCCCAGTTTGCGGAATATATCATAGTATCTGCCAGCATATTCCACTCAAAAATAATGTCAGTTGTCTGGTCCATTATGATCCTGTGGCGCTCTAATGACAGGCGCAGCTCTTCTCTTGCATTTCTCGTCTCTGTCACATCCATCATGACACAGAGGAGCTGTTCTTCTCCATCTGTGCTGATGAGCCGGGCATTGTCCATCACCCATTTACAGCTCCCGTCCCGGCACAGGACGCGGTAGCTCTGTGATGACTTTTCACCTGACTTCAGCTGCTCTGACACTTCATCCAAAACACTCTGCCTGTCATCAGGATGTATCATTTCTATAAAACGGTACTGAAACCGTTCTCCGATCTCATCCCATCCAAATCCAAACATGTCTATAAATCCCTGGTTTACTTCTATCAGGGTAAAATATTCATCATTCAGACACTGCTGTACCCCGCCTGGTATACTGTTGAACAGTGTTTTATATTCCGGACTGGGATACTGCCTGCCGTCTTTCATTTTACTTCCCTCCTCATGACGGCAGCGGCCCTTCCCGGGCCGCCGCCAGATTGTTTTACCCGCTATGTCAGAAGAGCACGCTGCTCAGTTCTTTAAATGTCATTTTCTTTTCCACTGCTTCTGCAAGCGCCGCCATTCTGGAAATATCACCGATCAAAATCACTCCGCAGAGTCTGTTATTGAAGAAATAATACTTCTGGTACTGCTTTTTGCTGCCGTCTTTCATCTCCAGGGTCTTATATATGAGAGATGGGTTCTTGCCTGTATCACCTATGGCATAGAGCGCAGTATTCATACCGTGGAAGGTCAAAGCAGCCGGCACTGTTGTATAAGTAAGCTCTTCGCCCGCCGCATTGGCTCCTGCCACCTTTCCCTCTTCCACAGCCTGGGGCCAGATAGCATAATTGACGCCCTCATACTGGGCACAGTCACCGCAGGCATAGATATCTTCTATGTTTGTCTTCATCTGAGCATCTACTATCACCGCACGCTCCACTGAAATGCCTGCATCCGCCGCCAGGGCGGCATTGGCCCTCACGCCTGCTGAGACGATCACCATCTGGGCCGGGAAGACCGTTCCGTCGCTGAGCCTCACCCCTGTCACATGCTCACCGCCCTCGATCTCCTGTATATTGACTCCGGTATACACTCTGATCCCGTGTGACTCACAGATATCCTTTATCATACTGCTGCCGCTCTCATCCAGCTGGCGTCCCATGAGCTGGGGCGCTGCCTCCAGTACAGCCACGTCACATTTAGCTTTCTTCAGCTCCCAGGCTGCCTCCAGCCCCAGGACACCGCCTCCTATAACTGCCACCTGCTTTATATCAGGAAGCAGTGAAGCTATTTTTTCTGTATCTGAAAGGCGGCGGATAGCGATCACCTCCGGTTTGTCATGTCCGGTGACCGGCGGTATGAAGCATTCACTGCCAAGGGCATAGACCAGCCTGCCATACTGGAGGACAGTTCCGTCGTCCAGCTTCACTTCCTTCTGCGCCGCATCCACAGAGACAACTGTTCTGCCGAGTATCTGGTATATCTTATTCTCCTCATACCAGGACTCTTCCTCGATAGCCACCTGCTCCGGAGTCAGATCCGCCACAAGGGATTTGGTGAGCATAGGACGGTTATATGCAGGATACGGCTCGTTGGAAACCATTACTATAGATCCCGTTTTGTCTCTTTCCCGTATAGCCTTCGCAGCAGAAATACCTGCAGCCCCGTTGCCCAGGATCAGGTACACCTGGTTCGTATCCCTGCGGTATCCGCTCTCTTCTTCCTCCCACGGGATAAAATTCTCTTTTCCCACTCCGCATACAGGGCATACATCCAGGGATGAATCAAAGACCTCTCCGCACACAAGGCACTTTACCAGCTTCCTGGACCCTGTCTTTTTCTTTGGATTCTCTTTTTCCAGAAGAGTGCAGCCAAAATTATATCCATATTCATAGGCATCTGTCATCTGGGCCTCACTTGGTTTGAACCGGACTTTCAGAGGCGGCATAACCTTCATCTTCAGCTGCTCCAGCCTCTCCATGATATGAGGTACGCCCTCCCCGCTCCATCCATAGCTTCCAAAGGCACTTGCCAGCTTCCCGCCGTGGGTTCCGGCAAATATAGATGTAGTCAGGTCCCAGATGGGTTTCAGGGCTTCACCTACAATAGTTGGCGTCCCGAACAGGATGCCGTCGGCAAATCCCAGCTCCTCCAATACCACTGCCTGATCTGCTTCTACCAGGTCATATGAACGCACGTCCACATCGCCGCTGTCCCTGATGCCCTCTGCTATTTTCTCCGCCAGGCTCTTTGTGTAGCCGTAGGCGCTGACGTAAGGGATGATCACGGTCTTCCTGGGATTCGGGTTGACTACTGTGCACCATTCCCGGTAAGTATTCATAATAAAATCTATCTTCTCATCCAGCACAGGACCGTGTCCGGTGCAGATCATAGAAATATCAATATCCCTGATACGGTCCAAAGCTTTCAGCATAAAGGGCTTAAACGGCCCGATGATACAGTCGAAATAATATTTTGTTGCCCTCATGTAGCCTTCATGGTCTGTCACCTTACTTACAAGGACATCGTCAAAGGCATAATGTGATCCGAAAGAATCACATGTGACCAGGATCTGCTCCTCCTCAATATAAGTATACATCGTATCCGGCCAGTGCAGGTTCGGCACGAAAAAGAACCTCAGGTTTTTATCCCCGATCTGCATCCTCTGGTTGTCCCTGACAGCTATGCTGCAGAAATCCCCATTGACGATCTCTTTCAGGAAATTAATTGCACAGCCTGTAGCTATGATCTTCATCTGAGGGCTGTATTCCAGCAGCTTCTCAACGCTTCCGGCATGATCCGGCTCTGTATGGCTGACTACAAGATAGTCGATCTTTGCCACATCTATAAGCTCTTTTAATTTAGCAATATAATCATCAAAAAATTTAACTTTGGCAGTCTCAAAAAGCACTACCTTGTCTCCTGCTTTCATCACATATGAATTATATGTTGTACCGAATTCCGTGTACATAATAATGTCAAACACCCGCAGGTCATGGTCTGCTATCCCTGCCCAGTAAAATCCTTTTCTCAGTTCTAATGTCTTCATTCTTATTGTATACTGCCGCTATTTTGGCAGTCATTCCCCTTTCTGTATGAGTCTGGAAACCTGTAAATGGCAAAAATGACCCCGGCGTCCCCCGCAGGACACCAAGAGTCATTTGTAAATATCTTTAATTTTCCCTGATAAACTGTGCTACCTGTTTGTCCCATACCTGGATATGGTTCAGCAGCCAGTCTACGACATTTTTCTTGACAGCTGCCACAAAAGCATCACTGGGGCCTTCTTCCTCCTCCAGCATTTCCTTTAATTCTTCTACAGCCCTGACAAATCTGCCATGCTGTACTTTGTGTGATTCCAGAAGTGGATATCCGTTCTCTTCCTGAAGCTTTTCCTCATCTCTAAAGTGGTATTCTGTATAATCCATGAGGAAATCCAAAGTCTGGACTGCGATATTCTTTTCCTTGCCGGCCGCGCATGCATCCGTCAGCTTATTTACCCTTGCAATCAATTCTTTATGTTCTGTATCAATCAGTTCATTACCTGTTTCCAAAGACTTGTCAAATTCGATGCTCATATTCTTCCTCCTTATTTGCTAAACAGTAATCTGCATTCTCCACGGCATTTTAACCGAAAATGCCATTCATGAGCTCTATTATAACAAATAGGCAAAACATTTACAAGCATTCTTATTCTACATACATGACGGGCATCCATATCCTCATTTCGCCCATGCCTCTGTTGTCCCAGGCGAAATATGGGATCAGCCTGACATCCACTTCCCGCACGCCACTAAACCTGAATTTCTGATAGAGGGCATTTCTGTCATAGCCTTCTCTGTTCTGGCACAGCGCCTTTCCTTTTAAAGCCGTCATGGACCTTCCCTGTATTTCGAAGGGTTCTGGTTCAAAGACTGCATTGCTGGCAAAGAGCAGGTCATCCATTGTCTCCACATCCACGTCCGGTGTCTCCATACAGTAGACAAGAGGCCCCCTCTCCACTGCTACCTGGCAGCTGTCTTCCTCTACCATGGGATTGGCGGCAGTATACCTGGCCGGCATGTCAAATATGATCTCGATCCGTGTGCCTTCCAGCTTCTCTGCATCCACTCTGTAATATGTACAGGCATCTTCTCCTAAAATCTGCTTTTCGGAGCCGTCAGGCAGCACGATCCTGCCTTTTTCTGCCCATCCCGGTATCCTCACACAGAACCCTGACGGGACGTCCTTCTCAACATCAGTGATCTCCAGCACGATCCTGCCGTCATAGGGGTATCCCGTAGACTGCTTCAGGGTGAACTTAGCTCCGTTTTTCAGCTCAATCTGCGCCTCACTTGCACCGTACATTCCCAGCCACACTGCATCCTCAGACACACTGTATGCATATTCACTTGCCTGGGAGAGCAGACGGGAGAGATTTGGCGGACAGCAGTAGCTCAGGATATATTCGCTCCTTGTCAGCGGCCATATCATCTCATATTCCAGCTTCTTAGCACGGCGCAGCATATTTTCATAGAAATAACGCTTTCCGTCCAGGCTGACGGCTGCCATATTTACATTGAGCATGGCCCTCTCGATCATGTCAAAATATTTAGCTTCCCGCTTGATGTTGAACATCCTGAGGGCCCACATGACAAGGCCTATGGATGCGCACGTTTCATTGTAAGCCGTAATATTCGGCAGCTGATACTCGTAGCCGTATGCCTGGTGGATCTTCTGGTCAACGAAGAAATTCCCATATGGGGACACTCCGTTATAGAGGGCGCCGCAGCCTCCTGTTATATAGATCTTATGGGCATTTAAGCTGTCCCACATCTTATCCAGGACTGCGTCATACTCCTCATCCCATTCCTCAGACAGCAGGTCAGCCACGCCTGCATACAGATAATTGGCGCGGACAGCATGGCCCACGATCTTCTCATGCTTCTTTAACGGCAGCCTGTCCTGGTTGTCATCTGTCCCGTCCTTGACGGAATCTCTCAGTTCGATGGCCATTCTGGCAAGCTCCAGGTACTTCCTGTCATTCGTAGTGCGGTACATCTCTACCAGCCCCATGTAATGCGACGGGCAGACTGCTGTCTGCACTTCACCTGTCCTGGCTGCCTCTTCATACAGATTCTTCAGGTAATCAGCTGTCCTTACAGCTATATTCAGGAAATTATCTTTGCCTGTAACTCGCTTATGAAGGCAGGCTGCAGTAAACATATGCCCGAAATTATACACCTCAAAATCGTTCACATCACCCATCCTGGAGATCCCGTTTGCGCTGCGCTCTCCAATGATCTGCTTAGTGGACAGATAACCGTCCTCCTGCTGTGCCTTCCCGATCAGCTCAATGTAGCTGTCTATCTCTTTTTGCAGGGACTCATCCTTATTTCTGGCTGCCGTATAGATGGCAGACTCCATCCATTTATAGAAATCTCCGTCACCGAATACGGTGCCGTCAAAATCTCCTTCTGCCTCCCCTGCACAGATTTTAAAGTTCTCAACCACATGGCTGATATCCTTACTGTCAAACATGTGCTTCAGCTGGGGAACCATGCCCTGTGCACACATCTTCTCACAATCCGCCCAGAAGCCTGCTGTCCATCTGACCGCATTCCAGGGCAGCTGGGCGGCTTTCGCGTATTTTGATCTCGTGGTATCTGTTAACATCCTTTATTCTCCAATGCTTTCTTCAGCTCTGCAGCCCCGTATCTGGGGCTTGAGACAACAGTTTTTCCATATGTCTGTGATATCAGTTCCTCGCAGTAAGCCATTGACCCCTGGCAGAGCAGGATGACATCCACATCTTCCGCTATCTTTCCCGCATATGATACCATAAGCTCTTTAAACTTTTCCTGGTCAAGGCCGAAAGCCCCTTCCACAAGGCAGTCCACTATCTCCACATGGCGTCCAAGCTCCCTGCTGACACGTTTTACAGTGTTCTTTGTAGGCTCCAGTGTTGTGGGGAGCGTGGCCATGAGGCCTATCCTCCTGCCCCTACGCACTGCGTCCCTGCACATTTCCTCATCGATGCGGACGATGGGCACGCCTGCATACCTGGCAAAATCCTGCATAGAATCAGCTGCCTCGCCCACAGAGGAGCACACATTCAGTATAGCGTCAGCCCCGTCCTTCATAGCCTGCACAAAAAGCTCCGCCAGAAGCGCGGCCGCCTCTGTTGTCACATATCCCGCTTCCCTGGCCTTTGCCAGGATATCGGGATTCTGATAACTCAGGATCTCTGCGTCTTCGCCCAGATTTTTCCTGACCTCAGACTCCAGCAGTTCTATAAGCTCCGGAGTCGTGCTTGTATATACAAGTGCTGCTTTCATTCTTAAGTCTCCTTCTTATTTCTGTGCTTCCAGTTCATCCGCCATGTTCAGGGCAAGTATATTCCAGTTTATGAATCCCCCGTTCATGATCGGCTCTCCTGAAAACGGATTGTAATACTCATGCATACTTCCTGTCTTTTCCAGGTCCTGTCCCAGCAGCTTCAGGCTCTGCCCGCATATCCTGGCCGCCTCTTCCCTGTAGCCGTAGTTGAGCAGTCCCCTGAAAACAATGTAGTTGGCTACCAGCCATACAGGCCCAAGCCAGTTGGAGGGATTATTTGTCACTGAGAGGTCAAACATCTTCTCATCCTTTGCCAGAGTGGTGATCCCCCAGGGGGAGGAGAATGTACTCTCATCCTCAAAGTGTTTTACCAGCTCCGCTGCCTGCTCCTCTGTGGCAAATCCCGCCCACATTGGAAGAAAGCCGGACCATGTGCGTATCTTGATGGGAAGTGTCTTCCAGAACACGCCCAGCCCTTCATGGAACCAGTCGAATTTTCTAGTCTTGATGTCAACATCTACAGAATAAAAGAATTTATCACGCTTGTCATAGCATTCCCTCTGTATGGCCTTCTCAAGTCTTGCCGCCTTCTCCTTGTACCAGACTGCCCTGTCATGGTCCTGGTTCACTGCCTCCAGGATCCTGGCCATGCATTTAAGCTCCTCCGTCATGAAGCTGTTCAGGAAAATATTGGCTGTGGAGAATTTCGGCCGCCCAAAGGAAGCCGGGTCATTATCCATCCCTATCATGATGTCATCGCACCACACATAGAGCTGCGGATTTTCAAAATAGTAATTCTTGTCATAGCACTCGAAATATTTCTCCAGCTGGCCTATATACCCCGCTGCCCATCCATAGTCTTTGCAGTAGTCTGAGATAAGGCAGATCTGCTGGCACAGGAAGGGCTTGTGCATATTCATGAGTATCCCTTCCTTATGCTTCATATTCAGATATGGTTCAGGCCATTTCCCCAGCTCTATCATCATGGGGATATAACCGTCAGGGAGCTGGTGGTCCATAAAATTCCTCACATTTCCCTTGGCGTGCTCTATGATCTTATCCTCAAGCGCACCGCCCTTTAACTTCTTAGCCAGATTCAGCAGACCGTAAACTGACCAGAAGGTGTCCCAGTCCCACACATTTCCATCATATACGGAACCCGGGTCAATGAAGGGATAATGGATGAATCCCACCGGCTTTTTCAGTACTGTGTCAACGTTCTCTTCTATATAGCCGTATATCCTTTTTCTGTATTCTTCCAGCAAAGCTTTTTCCATCTTGATACTGCCCTCCATTGTGTTAGCCCTTAACAGCCCCTGCTGCCATACCTTCCATAACTGTTTTATTCAGGAACATATAGATGACAAGCATAGGCATAACGCTCATTGATACTGATGCGAAGATAGCTCCCCAGTTCTTTGCCCCAAACTCATTCTGGAAATAGAGCAGACCTGTCTGTACTGTCTTCAGGGATGTGTCATTGATAAATGTCATTGAGAAGAGCAGGTCGTTCCATTTAAAGAAGAACTGAAGGACGAGTACTGTCACGATCGCGTTCTTCATCAGAGGCACAACCACGTGCCACATCATCTTATAGATACCGCAGCCGTCGATAACTGACGCCTCCATGATCTCATCCGGCAGAGATCTCAGATAGCCTGTCACCAGGTATATGGACAGTGACAGTCCGAATGCTATGTAGGCCAGGATAAGGCTTGCTCTTGTATTGATCAGCCCCACATTATTGTAGATCTGGAACAGAGGTATCAGGGCAATGGCTACAGGCACCATGATTCCCAGCTGGAAATATTTTGCCACCCTGTCTTTCCACTTCCAGTCCATCTTAGTCACCGCGAATCCCACTGTCACTGCAAAGATCACGATAAACACAAGAGATACCAGGGTATTGATCAAACTGTTCTTAAAGAAAGTGGACATATGTCCCCTTGTCCATGCATCAATATAGTTCTGGACATAAAATCCCTCATTGAGCGCGTAAGCAGGCTTGCTGCTCCACTCAAACCCCTGCTTAAAGGAAGCTGTGAGCATCCAGAAGAGGGGGTAAACTTCTACGATCACTAATAACAGGATAAATACTTTAATCAGTACAGAACTTACTTTAAACTTCTTCTTCATTTTCACGCCTCCTTAATCTTTCTTGTCAAACTTGCCTATGATTGTCGCTCCAATGACACAGATCAGGAATATGACAATGGCAATAACACTGCCGTACCCCACCTTGCTGTAGGAGAAGGAAACATTATACATGTACATGGATAGTGACTTGGTGGCATTTCCAGGCCCGCCGTTTGTGAGCGCCAGGGCTGACTCAAACATCTTCACTGTACCTGAGAAGCTGAATACAAGCGAGGTGATGATGACAGGTCTCAGCAGCGGCGCTAATACATAGCGGAACAGGCTGAAGCCGTGTGCCCCGTCTATCCTGGCTGCCTCCACAACATCCTCTGAGATATCCAGCAGCGCACCGTAGAAGATAACAGAATAAAAGCCCATAGCTACCCAGATATCCATCACGCACAGGGAGCCAAGCGCTGTGGACGCCTGACCGATCCAGGGCTGTACCAGGCTTTTAAGTCCGATACCATCCAGAAGGCTGTTTAACAGGCCATAGTTTGGCTGGATCTCATAAATCTTTGCAAACAGCTGTCCTACTGCCACTGTCGGCAATACTACCGGGAAGAATACAAGTGTCCTGACGATTGTTTTAAATTTCTTCAGCCAGAACTTAAACATCAGCGCCAGAAGAAGCCCCAGGCCCACCTGGCCAAACATAACCACGGCTATGTATTTAACATTTACAATAAGGGCTGCTTTAAAGTTTTTATCATTAAAAAGCATCTTATAATTGTCCAGCCCGCAGAATTCCCACTTCAGTCCCGGTGAACCGGAATACAGGGAATAATACAGGGACCATACTACCGGCAGTGCAACGATGGCTGTATAGAGAACAAGAGCCGGGACAACAAAAAGCGCGATCGCCTTTTTATTTGCTAGTACATTTTTCATCTCTCTACCTTCCTTCTTCTTTAAGAAAGGCACCGGATGTTTGGGGAACACCCGGTGCCTCATCTCAGTTACTGTATGCTCTCTTACAGAGCGCTCATATCATGTGCGTCCTGGATGGACTCCATGTATTCCAGAGCTGTCATATCACCATTTAATAATGTCTGTACATTTTCCTGAGCAACTGTTGATGTCTCACTGTTCATAGTTGCTTCCCACCATGTGAATGCAGACTGTGCTTTTCCGATTTCATCCAGGACAACTTTTGTATATCCGCTTACAGAATCATCAGATACATCATATGTATATCCTTTTAAAGATCCCTGTTTTTCCATAGCTTCATTTCCGATATTCTCTACGAAATATTTCAGGAAATAGCTGCTTGCTTCGTCATATTTGTCTTTGCTGAAGCAGAGGATGTTTCCGCAGTTCATGGAGTACTCATCTGCCGGGCTGATTGTCTCATCTACTACCGGTACATTGAAGAATCCGATTCCGTCTGCTCCTGCCAGGTTTTCAGATTCATTGTTCAGGTTAGATGTGAACCAGCTGCCGTTGTAGAAGATCGCTGCATCACCGGACATAAGCATTGTGCCTGCTGTATTCATATCAACTGTTGTAACGCCTTCTCCGAAGTATCCTGCTGTTGCCCAGTCCTGGATCTTCTGAGCTGCTGCAACATATCCTTCGTCTGTATAGCTTGCCTCACCCTGGTCTGCTTTTGAAAGAGCGTCAGCTCCCATAGTACGTACTGCGTAAGCATTGATCAGACGTGTAACGCCCCATTTGTCAGATCCGCCTGCTGCAAGAGGCTGGATTCCTTTATCACTCAGAGTTTTAAGTACATCTTCGAATTCATCCCATGTATTTGGAACTTCCACGCCTGCTTCCTCAAAGAGAGCCTTGTTGTACCAGAAGCCTTCTACGTTATGTCCAAGAGGAAGGTCATAGATCGTATCTGTGCCGGAAAGGTTCTTCAGAAGAGCTACTGCTGACGGATTCAGGTTGTCCTCGATACCGAGTGTCTTTAATTCAGCTCCCACGTCCACGATCTTGTCTGCTTCGATCAGCTCCACGATCGGCTTGCCTGCTTCATATACGAAGATGTCAGGAAGGTCATTAGAAGCTGCCAGTGTAGCAACCTTCTGTTTTAAGTTATCTGCTGATACCAGCTCATACTCATAGTTGAAATTCGGATTGATCTCTTTATACTGGTCACAGATAGATTTGATGAGCACGCCATTGTCATTGTCCTCTGCCCAGATTGAAAGGATCTTGATTGTTTTCTCTAACTGAGGATCCTCAGTATTTTCAGCTGCAAGTGATACTGATCCGGCTGCCATTGTCATAATCATAGATGCAGAAAGCATTGTAGCAAGTAACTTTTTCTTCATTTTGTTTCCTCCCTAATTATACGTTGTTTTTAAGCATTTTCACGAATCACCTGCGCAGGTTTTTCTTATGTATGTATAATATCACATGGTTTTTTTATTTTAAAGTCAGGATTTTTTAATAATATGTACAGATTTTATATATTCTGTACATATTTTGCCGTCATTTTCCTTTATTTCTTCATCCCCTTAAATTCACTCGGAGTCACTCCCACATGCTTTTTGAAGATATCGCAGAAGTACCTGTAGTTATTATAGCCTACCATCTCGCTCACTTCCGCCACCTTATGGCCGTCCAGCAGATAGCCCTTGGCCTTCTCGATCCTCATCCCCGTCAGATACTTCACAAAACTCATGCCCACCTCTGATTTAAACAGGATGCTCAGATACGCCGGATTCAGGCTTACCTGCTCTGCCAGCTCATTTAGTCCGAAATCCTCATTATAGTGGCTGTCAATATACTCCAGAAGCCTGCTGATGATCCTGTGGCTGCTGGCTGTCTTTCTGGATTCCAGAACCTCTGTCATCTGCTTTACCAGCTCTCTGATATACCCTGCTATCTGCTCCTCATTCTCACATTTCTCAAATTCAGAGTAGGAGACATGGATGCGCCTGTCACTCCTCTGGTCCACAAAGACCTCCACAGCTACGCAGATCATCCTGTAGGCTTCTTTCTTATATACATCTATATCAGAAGCGTAGCTTCCTATGAGACGCAGGTTCTCCTCCACCGCATCCGCGAATTCCCCTGCCTTCTCATCCAGTATGCTGCAGATCATAAGCTCTGTCCTGCCTTCCAGGGCAGTCCTGTATTTCCTGGCAGCATCCCTCTCTTTTTCTTTCTCTTCCTTCCTCTCATTTTCCGTATCGATCATAGAGATCACTTCTGATACCTTCTCTATGGTCACAGGCTTGTCTATATAGCTCTTTACCCCAAGCGTCAGCGCCCTTCTGGCGTATTCAAACTCTGTATACCCGCTGATCACAATAAAACTGGTATCCGGCAGGAATTCCTTCGCCTCCTCTATGAGGGACAATCCGTCCAGACCAGGTATCCTGATATCTGTAATGACAATGTCGGGCCTCTCTCTGCGTATCACTTCCAGGGCCTCTATTCCGTCATAAGCAAATCCCACCACCTCACAGTTGAGCTTCTCCCTCTGGATAATGGCCTTTATCCCCTCCACTACAATATACTCATCATCAATTACCACTAACCGGTGCATCTTTCTCCTCCTTTACTATCGGCAAAATAAAGGTTGCCGTTGTTCCCACATTCACCTCACTTGTAAAGTTTACCGTATATCCGTCCCCATAAAACAGCCTGATGCGCTCTCTGATATTGCGTACTCCGTAGCCTTTCTCCAGCTCTGCCATATCCTTTATCCCCACACCATTGTCGCTCAGGATGAAATGCAGAGAATCACCGTCCCTGTATCCCTTCACGCTTATCCTTCCGTTTCCGCGTTTTGCCTCCAGGCCGTGGTACATGGAGTTTTCCACAACAGGCTGAAGGATAAAGCTGAGTATCTTCAGATCCATGATGTCCTCAGCCACGTCCAGCACAAATTCAAATCTCCCGTGATAACGCATGTTCTGGATCTTCATATAAGCCTTTATCTTCGCTATCTCGTCCTTAACATAGATCAGCTTGTTTCCCTGGTTCAGGCTCAGTTTAAAGGTGTCAGACAGCGCCATGACCATCTCCGCCATATCGTCAGCATTGTGGATGACCGCCATAAAATAGAGTGAATCCAGAGTATTATAAAGGAAATGTGGATTGATCTGGGACTGGAGGAGCAGCAGCTCCGCCTCCCTCTCCTTGATCTCAGTATTCAGCAGGCGTTCGCGCAGCTCCAGATTATTTGTCACCATGCCCTTGAATTTATTTCCTATCTTACCGATCTCACTGTCGTCAAACTCCGCCTCTATCTTATAATTTCCTTCACCCACTGCCTCAATAGTCTTCTCCAGGGCATCCAGCGGATGGATGATCCTCCTTGAGATAGCAGCTGATACATAGAAACTGAAAGCTATCAGGCTGATACCCGCCAAAAGCGTGATCCATCCTATATAACTGCTGTCATGGCTCAGTTCGCTCTTTTCAATTACATTTATGATCTCCCAGCCTGTAGTTATATTCTGGTAAGCGCTGTACAGATATCTGTTCTCCCTGTCTTCCGTATAATCTTCAAGGATATCGTCCTTCGCTTCCTGGGCGCCATTATAATAGACAAGGGGGACAGGGGCCTCCCCATCCCATTTCGTCTTCTGCACATCAAGTATCATATACCTGTTAGTGACATATCCTTCATTTTTTGTGCCAAATGCCTTCTCAAACATAGTCTTCCTGGTATTCAGCACAAGATACCCCATAGTCTTGTGGCTGTACGGATTGATGAGCATCTTGACCATGGAGAAGCAGTCATTCGCCTCATCATCATAGAGCACATTATAACCGAAGAAGACTTCCTTTCCCCGTGCCTCCCCGGCTGTCTCTACCCAGTCCTCTTCCAGGATATTGTCCGTTCTGTAGTAATGGTTTACTTTCGACGTAGTCCTGCTGTTCTTTGTATAATAGCGCATGTTTCCATTACTGTTCACCACCAGAGCTGACTGGATAGCTGATTCATATGACACGATCTCGCCCAGTATGCGTTCCAGCTTCAGGTTGTTGTAGCTGGAAAAATATGCATTAGTGCTCGTCTCATTCTCCATAACATCCACAAAACTCTCATCTGTCAAAAGCCCCCTGGACTGTTCGATCATGGGCTTTAGCTGGATATCTATGATATTGCTGGAGACCTGAAGGTTATTCAGGTGCAGATTCTGGTAATTATTCTCCATTGTTTTTTTAGACAGGATAAATATGACAACGCCAAGAACAGCCGTTGTCAGGATCGACACGACTGCCATTGACCAGAATATTTGATTTCTGATGCTGAGACCACGCATTTTTTTAACCCACTTTTTCATCATTCCCTCATATCCGGGAAGCAGGCCTTCTCCCAAAGCCTTCCGCGCTATCTGATCTTCTTTACAGATGAAATGATCTCGCGCACTTCGTCAGGAGAAGCCACTTCCAGGTCCATTTCTCTCACCAGTCTTACAAGCTTCTCTACCAGTTCATAATTATATACTGCATCCCTGTCATTTGACAAGAAGCGGCTGTCTTCGAATCCGATCCTCACAAGAGACGCTCCCATGGCGATGGCAGCTGCAAGGAAGGTCCAGTTATCCCTTCCAAAATGCGTCACACCCCACAGACATCCCTCGGGCACAAATGAACGGAAGGCGGCAAGCGCTTCTATGGTGGGCTGCATCCCTCCCTTATGGCCGAAGACCAGGTTAAACCATACCGGGGTCCTGTAGGGCACTTCCTCAAATACAAGTTTCATATTGTTGATCATGCCGATATCAAAAACTTCTATTTCCGGAATCACATTCTTTTCATAACATTGGCCCGCGCAATAGCGGATATCATCAAAGGAATTTACATAGACAGCTTCCCCCAGGTTGGTGGAGCCTCCATTGAGTGACCCGCTCTCGGCCCACTTATAGTCAAGGGGATTGCAGCGCTGCACAATGTCCATGTCAGAGATTCCTCCTGTTGATACCTGGATAACGACATCCCGCTTTGCACGTATCATGTCGAGGGCCTCGGTCATATTGGTGATATCAGGCGTCAGAACGCCCTCCCTCGTCTTACAGTGGAGATGGCAGATGCCTGCCCCAAGATCAATACACTTTGCCACGTCCTCCGCCAGCTCTTCCGGCACAAGCGGTTCCGGACCTGCCACCGGGGCTACTGATATCATAATTTTCCTTTTGCTGCTGCTCAATTCCTTCACCACCTTTTTCAGAGTATCTGCCTCACCTACATTTCCAGGGAAGATCACATAAGGTATCCCCGGAAATTTACTGCCCTCATCTGTCTTCCACACAGGAATGCCCGGCTGCACCTGACCCAACACCCACGCCCGCTTCACGCCCAGGGCCTTTACGCCTATGTCACTTGATGTGATCCCGCCCTTTGCCACCACAAAGGCAGGGCGCACACTAAGCCTTCCCACCAGCTGCTGCACAGCTTCCGAGATCCTCACTGAACGCAGGAGCGCCGCTTCCTTCGTATCATTTTCCAGCGTCAGCAGGCGGCGTTTTGTGTATATCACCACGCTCCTGCCCTGCCTGATAAGAGCCTCCGCCCGGGCCACCTTAGACTCTGTCTCCTGTTCAAGCCCGTCTTCAAGGACAAGATCAGAGTTAAACTCCATAAATTCCAGATTTTTCAGTTCTCTTAAATTCTGCAGCTGCTGTGTAGTCTTAGCTGTATGAGAGCCGATCACTACTATGCCTCCGTGCACTGCAGATCCCCCTGTCATCTCCCGGCGTTTCAGAAGAGGACGGCTGCTGATCCCACCAACAGCCTTCACAAAATCAGCTGCCGTGCGGAACAGGAAATCCTTTCCCGCAGCCATAGCCCGGTACAGGGCAGTGCAGAATACTTCCAGGTCCTCAGGCTCTGTGGCATTGACTATGATTTTACTAAATCCCTCTGCCGCCATAAGTTTCTGATAAACAGATTCTATATCTGCATTTTTCAATTCCTCAAGGGTTATGGCAGTCACTGATTCTGCCGGATATTTTCCTTTTGTCTTTTCTTCTATGTATTCCCTTAAGTCGGAACTGCTGTACCCGAAGGTCTTATCCCCTGCAAATTCAGTCTCTCCCGCGGGAACCAGCTCATCTCCATATTTTACATAGTGCACATTTCCAACAGTGAACCTTCCGCCTGCCTTAAAGAAGGGTATCATGATCTCTCCGTCAGCGCTCTTTCTGCTGCATTTCACCAAAGTATCATTTAAGATCCCTGTCTCCAACGGGAAATGACCGCGCAGGGTGGAATCCCCTCTGCTGATGACAGCGTAGGGAATACCTGCCTTCCTGGCGGCCTTATCTACATTCCTTGCTATTTCCTCATGTACCCTGGAGGTCTCTTCCTCAGTCATTCCCCTGGAATTGGTTAATATATAAAACAGCTTTTCCTTTTCTGCAAACCCTCTTTCCAGGCTCTCCTCCGACCAGTCCGTATAGACAGCCACATCATGCACCGCCTGGACTCCTGTGGGATCGTCATCCAGAACCACAAATTTTACCGGGCTCTTTCTGATCTCCCTCTGCAGTTCTTCCCTGACTGCCTCTGCCTGGCTTTCAGGGTCTTCTGCTCTGTATTTTTCAATGATCTCTTTGTAAGATAAATGCTTCATTTCGTCCTCCCTGTCTCTGCTTCAAACTTTTCCACATTTTTTTGCGGTTAATGCACACCTTTATGCACTTTTACACATAGTTTTCCACATTATCCCTATTGTTTCTAGTATAATATCCACATTTTCTTCTTACAAGTTCATTTTATTCAGTATTTTGTACAAGTTTTTTAGGTATTTAAAAATCCTGGCTACTGAGCCGGTACAAATCCGTTTTCAATCATCTGGTTTACCACCTGCTGCTGCCTCTCCTTTGCCAGCTCCGGGTTCACCCTGGGGTCATAGACGGAAGGAGCGTTGGGTATCCCAGCCAGCATGGTGCATTCATCGTCTGTCAGATACCTGGGCTCTTTTCCGAAATATCCCTCGCTGGCCTCTCCCACCCCGTAATATCCGCTGCCGAAATATATGGTGTTTACATATAATTCCAGTATCTCATCCTTTGTATAATGTCTCTCCAGGTCAAAAGCGGCAAATACTTCCGCTGCCTTTCTTGTCATCTCCTTTTCCTGAGTAAAATACAGGTTTTTAGCCAGCTGCTGCGTGATCGTACTCCCGCCCTCCACAAAAGAGAGCGCCTTCACATTATTGACTACAGCTCTTCCGATGGCTATGATATCGATTCCAAAGTGGTCATAAAACCTGTGGTCTTCTACTGCCACTACAGCCTCTAAATATGTCAGGGGCATGTCCTTTATACTTGTATAACCCGGCTGTGACCTGATCTCATCCACCTTTGCCTCCAGGCTCTGCGCGGCCTCTGCCTTATGGTACATCTGATATCCCTGGTAAGCGAAATATCCGCACACGCAGATACAGATTAAAAAAAGTACTGCCGCAATTTTACCTACTGCTTTTAATATTCTCATATAAACCTCCTTTTTCTGCACGAAAACACCTCGCGGAACATTGAAAGGCTGAACTGTTACTGCGGCAGTACTCTGTCAAATCCCATGCAGGCCAGATACTTAGCCCAAGTCAGCGCTCCTGTCCTGATATACAGTATGGAGCATCTTCTCGGCAAGTCCGCTTAACGGTTTTCCGTAAAATTCTTTATAAAGAGCCAGGATTTCTTCATTTTCATGGCTCTTTCTCACCTTCATGGTTCTATCCCTGTTGTACAGACTCGCAATCCTTTTATACCGCAGCACATCACCCTGGAAGTTTTTATCCTTGGGCTGTCCGCCGCCTCCGATGCACCCGCCCGGACATGTCATTACTTCGATAAAATGGTAGTTTTTCTCTCCTGACTTGACACTCTCTATTACTCTGCGCACATTACCTGTTCCATATACCACAGCTACATTCACTGTCATATCCCCAACCAGCAGGCTGGCCTCCTTCACTCCGTCCATTCCTCTGACCGGAGTCAATTCATACAGCTGGGATGGAGCCTCTTCTTTTGTTATGTATTCATAAGCAGTCCTCAGGGCCGCTTCCATAACACCGCCTGTATTCCCGAATATGACCCCTGCGCCGGAGCCCTGTCCCATCAGTCTGTCAAATTCTGCCGGCTGTACAGAAGCAAAATCAATCCCTTCTTCTCTGGCCCACATTGCAGCCTCTCTTGTTGTGATGACATGGTCCATATCCCTGATACCTTCTTTTCCCAGATACTCTCCGGCTGCCTTCATCTCGTCCCTGCGGATCTCAAATTTTTTAGCAGTGCAGGGGGTCAATGCCACATTTACGATCCGCTCCGGGTCGATCCCCATCTTCTGTGCAAAATAAGTCTTAATCGTAGGTCCCTGCATTCCGATCGGGCTTTTTGCAGTGGAGATATTCGGCAATATTTCAGGATAGTATGTCTCCGCAAACTTAACCCATGCAGGACAGCAGCTGGTAAACTGCGGCAGCGGTCCGCTCCCTTCCGTAATCCTTGAGATAAGTTCGCTGGCTTCTTCCATGATCGTAAGATCTGCTGCAAAATTTGTGTCCAGCACATAATCTGCACCCAGCGCTTTCAGAAGTCCCACCATACGTCCCTCTACAAAACTGCCGTCCTCCATTCCAAATTCTTCTCCCAGAGATGCCCTGACAGACGGGGATGTGCTGACGATCACGATCTTTTCCTTATCCTGTACCGCTTCTCTTACCTGCCGGTACTCGAATACCTCTGTGATGCTTTCCACAGGACAGACATTCGCACACTGCCCGCAGTTTATACAGATAGCTCTGTCATTTGTTTTTGCAAGATCATACATTCCCAGCACTGAGATATAATCCTCACACATCCTTTTACACTGCCCGCATTTGATGCATTTTTCCTCGTGTCTCATGATTGCCGGATTGTCACTGTCAATAGGTACCCTTATTTCCGTTGATAAATGTCTGCTCATAGTTGACCTCCCTTAATATAATAGTAATAATTACTATTATTGTAACTGTATTATTGGAGTCTGTCAACATCTTTTGCCATAATCCGGCATTTTAATTGTCACAGTTAGTTAATATAATGCTGGACCTCTGCTTTTTTATCTTCATGATTTTATTATAGCCTAAATTGTTTCCTCCGTATAGATTTGAGTACAAAATTCCGGGGCCAGCAGCATATATAGCGGTAAAAAGCCATAATCACTTAGAATTATGACTCTTCACCGCTAAATTTACACATTATCTTGCGAAGCACGCCCACCCGCAAAGATCTGAATTTGTGGATGCGCGGAGGTGTATATTTCCTTATTTCCCCGCTATGATCCTTTTGCTTCCAAAATAAGTAGCTATAAAATATCCTCCGTAAATGGCTATGATGAAAATTGCAGTTCCCACAATGGATTCTCCCCTGCTCTCAGCTCCCATTGATTCCAGGATCACATTTACAAATTTGATGCCGAAAATAGAATGGACAGCAGCCAAGGCCAGCGGGATCAGGAAGAATATTGCTGTCTGAGTGAACAGCGCCCTGTTTATCATTTTCTCATCCGTACCAATCTGCCGCAGCACTGCATATCTCTCCCTGTTGTCTGAACTGTCAGAAAGCTCTTTCAGCGCCAGGATCGCTGCGCTTGAAATAAGGAAGATCACGCCCAGGTAAATGGCTATAAATGTTACAATTGCGCCCAGGCCTACGGATCCCTCATAGAGGCTTATTTTAGTTACCGCATCTATCTCCGCGGCTGCCGGGGAATCAAGGGCGGCAAGCTCTGCTTCCATGCTTTCCTTTCCCTGCTGGTCATCTGCACTGTAATTGGCAATTAGCAGGCTCTTTACACTCCATGCTTCATTTACTGCTTCGTCAGGCAGCACAATGATCCCAAAATTAGTGGCATTACCAGACATTTTAATAAATCCATCCTGGCATTTATCATAATGGGGGAAATACTCTACTCCCCCAAGGCTTATCTTAGTGCCCTGTTCAAGGCCTTTGTCCCGCCATACCCTCATATTGTCATAATTACATATAACAGCATATTCATTCTGCCCGACTTCTATCTTGGGCTGGCCATACATATCTGCGATTTTATTATACTCCGAGACCTTCATGACCGATTCCGCCGTACTATCATCCAGCATCGTGTATGCGGCCTCCATTTCTTTTACAGCAGACCCCAAAGTATCTTTGAGGGTCAGTTCATTGGTGGCATATTCTGTCACCAGAGCATAATCAGGTTTAAAATGATCCATGGAATACCCGGCTTCTTCTATCATATCTGCTGCCGTCTTTCCATCCTCCCTTACGGGGATCCACAAGTTTACATCAACCGGTGCGTTTTCCTTCAGGCCTTCCTTTACAGAAGTATTGAGCGACATACCGGAGGACAGCACACCTATTGTCATAAAAAGCATCAGGCAGATGATCGTCATAGAGAACACCATGGTATTTATCTTACTGTTTATCTGTCTCATGATAAACATGTTCAGGCCTTTAAAGTAAGTCTTCCTGCTGGTCTGGACCAGCTTCAGCAAGAAGCCCGCCAGTGACCAGAAGAACAGAAATGTCCCCAAGGAACCTATTGCGATCATGAGCATTATACTGCCGGGACCGATAGACGATGTTTTGTATGCTACATTATAGTAGGCATAAACCAGCATTCCTATTGATGCCAGGAAAACGATCACAGACACAGCCGCATTCTTTACCTTTATGCTCTCCGATTTCTTAACAGCAGTCAGCAGGTCAATGAGATTGAGCTTAGAGATTGAGATCATGTTCATAAGAATGACTGCCAGATACATGATCCCAAAATAAACTATTGTCTTAATGCAGGCCGCTTTTGAAAAAACAAATTCATACCGGCTCATATCAGCTTCAAACATCTTTGCCACTACAACTGACATTCCCTGCGAAGCAAATACTCCAATCAAAAGCCCCACTGCCAGTGACATGATCCCCACGATTATAGTTTCCAGAAAAAGTATCCTGGATATCTGGCCTTTTCCCATACCAAGGGTCATATAAATGCCAAATTCCTTTTTTCTTCTCTTGATCAGGAAGTTATTTGCATATACGATCAGAAATCCCAATATGATGGATACGAAAACCGACACGCCCCCAAGCATCTGAAGCAGCAGGTCCACTATAGCCTTTGTAGATGCGGAGAGCTGCATCATAGCCTGCTGGGAATCCATGGAGTTAAACACATAGAAGATAGCCACACCCAGGATCAGGGTCAGGAAATAAATCGTATAATCCCCAAAGCTTTTCTTCATATTTTTAACAGAAAGCTTAAATAACATCGTTTAACTCACCTCCCAGAAGACTTACCACTTCTATGATCTTGTTAAAGAACACTTTCCGGCTGTCCCTGCCTCTTACCAGCTCATTAAATATCTGCCCGTCCTTGATGAAAAGTATCCTACCTGCATAGCTGGCGGTAAATGCATCGTGTGTCACCATGAGGATTGTCGCACTGTTTTGTTCGTTCAGGGCTTTGAAGCTCTCCAGAAGCATTCTTGCCGATTTGGAATCCAGCGCCCCTGTAGGCTCATCCGCCAAAATCAGCTGAGGGTTTGTGATGATCGCCCTGGCGCATGCCACCCTCTGTCTCTGTCCGCCTGACATCTGATACGGATATTTCCAGAGTATATCTGTGATGCCCAGTTTTGCTGCCGCATCCTGCACCCTGGGATCGATCTGTCCTGAGGGAACCTTCTGTATGGTCAGCGCCAGCGCAATATTCTCATAGGCAGTCAGCGTATCCAGCAGATTAAAGTCCTGAAAGATAAATCCTAACTCTTCCCTTCTGAACTTATTTAATTTATTTCCTTTGAGCTGGGTAATATTTTTCGAATTTATAAAAATATTTCCGGCTGTCACCCTGTCAATTGTAGAGATGCAGTTTAAAAGTGTAGTCTTCCCGCTTCCTGAAGCGCCCATGATCCCCACGAACTCTCCCTTTTCAATCTGGAAGCTGATCCCGTCTATGGCCTTTGTGAGGCTTCCTTTATTTCCATAATACTTATCAATATTTTCTACTTTTAACACTGTATTCATTTTTTCATACCCCTTTCTCTTATAGTATTATCATAAAGGAGCAGAGTAAAAAATGAAATCGCTTTCTCTTACATTTTTTATACCTCACCTTACATTTTTGTCACAATCCCTCTCTTTCATACCCCGTTCCACTCCTTCCTGTATTTCAGCGGAGTCATCCCCTCACGCTCTCTGAACAGGTTGATAAAGTGGCTGACATGGTTCATCCCGCAGGCATACGCGATCTCCCCCACTGATTCTTTGGAATAGCGCAGAAGCTCCTTGGCATAGTTAAGGCGCATGGTAATGACGTATTCATTCATGGTAGTCCCCACATATTTCCGGAATTCCCTTGACAGGTGGTATTTGCTCAGTCCGATCCTGCCTGCATATTCTTCCAGTGAAAATGGCTCCAGAAAGCGGTTTTCCAGATCCTTCAGAAGATGCTTCAGATAATCAGGCATGGCCGACAGAGAAAGGCTTTCACTGCTGCTGCGTATCAGAAGTTCTGTCAGAAGGTTGACGATCAGATTAGAAGATATCAGCTCTGAATGGATATCTTTCTTCTGGGTCAGTGAAAGTATCCTGCGCATGGTGCTCTCTATAAAAAAAGTATCTTGTAACCGCACAGGCGCAAACCTGTTTTTGACGAATTCCTCATAGTATCCCCTCGCCGTTCCCCCATTAAAGTGCAGCCACAGTATTTCCCAGTGTTCTCCTCCCATACATGCATAGTATTGATGGGGAATACAATTGATATAAAATGCCTGACCCGGATAGATCGGATATTTCTGGCCTCCATATTCCAGAACGCCTCTCCCTGAGATCGTATAAACGATCAGATAGCTGTTCAGATTTTCTCTTTCTGTAAAATATGGAGGTTCAGTCTTAAAATACCCCACCTCCTGAACATAAAAAAACTTGCTTCGGGCCGTCTGTGTCGGAGTATTGATCAGACGCACAGAGTCTGAACTCCATGTGTAGGAAGCCCTTTCCAGATATTCTTTCATACATTTCCTCCTTTGTTTTTTCAACAGCAATATACTGTTACTTTTAAACAAAATTCTGGGATGCTTTCTCTGCTGTATCATTTATAATGATATTATAGTTACTTCATAAATCAGATTACACAATAAAGAAAAGGAGCTATTTCTATGAGTGAACTTCAAAAGTTGAAAGAAACTAAAAAAGCGCGTATTGGGTTTTACAGCGCCGGGCTGCATGCCTACTGGGATCAGTTTGAGGGGCTCTATGACTGTCTGATGGGGTACAACAGATTTATCTGCAGCCGGCTTCAGGCCTGGGGCGAAGTATACAATTTCGGAATGGCAGACACAGAGGAGAAAGGCCGGGAAGCCGGAGAATACTTTAACCGGAACAACGTTGATATCATCTTCTCTCATTCCGCCACCTACTGCACAAGCGCATGTCTGCTTCCCATCCACCAGATCTGCAGGGCTCCTGTGATCATACTAAACCTCCAGCCTGCTGCTGAAATGTCTTACGAGACCACCGGGACCGACCGCTGGCTGGCCCAGTGTGTAGGCTGTCCTGTCCCTGAGATATCAAATGCCTTTAACAGGGCAGGCATCACTTACAGGGCTGTAAACGGTCTGCTTGGCCTTCCTGAGACACCTGATTTTGCAAAAGCAGATGAAGTGACTTGTGACAGGCCGGAAGCTGTCCACGCATGGACGCAGATCCGGGAATGGTGCCAGGCCGCCCAGGTCAGGCATACTCTCCAGAATTCCCGTTTTGGTTTCCTTGGTGGCTACTACAGCGGAATGCTGGACATGTACAGTGATCTCACCATGCTGCAGGCTCAGACAGGCATACATGTGGAAATCCTTGAGATGAGCGATCTGGATGCCTTCCTGGGTTCTGTGACAGATGAGGATATTGACCTTAAGCTGAAACAGATAGAAGATTTCTTCCAGATATCAGGTGACTCTCCCTCTGACCCTATCGCCAAAAAGCCCACTCAGGACCAGCTCCTCTGGTCAGCCCGGGTTGCCGCTGCACAGGAAAAGATGGTCCTGGACCGTGACCTGGACAGTGTATCCTATTATTACCACGGACATGACGACCACTTTGAGGAGGTCCAGAGCGGTTTTATTGTAGGCTTCTCTCTTCTGAACGCCCAGGGTATAGCCTGCTCCGGGGAGGGTGATATCAAAACCGCCCTGGCTATGAAGATCTGTGACATCCTGGGAAGGGGCGGCAGCTTCTGTGAGATCGTGGCAGCTGATTTTAACCGTGACACAATGATACTGGGCCATGACGGTCCCTTCCACTTTGCCATCTCCAAAGGAAAGCCCATCCTAAGAGGTATGGGCGTTTACCATGGCAAACGGGGCAGCGGGGTATCTGTGGAGGCAAAGGTTCGCCCGGGTGCAGTCACCACGCTGGGTGTCACCCAGACTGGGGACGGACGGCTGAAATTCAATATCAGTGAGGGTGAGGCTATTGACGCACCCATACTTTTAAACGGCAATACCTCCACACATATCCGATTCAGCGAAAAACCTGTACAGTATATGGACCGCTGGTTTGCTGAGGCTCCTACCCATCATTTTGCCCTGTCCACAGGCCATAATGCAGGCCTGTTTTCAAAAGTGGCAGAGCTGATGGACATTCCATATTCTGTCTTTTAATCTCATCGAAAATACTCTGTTGCTGTCCGCCGTGTGACAAGCAACAATGCTCCTTTTCCATATTCAAAAGGTCTGCTGCGAATCTGGCAGCAGACCTTTTTTAAATGCCTGTTTAATTATGCTCTTTCTATTATCATCGGCTTTGTCATCCCATAATCGATCAGATCATATTCCTCCGGGCGGGGGCTGCCCTGCTTAAGCGCCCTTCTCCACATATCCGGCCAGGCTGTCCTGCGTGGGCGTGAAGGGTCAAAATGGGGACCCAGGCAGTTTTTCATGCTGCCGCAGACTCTGACAGACAGCTTGTTTTCTCCTGTCTTTAGTAAGGAGGTGATAAGTTTTCCCTGTTCCCCGTTTAGGTTGAGCGCCCCTGCATACTCACCGTTTATACGAAGTGAGACAGCAGTCGCCTCTTCCTTAGCCACATGTACCTTTACCTCACCCTTGCCGTCATAGTCATATTTTCCTTTATATAAGACTGCGCCATAGTAGAATGGATATCCCTGCCCTTTCCAGCTTCCCATCTCCAGAGGACGCAGTGTATCCATCACCCAGCAGTCATCCCGCGCATATACCCCGAAATCACCTCTGAGGGTCACCGGCTCTACTTCTAATTCCACATCAAATTTAGCTGCTTCTATCCTGATCTCGTTTCTGCCCTCCTGTATAAGACAGCCAATATCATACGACTTAATAAGCTCATCCAGAAAGTATTCTCCCTCTGCAGGCTGAGGCTTCTTTCCATTCACTGTAATATCATAACGGCTCCCATACTCTACCGCCAGGCTTACCTTCCCGGGCCTGAACCCCGGAGCGGCCTCAAAATGGTACACAGCGGCAAATCCGCTGTTCTCAGTATAGAATTGATTCCTTTCATATGTCCTCGTCTTAAACTGTACCTCATTATCCCAGGGATTTGCAAGGAATCCCCTTTTCTTAAATACTTTATTTCCTGCCGCTATGGCAGAGCAGTCCTGATAGATCTCACCATCAATATACAGGTCACAATATTCAAGAGGCCACACGTTGCACTCCTCTGCCCTGATGCTTCCTATCTGCAGTTCTTCTGCAGAACTACCGCAGTTTTCACATACTTTATTTTCTTCTTCTGACCCGGCAGCTCCGGCCTCCTTACCCGTTTCAGATGCCCCATCCGTGCAGCATGCCTGACTCTCATCCTGACAGATACAGAGCAGTACAGAGCCTCCGTCCTTCAATTCCAGCAAAAGACTGATCTGTCCATTGCAGTCTTCCTGCGGCAGCCTGCTTATCCTGCCTGTCCACGGGTCCCAGTTCTCTGCCATTCTTCCGTTAAAGAATGCTCTTACCGATATATCTTTTGTACTGTGATTTACTATGAAATACAGCTCTCTTCCTCCCGGCAGCATCCGTCTTATACTTTCTACTCCCTCAGGCAGCTCTCTGTCTGTAGTAAAGTATGGTTTCCTTACATGTTTCAGATAACTGAGCATTTCCTGCTCATCCTTAAATTCCATAAATCCAGGGGACAGAGTGAGCTTTTCGTACTCCTCCTTTTTCCTCACTCCGGCCACGCAGGGACCAGGCTTTCCTACACTCAAAACGAGACCTCCCTGCTCCATATAGTCTGAGAGCAGCTGCAGCGTAGAGGGAAGCATGTTGCCCATACATTTATGGAGGATGACCGTGTCATATTCCTGTCTTACAATCCTCAACTTTCCTTTCTCTGCCTTCCCGTGACGTTTCATAATAACCTCATCACCCAGGCTGATATCCCACTGCAGACGGCGGAAATCCTGTATCATCTGCAGGTAGCCTGTTGTGTCCGGCTCCTGTGCTATCTTATTGTGGACCAGCTGAGAAGTATCCTTGTTCCTTGGATAGAGATAGCCTGTCATCGTGGGATTTAACACAAGTATCCTCTCTCTTGTCTCTCCCTGGCTTAAGACTGCTGACAGACGTCCCAGATAATCATTCAGCTCTGTATATTCATCCCACCATGGCTGCCTCCAGTCAAAGGATTGGGGATGGTCACGCTTCCTGGCGCCGATATATGAGGTGTAACTCAGATGTTCGTTAATAAAGTTCACTCCGTTGACCAGCAGATAATCCCCTATTCTTTTATAATCCTCCAGACCTGAATCGTATCCTCCCGCTCCATATGCCTCACAGAATACCCTCTCCTTGCCAAACTGGTGGGCTGCGCTCATGACCTCCAGCATACTGATCTGCTGCACTTCGCTGGCCTGGCCTTTAAGCCTGCCTGACTGGAGCAGGTCAATTCCCGGCCAGTCCTGATATTCATAGCTGGACATCACACTCGGCGATACCACATCATAGAAAGGCTTAGGCCAGCCATCCTCCATAAAATGACCCGTGAACGGCAGATGATGTCTGCGGCACCATTCCTGCACGGGTGTCAGATAATTTTCAGCCCATAACTCCTGGGCTACCTCATAATAATCATGCCTGATCTTTTCATTGTCCAGGTTATCCCAGTCTTCAAACAGAGCAGGAAGGCATCCCATCAGGTCATACCCCTTCCTCTTTTGGAACTCATATCCAAACCAGTGATTCACTGGGATATTGACTGCACCGTCACGCCCGTAAACTGAGCTGCCCGGAAGGGACGGTTCATCCGTGAAAATGGCCTGGATGGTATCTCCAAAATCCTCCTGAAAATGGCTGGCATACCCATCGTATACTATCTCCAGAAATTTCTTTGTCACCTCCGGTCTCAGCAGATCCACATTTGCAAAGCCCGCCAGCCACCCCTCTGTCTGGGAGGGCTGATGCTCCAGAATGGCAAAGTAACTGCCAGTCCCCCTCCATCTGCTCCTCGGCAGATCCGTCACCTCCCGGGTAAGACTCATCCTGCCGTCTTTCCTGTCGCAGGCATATACAGCAATTGTTTTCTTATTTCCCATCCAGGACTCTTCTTCATCTGTATAATCCATCTCATCTGCAGAAACCACCCTGTATCCCACAGATTCTGCCAGGCAGTCAGGAAGCTGGGCAGACACATGACCTCCTCCAAAGCCTGATGGATAAGAGTTCTCATCATATATATTCAGCTTGAGTCCCAGTTCTTTTGCCTTCTTTAATGCTTTTCCCCAGACCCGGAACCAGTTCTCATCCATATAAGATACGCGCATGCCCGGCCTTGGATGGACAAAGGCGCCCCCGAAACCGTGTGTCTTCAGTTCCGTTAAGGACTTTTCTATCTCTGAATCTGTCATATCAGAATTCCATACCCACAGAGGGGCCGTCCTGTATCTGGACGTGGGTTCTGCAAATAATTCTTTGATTTTTTGGAAATTTTCCATATTTTCTGTATTCTCCATTCTATCCTTTTACTCCTCCTGCCGTCAGTCCTGCCACAAAATATTTCTGCAGCACTACAAAGATCACTATCAGCGGCACTAAGATCATTACGATCGCCGCGGTGAGAAGCGGCCAGTTTGTCCCGTACTGCCCCTGGAAGTTTAGGAGTCCTACCGTGATCGTCACTCCCTTGTCTGTCAACAGCGTAGTTACCTGGGCCCACATCAGTTCCCCCCATACATATGTAAAATTCATGATCAGGCATGTCACCATAGGCCCTTTCATCAGAGGCAGTATGATCCGTCCCATAGTATTCAGCTCACCGCTCCCGTCTATCCTGGCAGCCTCCAGCAGATCAGAGGGCACTGTGTCGAAGAAATTCTTCAGTATAATAATAGTACCAGGAAGGGACCATCCTACATATCCCAGTATCGTAGAGATGTAAGGAATATTTAAAAGATGCAGCTTTGACACGATTATATACAGCGGGATGATCATGGACTCTGTAGGCAGCACCTGCATCAGCAGGAGAGCCATAAGAAATATCTCCACATGGGGGATCTTAAGCCTTGACAGCGCATAGGCAGCCAGCAGGGCCAGAACCTGGATGCTCACCAGGGATGCCGCGCTGATGATCACGCTGTTCATCATATATGTGCCTATTTTTCCAACACTGAAAGCCTTTGCATAGTTGCTGACGAGAAATTCTTTTGGAAGCGCCCATATGCTGGCATAGAATTCATCTGTGGATTTCAGCGATGTTATTGCCGCAAATGCTACGGGAAATATGTATACTGCAAGACAGAGGACTACTGCAAGGCACAGCAGGATATACCCGGCGGGAATTTTCTTTTTCGTCTTAATATTCATAGCTTTCCCCCCTTAGTATAAATCTGCCTGAAAGGATACAGATGCCGATCAAAACAGTAGAGATCATTCCGATGGCAGCGGCATATCCGTACTGATTATAAGAGAAGCCTGTCTTGATCATCATAATAGGGGCAGTCATAGACATATTTGCCGGACCGCCCTTTGTCATGGTCCATACAAGGTCATATGTCTTAAAAGCCCAAACAAGCGTCATGGACAGGGCAAGACGTACAGTGGGCTTGATCAGCGGCAGTATGATATGACATGCCTTTTTCCTGAAATTGCATCCCTCCAGCTCTGCACTTTCAAAAAGCGAGTGGGGGATATTCAGCATGGCAGTATAGCTGAGCATCATGATCGTGCCGCTGGCCCTCCAGCCCTGTATCATTGCGATCACCCACAGCACCGTCCCCTTATCAGACAGCCAGGCATGCTGCAGGGTTCCCAGCCCCATGGCCCCCAGGAGGGCATTGAGCAGTCCCTTGTCCGACGCGGCAAATATAAATGTAAAAAGCAGGCCCAGTACTGTCATGGGCATCATACTCGGGCTGTAAAAGATGACTCTGGCAACTCCCCCCAGCCTTCCCTGGATCCTGTACAGGGCAAGAGCCAGCAGAACCCCCAGCACGACTGATACTAGTGTGGAAATGATTCCAATAAATACAGAATGCAGAATGGCATCTCTTGTTGCAGCTGTGGTGAATGACTGGATATAATTCTGCATCCCTACAAAAGAGATGCTCCCGCCGCCCTTCCAGTCACAAAAGGATAGGTATATGTTCCATATTAAAGGGATCAGTATGGTGATAAGTATCACCACAAATGCGGGAAGCATGAAAAAAAGCCCCGCGATGACTACTTTCCGGTTTACACCTGATTGTTTTTTCCTATTCTTCACGCAGTACCTCCTAATTCAAAACAGGGACGGAAGAATCCTCCCCGTCCCCGTCTGCTTTTAACATCAGGCTGCTCTATTTTGCTGCCGCAGCCTCCCTCAGTGCTTCCAGTTCATCTAATGCTGACTCTCCATTAAAGAGGTAATTAGCGGGCTCATTATAAACAAGATTATCAAATATTTCAGAAGAAAGATTGATCACCTCATCCGGATATACTTTATCCGCATCCCTGCTGTACAGCTGATAGTTTGCATCATCTGAAGTCACATTTTTATTAGCCACAATCGATCCCTGGTCAGCCATTGCCTGCAGTACCTCCGTACCTGTAAGGTATTTCAGGATTTCCACTGCTTCATCAGGATATTTCGTATTTGACATGATCATATAGCCGCCGGCTGATCCCAGAAGATTATTCATATCATCTGTTTTCGCCATGCTTGGCCAGCTGATCACGCCCAGTTCAAATCTGTCCCCTACCTTCTCTGATACAGACTGGGCATTTGCCACAACATTACAGAAAATTGCTGCATCTCCATTTATAAAGGCTGCCATAGCATCATCTGCGGAGGTAGTCACGGCTTCCTTGCCGCCCGGATACACATAATCACTGTTATACATATCAGCAATATTGTCCATGGCATTCTTGACTCTCTCATCCGTGAACGGAACCTCGCCTGCTATGAAGGAATCCAGCTCTTCTTTATTGTCCCAGCACTGAAGCAGGGCGTTGCGCACAAACCATCCAGCCCACTCCTGCTGTACAGCTACAGGCGTCTTCCCTGAAGCCTTGATTTTTTCACAGGCTGCCATGAATTCATCCCATGTCATGACATCTTTAAATTCCACGCCTGCATCTTCAAACAGCTTCTTATTCACCTGGAGCATAGGATAGTTTGTTGTATTCGGAATTGCCAGAAGTCCTTCTTTTGTCTTTCCCACTTCCAGAATACCGTCCGTAAAGCCTTCCTTCCACTCCGTATCCGCTTCCATATACTCCGTCAGATCCATTGGGATGCCTGTGCCTTCGAATTTCTTCATATATGTAGGCCAGTACATAACAACATCCATAGCCTGATCGGCTGCAAAGGCTGTCTTAACTGTCTGCTCTACAGTTGGTTCATCCCAGTTTTTAAATGTGAGACTGTAATCAGGAAACTTCTTTTCCACCATCTCTTTTACAGTTTCAGCCCAGGGATCCGTAGAATTTGTTATCATCAATGTAAGCTCAGGCCCCCCTGCCTTAGTCTTGGCCGCTTCCGTCTCCTCCTTGGCTGCTGTTTCAGCTTCAGTCTCAGCAGTATTTTTTTCTGTTTCCTTTTTCTGCGCAGAATCTCCGCATCCTGCCAGACATCCAAATGCCATGATACTGCACAACAAAATACTTAATGCTTTTTTCTTCATCTGTTTTACCTCCCAATAATGAAATATCCTCCTGTTTTACGCCTCCGTTGCAATTCATAATTTAATTCTAGCATACTATTTTGCCATTACATCCCTGTATCTTGCTGAAAAATAACACTATATTGCCCCTGGTTTTTATTCCCCGGACAGAGTGCCGCAGGCTTCTAATCACAGAACAATACAGAACAAAAAAAGAGCCATGCGGGTGCATTTTCTCATGCATCCACACGGCCCCTTGCCTATGCTAGTATTTCAATTTTTTCAGCTTCTCCACTGTATCGTACATAATGGATAAACACTTATCAAATTCTTCCTTTGTAACTGTGTAAAAATCATCACCCGGATACCTTGCATCATAGTAAAAATCTGTAAGATATGCAAGCCCTATCGTATCCAGATTCAAATCCGGGTCCAGCTGATTCAGTTTTGCTGCAATTTTTTTCATGTTATGTTTTCTTAATAAATCTGATACATCCTCATTTAAAAATAGCCTGTCAACATATCCTTTCAGAAACTTTTCTGCCACCTGCTGGCATTGCACAGACATTTGATTATAAAAAGTACTGCCAGTCTCAAGAACTGACTCCAGATATCTTAAATCATTTTCCGCAATATCCAGATAACTATTTTTGATCATCACATCACCTCCAGGATTATTTTCCTGTCACGTCTCACAGCCTTCTTAAATACAGTGTCTTCTTCAACAGACTCTTCATTCATATATACAAGATCAGTGCTGATGCCGCACTTACTTTCGGCCAATGTCCATCTGATATCTGAAGCCAGCATCCTGTCTTCCAACTTTTTCTCTGTAATTATCAGCATATCTACATCACTTGTACTTTTTAATTCCCCGCGTGCACAGCTGCCAAAAAGATATACGCCTTTCAGTCCCGGTATATCTGCTTTGACAATATAATCAATATCAGCATCTATTTTATCCACAAATCTCTTTGGCAGATACTCATAATTCTCCCTGTGGATCTTAATCCTGCTCTCCAAATTTTGTGCCCTCCAATACGATGTAACTTATCAATTTCTGTGACTAACAGGAGTATTTTATATAATTTATTATTATTTTTTCATAGATATCATTCTATGTCAACTGTTTTCTATCTATTCCCACTTTATATCAGTATTTAGCCTGACTCGTATCACACTGCCCTCATGCACGTACAGCTGATAATTTGCTTCATCGCCATTCCGCTTATATTCGCACACCCACGTATTCCCGTCAAAGTGGCCTTCCTCTATGGAAAGGAAATTGAGCTGTCCTGACAGACAGGAGGTCAGATGTGCATATGGAATCCTATCCTCTATCTCCGGCCTTCTCAAAAAAGAGAAGCACACTCCAGCGCCTGCCAGATAAAATTCCCCCTGTCCGCAGTCTATGATCAGGCATCTTCCCCTGCATGTCATGCAGGATCCATTTTCCGGGGCATTCAGATTGATCCTGGAGCCAAAGTAGTGCTGGGGCTTTGGATCATTGCTCAGGAATCTGGCTGCTATATGATATTCTTCTGTTTTGATATACTGCCACTGGGAGAATTCTGCCTGTGTGACGGCGTGTACACGTCCTGTGCCCCTGTATTTTATCAGCAGAGGCGCCAGTGAAGACAATATATTCATAGACATTGCCGCTTCTCTTGCTTCAGGAAGCAGCTTTCCGCCTGCAATGCCGCTCTCCGCTCCAAAACAGCAGATACCGATGGCTCCATATTCAGCTGCTGCGATAAGTATGTTCATGGCTGCACCCACGCCTCCGTTTAGCGTTTCCGGAATAAACAGGGGATTGTCCGGCCTGGCGTATGCCCTGCATGCCTTTCTGTAATCCCGCTCAGCCGGCAGGTAGATGTCCGGTCCAAAGAGGGTGATCCCGGGTGCTGTGATCTTCCAGATATCCATCACCCTTGACACAGGCCCTCCTGACACATAACACAGGGCCGGCGCCTCACACTCATTGATCTCTATAGAAACATTCATCAGATACGGAACCTGGAATTTTTCCTTGCCTGCCTCTGTCATCTCCTGTATATACGACGCATGCTTCCATGCACAGAATGCCTCATTTGCATGTCTGCCGAATATATCAGCCCATGAATGCCTCCTGTTCTGTCCCGCGGGACATGATACCTCCCGGCCGCTGTCTTCAAGAACCACATTCCAAAGGTTTTCAGGCACAGGCTGTCTGTACTCATATTCCGCCTCCTCTGAATAGTCCCTGTCAGTATGTACCAGCCCCACTTCATTCTCCACCTGGACTGCTATCACAGTGCCGTCTTTATCATACTCCGCCAGAAATTCCATTACCCTGGCAAAAGCCTTCTTATCCCGTTCAAGGGTGGCCCTGCAGTGAGGGCTGAGAGATTCCACAGGAATGCCTGCAAAGTTTCTGGCCAGCCTGTAGACCTCAGGATTTCTTTTTATATATTCCGGCGCATATGTAAACAGGCCGTTCTTGCTAGCTCCAAACCACAGGGGAATCAGGTATAACCCGGCTTCCTTAGCCTTATCCGCAAGTGATCTGACAAGGCTCATATCATAGACATCCTTCTCCGGTTCTATATCACACCAGTATACAGGCGCTTCTATGAGATTCCCGCCGTATAGCCTGACCGCACTGATGGTCCTGTCAATCATCTCTGTGCCGCTGGATGAGTTGTGGCACTGCAGGCCGGTCAGGAAGACCGGCTCACCCTTCCTGTTTTGTAAAAAATCATTAAAAGCCATAATACTCCTCTAATCTCCTGTGGCAAAAAACGACTGGCTCCATTCACCCATGCCGCTGCGCACCCTGATATAATACACAGTTTCCGCCTTGAGCATGGCACTGTCATAAGCACAGAAGCACTCATGGGTGTCCCGCAAAAATATAATATCCTTAAATTGCTCATCTCTAGCCATCTCTATGGTAAACTGTTTGTATTTAACCGGAGCCTTCCACACAAATACAGGCCTGACGCGCTCCACGCCTATATTATCCCGGTATCCTCTTACCTGCAGCTGAAAATTGTTCATTTTTCCATCCCCCTCATACATTCCGGCTCTCTTCCTGTCCCCGTTCAAACCGGAACCATTCCAGGTCGCACAGCCATCCGCCGAACTGATTATCCGGATAAGTTTTTAAGCATACTTCATGGACTCCTTTTACAGGCTCTACCTCACATGTAAATGTCCTCCAGTTCCACGGGCCGAATCCGTTTGTATCCTTGATCCGGCACACCCCGATGCAGGGACCGTCCGGGCCGTCTATATGGATCTCCAGTTTTGCTGATGACAAGTAGTTGGATGCAGAGCACGTAAACCTGCTGACTCCGTCTTTAAAATCCAGATAACGGTAAACTGCAGCATCGCCGCTTGTAAATTTAGTCAGATACTCCTTATGTACTCCGTTTTCAACGTAGTGTGCAGACCTCACCCCCACGTCTCTGGCGCCCTTCATCCTGTTGTCCAGCATTGTCCGCCGCCACCCTGTCACAGGCACTTTCCAGAAGAAATTATCACACTCGCTTCTTTCATGGATACTCAGGGATTCCCTGTGGAAGCAGCAGGCACGGTAAGCATCCATCCTCCTGAGTGCATCGATGGGACCTTCTGCGCCCTGGGTAGTCATCTTCACTTCTGCGATATCTCCGTTCTCATCAAACTGGATGGGTTCTATACATGCCTTCCTGCCTCCCATCTCGATACCAAAACATGCCCTGTGATAAACGATATACCATTTATCATGAAAGCATACGATAGAGCCATGGTTATTCCAGGAAGCCAGGTCGCAGTCTGCATTGTCAATAATAACTCCCCGTTTTTCAAACGGACCCAATGGGGATTTACTGACAGCGTAGCTGAGGCAGGTAGCGGCGCCCCTGTCCGTGTCACAGTAAATCAGGTAATAAGTATCACCACGTTTCCTCATAGAGCTGCCCTCATGAAAACCATGCCCGTCCTCTGTGATGAGCATAGTATCATGAGTCTCTTCTTCCAGCTCGTACATATTGTCCTTGAGCCTGCAGCCCCTTAAGGAGAACTGTCCCCAATAGAGGTATGCGCTGCCGTCATCGTCCACGAACACTGCCGGGTCCCCGCAGGACGGAAAGTCCGTCCCTTCTATGGGCCGGGCATTCAGGAACGGGCCTTCCGGTCTGTCCGAGAAGGCAACACACTGTTTTCCAGCTGCCGTAAAATAATAATAATATCTGCCGTCCTTTTCCGCACAGTCGCTGGCCGGCAGCAGCTGAACATCTTCAAAATCCACAGCCTGGCGTGCATCGAATCCCGGTCTGTGTTCCGTCCAGTCCTGCAGGTCTTTTGTAGACCACACATGCTGCCAGGGGTCCATACCAAATCCGCCTGTGCGGTCATTTGATGCATACAGATAAAGTGTGTCCGGATCAGATGCCCACACATGCGGCTCGCCGTCCGGCGCTGAATAATGCAGCGGTAATATCGGATTCATTTTCCTGCCTCCAAATTTTTTATAATTATTTCTTATAAACTGCGCTAACCCTTCACAGCCCCGGCTGTCATACCTGCCACCACCTGCTTCTGCAGGATCAGGAATATGATAATTACCGGGATCATGGTGATGACAGCTGCAGCAAATGCAGTGTTATAGTCAGCCCCGTATGCTCCGAAAAACACATACTGCTGCATGGGTATCGTCTTTATAGCTTCATTCTGCAGCAGCAGGATAGACACGTTGAATTCATTCCATACGCCCAGGAACTGCAGTGTAGCCACTGTAGCCAGAATGGGCTTGAGCAGCGGGAAGATGATCCTGAAGAATATCCTGAACCTCCCGGCCCCCTCTATCTCAGCTGCCTCCTCAAGTTCCATGGGTATAGCCCTGACAAACCCGATTATCATCACAGTAGAATAGGCAATGGCCAGCCCGGCTATCATGATGATGGCGCCTGACCTTGTATTTAACAGGTTCATCCCCTTATACATCCTGTAGACAGGAATCATAATGACCTGAAAGGGCAGCATCATGGAACTGACAAGCAGCGTCTCATAGAAACGGTAAAACTTCCTGTTGTACTGCCTCCCTATCGCGTAGGCCGCAGTAGAAGCCACAAGTACTATGATAACCACGCTGCACAGGGTAATAATAATGCTGTTCTTCATGGAGACCAGAATATTTGCCTTCTCCATGGCCGCGCTGAAATTCTCCCAATGTATCATTTCCGGAAGAGACAAGATCCCAAGAGATGTCTCCTGCTTTGATTTCACTGACATCAGCAGGCAGATAAAAAACGGCCAGAGAAAGATAACAGTTAAGACTGCCAGAAATATTTTTCCAATAAAATTGACTCTATCCTGTTTCATCACGCTTCTATCTCCTTACTTCTGAAAAACTTTGTCAATGCAAGGCCTATAATCACCAGAAATGCCATGAATACAAGTGATACAGCTTGTGCATATCCAGCCCTGGAGTACTTAAACATATAATTGTAGATCAGTATTGCCACTGTCTCTGAGGAACCTGCCGGACCTCCCCCTGTGGCTGCAAGGACTGTTCCGAACTCTCTGAGGGAGGATGTCAGGGTAAGAGTAATGCAGATCGTAAAAGATGGCATCAGCATGGGGACCGTGACATTCCAGAATCTTTTCCTGCTGTTTGCGCCGTCTATCATTGCGGCTTCCATATAGTCTTTTGGTATGCCTGTGAGGCCAGCCATATAGATCATGACATTTGAGCCAAGATTATTCCACAGGGATATGATAATGATGCCCGTCAGCACAGTCCTGCGGCTGCCCAGCAGGGATTTTCCCAGCACCATGGAGAACATATTGGAATCAATATATTTCCATACAAAGGAAGCCAGGACTGCGCTGATGGCCAGAGGGATAAAAAAGCTCGTCTTAAAAAAGGCTTTCCCTTTCAGCTTTTTGCTGAGTATGATCGCAAGGGACAGGGCCAGCACATTGTTGATGGCCGTTACAGCCACACCGTATATCACTGTATTCTGAATTGGCGCTACTACCTTTTTGTCTGAAAACAGCCTGATAAAATTATCTATGCCCACGTAATCATAAGACCTGGCAATACCGTCCCAGTCCGTGAATGCCAGATGGATCCCGGAAAAAAACGGGTAGATCACGCAGAATGTAAACAGGATCAGGGAGGGAATCAAAAATACGAAATATCCCATTCTTTTCTTTAATTGTTTCATAACTGTCCTTTCTTTAAGGATGCGCGGTGCACCATTTCCTGCACCGCGCAGCTAATTGCCCGCTATTTATCTGCTGCATGATCAGCAGCAATTATTTATTTTGCCAGGTTGTCAAATTCTTCGTCCAGACTCTCCAGCGCTCCGTCAATATCTTCACAGTCATCTAAGAAAAAGGTTGAGATATTATTGATGAAGGAATCTTCATTTGCGCTCGGGAAGCTCTTGGAAGAGATGATCTGCACATCACCGCTGTTCATGATATCAGCTGCATCCTTGAAGCCTCCGGTCAGGCTGGAAGTGTCAACACCCTGCACAATAGGGATCCCGGCGCCTTTTTCAGCATAAAGGGAGGCTGATTCAGGTGAGGTAAGGTATTCCAGGAAACTGAGCGCTTCTTCTTTATGTGTTGTCTCAGCGCTCACGGCAAAGCCTCCGGCCGGCGGGCACATAGGCATCTTATTCTCCTCCGGATCCTCGGATACCGGCAGCGCAAAGATACCAAAGTCTCCGTCAGGATTCATGGCTATTGAATTGGTGATGGTCCATGTACCGTTTAAGATCATAGCTGCTTCTCCATTTGCCAGCATAGAATAGCAGGTGTTCTGGTCTGTTCCGAACGGGTCATTGTTCATAAACGGGTAGATTCCCTGAAGCTTGGCAAAAAACTCTCTCCACTGTTCTACCTCTGAAAACTTATATGTCCTGTCTACCATTTCAGAGAGGGCAGGACCTCCGTTCCCCAGCACCTCTGCACAATATGTGGTCTGTGATGTGCCGTTGACCACCCACTGTTCAGAGAATCCTGATGCGATCGGAACCACACCTGCATCCTGCAGCTTCTGGCAGACCTCCAGAAATCCGCTCCAGGTATCAGGAACTTCTGTGATCCCCGCGTCTTCAAAAACTGTTTTGTTGTATGTAACACACATAAAATCATTACTTATAGGAAGGGCGTACACTTTTCCGTCAAGTGAGAGGCTGTCCAGCATGCCCTCCGCATAATTAGCCACATTCTTGCTTTCACTCAGGTCCATGACATAGCCGCTTGGCACCATATCATCAATATCATTTTCTGAAAATGTAAAAAGATCCGGAACGTCACCCGCAGCAAATCTTGTCATGACAGTCTGGTTGAAGCTGTCAATGGACACCCTCTGTACCTCTACCTTGACGTTTGGGTTTGCTTCCTCAAAATTAGCAATAATTTCATCCAGCCATGCCACATACTGTTCTTCAGATGATCCATTTATGAATTCCAGGATGACCTGCTCACTTTCTGCATTAGATACGTCCTTTGCATCCACAGTTTCTTTGTCCTCAGATTTGTCTGCGGCAGCCACAGTGGCGCTGCTGCCTCCTGCCAGTCCCAATACCAGCCCGCATGCCATAATAATTGATAAATACTTCCTCTTCATGATTTCCTCCTTGTACTTTTGACTTGTGCTTCGTTTCTTGATAAACCTATTCTATCCTTTTTCACGTTTTTCTTCCTTCATGATTTTTTGGCTTTCTTTAAAAAATCATGGCATTTTTTAAAAACGCCATGATCTTTTATAAGCTCCAAATAAGATTTTCCCCGGAGTATTCAATTTTTTTAGATTTTATTCTAGATTTTTAGGTAATCTCTGTCTGTATTCCTGAACCGTCAGCCCTGTCTCCTTTTTAAATATCGTACTGAAATAGGAAGCATTCATTATTCCCACCCGCTCTGCTATCTCATAATTTTTCAGATTTGTCCGGGCGATCAGCTCCTTCGCTTTCTCAATGCGGATCTTATTCAGATACTCTGTGATGCTCTGGCCCGTCTCCTTATTAAACAGGTTCGAGAAGTAGCTTTCATTTAATGCAGCGTGTTCCGCTATCTCATGCAGGCAGATATCCCTGCCGTAGTTCTGCCGCATGAACTGTATCCCTGCTGCCACACTGGAATGGAGCAGACCGTTCCTGCTTTTATTAAATATCTGTTCCAGATACTCACCCGTTAACCTGACCAGGTCATCCAGACGCACCATTTCAGCCATATGCTCCTTCATCCTGGCAAACTCCAGATTGCTGATAGGATAATTCAGATTCCGTGCCGCGGCATTCAGTAGCAGCAGGCAGTTCCTCTGCTGGTGCTCCTCATCCGGCATCAGGTCCCGCATCTTCTCTGTCAGCCCACCTAAGGCCTTAAGAGCCGTCTCCAGACTGCAGATGTCCTTATATGACTCTTCTTTTTCCATATAGTCCAGTGTCCGGCCCTCATAACCGTCCTTTATGTCATCCCAGGAGAGTACTTTAGTCCTTTGTAAAAAGCTTCCTGTCACAGCGGCTTTCCGGGCCTGCGCGTAACTCTCCGGCAGCTGTGCCGTCTCTGTGCACAAACTGCTGCATCCTGCCAGATAGTCTTCTCCCTTTAACAAACTTTCTATTCTGGCACACAGGCTGTACCTGTATTCTATCTGTTTCTTTATACTGTGCTCCGCTTTTGCCGGTACAAGAAGTATATTCCACTCTTTCTCATGAAGCTCAAGCAGACTCTCCTCCAGCCAGCAGTTCTTACTGCCAAAGCTGCCTTTCCACTCCTGATCCAGATTCCTGACAGCAAACAGGCAGCCTCCCCTGCTGCCGTCCAGACTCAGATCCAGGAATCTGCCGGCCCTTTCTTCCAGTTTTCCGCCCTTTAAGAATTTAAGTATCTCCTCCTGAAGCCACCCTTCCTTTGCAAGGCCGGCCATATGCTTATTCCAGGAACTGCTGATTATTTCTCCGATGTCTTCTTTTTCTATATCCTGCTTCAGTATATAGTCACTGGCGCCCAGCTTCAGGGACTCTTTTACGAATTCAAAGTCATCGTATGCTGAAAGGGCAATGATCAAAATATCCGGATGCTTCTCTCTGAGCATAGCAGTCAGTTCAATCCCGTTCATGACCGGCATACTCATATCTGTAACTACCACCTCCACGGGCTGTGATTCTACAAATTCCAGGGCTGCTGCTCCATGCACAGCCTCCCCTGCTATTTCAAACCCATGGCTCTCCCAGTCTACAAACTTTTTTATAGCAAAACGGAAAAACTTATCATCCTCCACAATCAATACACGTTTTTTCATCTTCTCTTACCTTTCCCGGGATGATCATAGTCACTGTTGTTCCCTTCCCTGGAATGCTGTCGATCTCATAGATAAAGCCTTCCTGATAAATCATCTTCAGCCGCTGTATGATATTTATAATCCCGATCCCATTAAAGCCTTTATACTTTTCAGTTTTATTTTCCTGCATCTTTCTGCGCAAGTCAACTAATTTTTCCTTTGGCATCCCCATGCCGTTATCCTTTATGGTGATATGAAGCCTGTCCTCCAGCACTTCCCCCTCTATACGTATCACCCCGTCGTTCCTGGAGTTATCCAGTCCGTGAAGGATACTGTTTTCAATAAAGGGCTGCAGGATAAAACCGATAATACTAAACTCCCCGGCTTCCTTTGTAACGTCATATTCTACTGTAAAAGCATCCTCATATCTCTGCTTCTGTATATAGACATAATTTTTGATGTAATCTATCTCATCCCTGAAATATATGAACTTATTTGCATTTTTCACAGTAAACCGCAGCAGATTTATCAGGGCGTCCGCCAGCCTGGCTATTTCCTCCTGCTCCTTCTCATAGGCCAGCCATTTCAGGGAACCCAGAGTATTGTAAAGAAAATGGGGATTGATCTGTGCCTCCATCACCTGATACTGGAGCTCCTGTTTTTCTTCCTGATCCCTTCTTGCCAGCTCATTCAGCTCATTTATTTTAAGTCCCATATGGTTAAACTGCAGGATAAGCATGCCAATCTCATCGTAAGATGCAGGAGAGAGCACCTTGGAATAATTTCCTGTCTCATACTGGCGCATTCCAGTCTCGATGATCTTCAGGTTCTTTTCTATCATCCTGTACAGGGCATATGCCGCAGCCATTCCCACGCACAGTATCACCAGCATTGTCACGATCACCTTTGGGATCACCTGATTCGCTTTTTCCATTATAACTGAATATGGTATAAAACACATAATATTCCACTGGTACTTCACTGTTCTCAGCGGAATTGCCAGATACTGCTCTTCAGCTATCCTCTTCGTGGTCGTATAAATATAGTATTTCCCCTGTTCATAAGACAGATAATACTGCAGATCCTCTTCTTTAAGCTCCAGTTCATTATTCCTGTAGATCAGTCCGTCAGAGCCTGCCACTACAATATTTTTATTCTCCACAAAGGGATTGGCGTCATCACCGCAGTCAAAAAAACTGTCAGAGACGGCAAATATTATGATCCCCTTGTCCTCTGTCTTCTGGCTGCTGTTAAGGGGAGTCATCCGCCTGATAAAATAGACCTGCCCGTTCCTCTGTGTCCATTTAACAGGGCTTGTTCCGCTCACCTCATCCCGGAACAGATCCAGCACCTCTTTTGCCTTCGCTTTTCCTATCTTCTCATCTGCCAGCACCTGATTGTATACATAAACCTCCCCGGACCCGGATTCCATAACAGCAAAATCAGAATATTTATAAAGTATATTATACATAAACATGCTGCTGTTAAATGCAGCCTCATCTAACGTATGGTTCCACTTGTTCCCTTCCTCATCTGTGCCGTCCAGAATTGCCATGATCTCTTTTTTATGGGACAGCGAATAGGAGGCATCCTGAAAATCATAGACCCTCTCATCCATTCTCGTCCCTATCTGTTTCATGAGACTGACAGCAGAATCCTGGGCATTCAGGGTCAGAGCCTTCCTCATGCTCATATAGCTCATGCTCCCTATGGCAACGCTGCATACAACAGCAGACAGGGCCAGATAGGCATAAAGCTTTGTCCTGATCCTGGAATCTCTTATCTTTTTCCAGATGTACAGCTTATATATGTGGAATCTGCCTTTTATTTTCTGTTTATCCTCTTTCATAATTTTTACCTTTCGCCATACCCGATGCCAAAACAGGCCGGCTTACATGAATGTTCAAAAAGTCAATAAGCGGTCCCATAAAAAATGCCGTAATAATAGTGCCGGCCCCTACCATGGCTGCCAGCCCTGAGAGCTTACCTCCCGAAGCAAGATACAGTGCGCTGCCCAGGCATACACAGACCAGGTCAGTAATGATACGGTTATATTTAAACTTCCCCTTCTTCCACGTATATGCAATAATAAGGGAGATGGCGTCATATGTGGAAACTCCCAGATTTGCAGTAATGTATAAAGATGAAGCAAGGCATAGAATACATATGCCGATCATAAGAAATAAAACCCTTCCCGGCAGTGAAAGCACAGGGAACAGCCCATAGAAGAATTTCCGGGAGAAGTCAATCACATATCCCTGAAAAAGCAGGGTCACAAATGTTCCGGGGCCGATGTAATGCTTATCTGCTATAAAGCTGAAGGTGAGCAGAATCAGGCTGAGCAGTACATAAAGCGTTCCAAACTTAAGCGGGACTGCAAAATCCAGGCCGCTCATAAAAGCCTGGAAAGGGTCTACGCCCAATTCCGCCCTTTTTAATATTCCTACACTGAATCCGGCAATCAGCACTCCCATCGTACTCATTACTAAACGTTTTGTTTTCTCTGTCACTTTTCCCTCTCCCCAAATCCTTATAATAGTTGATATAAAGTGTTTTTATGTATTATAATGTAAGGACGCAGCAGAAAAAATCATAATTACGCCATTTGTCATAATTATAACGCCAGTTTTAAGGCTTTCCGGAAAAGGAGCACAGCAGGATGATCGCAACTTCACTGAAGATGAATGAAAAAATGGAAGAACTGCTTCCCCGGGAAAATTCTTTCTTTCCCTTTACGGCATTTTACGAATCATACAGTATCTACACCGGCGGCAGCGTGCCATGGCACTGGCATCCTGATGTAGAATTCATGCTCCTTCTTCAGGGAAGTGTGAAGCTGTACACAAATAACCATACATACCTGCTGGGGCCAGGTGAGGCGGCATTCATAAATTCAAATATCCTCCACTATAAAGAAGCAATAGAAGGCCCCGTTCCTGTATCTCTTAACCAGATTTTTGATGCGGGCCTGATTTCCGGAGGGTATAAAAGTATCTTTGAGCAGAAATATGTGTCCCCAATCCTGCAGTGTAAGTCTCTGGAGGCCATGGCTTTTTATCCTGCTTTGCCCCGCCATCAGAAAATCCTGGAGCTGCTGAAGCATTCTTATGACCTGGCAGAGGAAGGGGGATTTGGCTATGAACTGGCAGTGCGGAGTGACTTGTCACTGGTATGGCGGCTGCTGTGCGAAGAAGCCGCGCCCGTCTTAAGCGAACCCAGAATCACCTCAGGACGCAGGGAAGAACGCATTAAAAAAATGCTCCTGTTTATTCAGGAGCACTTCCATGATAAGATCTCTCTTGCACAGATTGCAGAAAGCGCCAATATCAGCGAGAGAGAATGCCTGCGATGCTTCAAACAGACATTAAATACAACCCCCTTTACGTATCTGTTGGAATACCGGATACGTATGGCAGCCAGGATGCTTTCAGAGACAGACATGCCTGTCACGGAGATCGCTCTGGCCTGTGGTTTTACGGGTGTGAGCTATCTGGGCAAACATTTTAAAATGATCATGGGCTGCACACCCAGTGAATACAGAGCAGGCCCGGAATGAACCAGCTCCGGGCCTGCTGAAGTTATTACCCAAGTTTTTTATCTGTCCCACTTCTCCTCCATCAGCTCAAACAGCTCCTGATCCCTCAGATGGTTTTCCATATTCAGGATCAGCATAACTCTTCTGTCTTCCTCAGAATACAGAAATTCCCTCTGCCATCCGAAATAATGCGGTCCGTCGCCCAGGCATCTGAGGAAGCTCATCAGCCCCTCCAGCACCCAGGCAGTCTGTTTTACATCTGTCAGGCATTCATTCTGATAAAATCCATGCCATTTTCCATGTTCCCGGGACCGCATGGCGCTGTCCGCCTGCAGATAGCACTTCCTGGCTTTTCCTGCCAGATAAAACGCCTCCATATATTCTTCATCCAGAGCCGCCAGCAGGCTTTTGCAGACGAGCAGAGCCCCATGAAAGCAGCCGCAGTGTATTCTTGCCTGCAGCAGCAGCGAATCTCTGAACAGCTCCCTCTCTTCATCCAGCTCAGCCTCCGTCCTGCGGCATAGTGTCTCATATCTGCCGTAACCTTCCGCTGCTTTTTCACAATGTGCCTTATATCTTCCGATCTGTCCTCTCAGGCTGCCGCTCTCACCCAGCCAGAGCAGTTCCCGGGCACAGCTTTCTTTGTTCTTCAGATACTGGGATATGAGGATGCGCGCCGGATGATTGGCATACTGTTCTCCCGCATGTTCATCTTCATGCTCACCATATGAGACAGCATTCCTGTGATACTCTTTAAAGCACTCTGCGATCCTCCCCGCATTCCTTTCACCATAATACCTTTTCACATACGCCATCCTGTGTGCCTCTGTATCAATGTCTCCATTTTTCCAAAACTCAGAAATCAGGTCCAGGAAGTATACATGAGGCTTTACATTAGAGCAGTTGATGATCCAGAAATTATCGGCTCCATGGCGTATGGCTTCCGTCAGTTCCTTTTTGACAAATTCCGGGGAGTTTGGCAGCATAGTGATATGATTTGCAGCCTGCAGGTCATAGAAAGACACATGGTAATAGATTCCGTGCCTGCCTCCGGTATTGGCAGACGGCAGAGAATACACTCTGGGATTGTGGTTATCCTGACGCCTTGTCACCATTTTCCCATATCCGTTATCCGCCCATATCTTAATGACATCTTCCGGCAGCTTCAGTAATCCTTCTTTATACAGTTCCATCGTTTCCCCATACAGATTCGTACAGCAGGCTGCATCTTTATCTGCCGCCTTCACCATATCATACTGCATCCTGATCAGCCGGCTCATTAATTCCCCCCGGCTCTCTTCAGTCTGGTACTGCGGATCATTTACCCAAAAGGGACAGTCCCCCTGTCCCCTAAATCCCAGGTTCCAGATGACTTTCATCCCCTTCTGGGCCTCTATCCCCTCCTGCCACAGCTTCCTGAATTTATCAGGATACTCTGCAAAAGAGGGCTTCAGGCCGGGATAAGCTCTGGAAAACATCTGTGCCCCCAGAGGCTCTGCATGGTGATGAGTCACAAAAAGCCCCATCCTGGAAGCAAGCCCTCTGTATTTGCCGGAATTTTTATCAGTCCCTGGGATCACCATATTTCCGCCCTGCCGCATGAGCGCCTCCAGAGCCATCTCCCAGGGTTCCTCCTTTCTCCTGTTTACACTCCATGTGTGAAGGAGGACCTCGTCATTGATAAACCAGCCGCGGTATTTTATTCGGTACGGCTCTGACTGGTAATCGTAGTCCGCCTGCAGTACATATTCCTGCCTTGGGACAATCTTCTGGTCATTCCAGAACCAGTAGTCATTGATACCCAGCACAGAACGGCTCACCTTATAAATGCCGTAAATAAATCCCAGGTCATCTCCCGCCTCGATGACAAGACTTCCATTTTCGCAGAACAGCCGGAAGCATTCACTCTGCTGCTCCAAACTAAATCGCAGAATTATTTCCGCCCCCTGCTTTTCCAAACAGGTTTTATCACAGGCCTTCCCAAGATCTCTTTCCAGATTTCTGACAGCCCACTCTACAGGCCTTGAATGTATATCTGATGTGATCTTTGTGTTAATGTTAATTACCATATCTTTCATGGCTGTATGCTCCTTATCCTTTTATACCGTCCATTGCGATTCCGTCAACAAGATACCTCTGGAATAAGATGAAAAACAGGATGACAGGAAGGAGGGATACCACCGACATTGCGAACAGTCCCCCATAATTGTTATATGAATTGGGATCCAGATACATATTCAATGCCAGAGGAATCGTAAACTTCTCTGCGCTGCTCATAAAAATCAGAGGCTGGAAAAAGTCCTGCCAGATCCAGTAAAATGCGAAGATCGTGGATGTGATGATAGCAGGGCGTACCACCGGTACCAGTATCCTGAAGAGGATAGCGACTCTTCCGCAACCGTCGATTTCAGCCGCCTCATCCAGTTCCCGCGGAATACCCTGGAAGAACTGCACCATCAGGAAGATAAAGAATGCTCCGCCAAAAAACCATGGCAGTATAAGGGATATTCTTGTATCTATCAGGTTCAGCTTTTTAAGGATTATGTACTGGGGCACTACCATCACCTGGGCCGGAATCATCATGGTCATCATCACGCATCCAAACCAGAAATTTCCAAATCGGAATCTGATCCTGGAAAAAGCGTAAGCCGCAAACAGCGATGTGGTAACGCATCCCACCACTCCCACTGCAGTAACTATCACCGAATTAAAGAGAAATGTGGTGAAGGGCACGCCTCCGACCCCTTCAAAACCGCTCAGATAGTTTGCCGCTGCATCCCAGACCTTGGGGATCAGGGAATACGCATCCTGAAACATGGTCTGGTTGCTTTTAAATGAACTGGCCACCAGCCAGAGGAGCGGATAGATCATTATAAATCCAAGAAGACACGCACCTATATGGAACCGTATTGAACGCAATCTCTGTTTTTTCTGCCTATTCATTCTTTATTCCCTCCCAGCTTCATAATGGACCCAGCTTCCCTGCGTCTTAAACAGAACAATCGTGAATATACCCACGATGGCTACCAGGATCCACGCAAGGGCACAGCTGTAACCCATATCGAAATAATTAAACGCCCGCCTGTACAGATACAGCACATATGACAGGGTACTGTCAAGAGGCCCTCCGTCTGTGATAATATAGCTCTCTGTAAACACTCTGAACCCATTGATGATCTGCAGGATCAGATTAAAGAATATAGTAGGAGTCAGCATTGGCAGCGTAATCTTTGTAAACATCTTCGCCGGCCTTGCGCCGTCTACCTGTGCTGATTCATACAGGGAATACGGTATCTGCTTCAGGGCTGATAAGAAGATCAGCATAGATGATCCGAACTGCCAGACACCCATAAGTATGATCACGCCCAGAGACGTAGTCGTATTTCCCAGCAAAGAGGTAGTCTGGCTGATGCCGACTGCGTTCAGAAGGGACATGATAACACCCTGGTTTCCAAATATCTGCTTCCACACGACAGATACAGCGATGCTGCCTCCTATGATAGAGGGCACATAGTATAATGTCCTGTAAAGTCCCAGCCCTTTATGCTTTTTATTCAGAAGCATCGCCACGAAAAGCGCAAAGGCAAGACGGAGGGGAACCAGCACAAGTACATAAATAAATGTAACTTTCAGAGACTGATAAAAGCTTTTATCCTTTGTAAAAGCCCGGATATAATTGTCTATACCCACGAAGGACGGAGTATTCAGCAGGTTAAAATCTGTCAGCGAATAGTATATTGAGATGAACATGGGGATCATCCACATCAGAATAAAGCCGACAAGCCACGGCGTGAGCATCAGATATCCTGCAATATTGTCTTTCCGCTTGTATGGGGATTTCCTTAAAGCTTTAGAATTTTTCATTTTTTCACCCTTTTCCTAAAAGAGAAGGAGACATCCATTAAACGTCTCCCCTCTTGTTCTCTACTCTATTTATTATTTCTCTCAAGGATTGAATTTGCTTCTTCCCTGAAGGCAGCAGCTGCATCTTCTGCTGTTGCTTGGCCATAATATACACTGTTGGCAGCATTCTTAAATGCTTCATTTATTTCTGACATCCCAACAGGATCGGGAGCAGGTGTATCACCACAGATGGCTGCTGCTTCATCCACACCTTCAAACATAGCCTTCTGCTGCTCTCCCAGCTTTCCTGAGCTGATCATATAGTCACGGATCTCTGAGGAGACGGGTGTGCCTCTCTCTGCCATCATGATATCATTTGCCTCTTTAGAATTAATAAACCAGTTGATAAATTCTGCAGCCTCCTGTTTTACCTGGGAAGTCTCAGCAACTGAAAAGAACATTCCGGGTTTCATCCAGAGCCCTTTTGCATCTGAGTCATCTGACATAGGCGGGGTGACCATTTTAATTTTATCATTCACACTGCTCAGCTTAGAAGCGTAGTTGTTCCACTCCATGATCATTGCAGCATCCCCTGTAACAACAGGACCGGCTTCCTGGCCAAGAGTGGCGATCTGCGCATACTCATCAGGATTTGGAAGGACTCCCTCCTCCATCAGGCTGTTCCACATTGTAAAATAATCCTCACAGATCTTATCGTCTGTATAACCAAGTGACTTGTTGTCTTCGCTGAACAGGCTCTGTCCATGCTGCCTTACCCAATAATTAAACCCGTTTGTATCCAGGGCTGTATCCATAGCCGGTCCATATTTTCCTGTGGCTTCATGGACTTTCTTGCTCATCTCTATGAAATCACTCCATGTCCAGTCAGCTGTGGGTTCTTCTACTCCCGCCTCTGCCAGTACATCGGGATTGTATCCAAAGCTCAGCATGGATGTGGACAGCACCAGTCCTGTCATCTTATCATCGATCTGGCCTGTGTTAAGCAGTTTTTCGTCAATACCGGATACATCAATCGTGCCATTATCAATAAACTCCTGAAGGTCTGCCACAGAATTGTTTTTTGCATAAGTTGTCAGGTAGAGGTAGTCCATCTGCACAATATCAGGCATTGCCCCTGAGGCTGTCTGCGTGGACAGCTTTTCAAAATATCCGTCCCATCCGGAAGGTGATGCCACAAACTTCACATTAGGATGAAGTTCTGAATAGAGATCAAGCACCTGCTGGGTTTGTTCATGTCTTGTCTGTCCACCCCACCATGCTATCTTAATCGTTACCTCTTTGGCGTCCCCATCTTCCGCTGCTGTCTTTAAGTCCGCCTCGGTTACTTTCTGAGAAGCCTCCTCCTGTTCCGGTTCCGCTGTTTTGCAGGCCCCCGCAGATAATGCTACTGTTCCGGCCAGTGCAGCCGCCATTATTCTTTTCATTCTCTGACTCATGTCATCCTCTCCTTCTCTTCTACCATTGTTTTATGTATTTGTTGCTTGATAATGATATTGTAACGGATTTCTTTTTTAGAATGAATGGAATTTCAGGAGTTGGTATTTGAAAATAACCGACTTATTTTATCCGGAACAGCTGCTCCTGCCTTTCAAACATCTGTCACGATATTCCGTAGGTGAGACTCCCGCTGCCTTTTTAAAAGCTTTGGAAAAATATTGGCCATCGGGAGAATATCCCACTGTTTCCGCCAGCTGTGAGATCTTGATATCAGGTTTATAATCCAGCAGTCTCTCTGCCAGCGCGATCCTTGTCTCTAACAGGAAGGTGGAAAACTTCATTTTTCTGTTCTTCAGAAATATCCTTCCAAAATATTCTTCATTCATAAACAGAACTTCCTTTGCCAGAAACCGGATATTCATATCCGGCTCACGGAGATACTTATGGACTGCCAGCAATATATTCCTCACACGCTTGTCATCCCTGCCCTCCTGCTGCAGGATTCCCTGCCGGACCGCAATCTGTTCTGTCACGTCAGTAAAAAGCTGCCATACCCTGTCAGCGTTTTCACCCACGCCCTCTCCCGGAACAAACTGCTCCCCGTAAAGGACTTTTATGATCCATGTACACATCTCTCTTTTTTCATCATATGTATATCCATCTAATTCCATCTTGGCAAAGGCCAGATACATTTCAAATAATATCTCACCATAATCCTGAGAACTGCCTGCCTTATGGTAGTCTATAATATCAGAGAGCCTGCTCTTTGCTTCCCTGAATATACCGTAGTGGAGCAGGACTCCATCAGGGGCGTCTGCCCCCATGCGGAAGAGTTCTTTCACCTGGTCAAAAAGCTGATGAACGTCCTGCAGCTCACCCTCCCTGCTTACTGCTGCATTCATAGGGCCTCCTGCTACCCGGCTGAATTCTGTCCGTGTTCTGGCAAACGCAGGCTCAATCTGCTCTATATCGCAGTTTCGCAGCAGAAACAGGATATCCTGCTGTAATACTGCTGATAATAAAATATTAGTCTCTCCCAGCAGCTCCCCCAGTATATTTCCCAGCACAAACTGTTCCAGATAGTCGATCTTATCCTCCAGGCGCAACGCCAGCACACGTACCTGCTGCTGTTCAGTTCCAAACTCTTCCAGAAACATCTGATAATCTTCCTGCGGCTTTTCCCTTTCTAAGAGCATGTTGCAAAACAGCTGCTCCTTGGCTCTTGGCAGCAGTCTTCTGACCTTATGGCTGTATTCCTGGCTCCTGCGCTTCTGTGACCTCTTTTCTGCAATGCTCTGCTTGACTTTGCTGAGCACTTCCACGATTTTTTCCTCATCACAGGGCTTCAGTATATAATACCGCACGCCTTCTTCCATCGCCTGGCTTGTAAACTCATATTCCCCATAACCTGACAGCACTATAAATTCTATGTCGGGAAAGCTCTCTTTTGTTTTTTTGATCAGTTCAATGCCGTCCATCACTGGCATCTTTATATCAGTCAGTACGATATCCGGTTCCTCCGCCTGGATCTTTTGAAATCCTTCCACTCCGTTCCAGGCAGTACCGGCCAGCTGTATTTCATAATTTTCCCAGGGAATAAACTGTGCCATCCCTTCTCTTTCAATATCTTCATCATCCACAATTAAAAGCTTATACATCTGCTCCCTCCTTCTGCCTCTTAGGTATGAGAATAGAAATCTTCGTTCCTTCGCCCAGCCTGCTTTCAATCATAAATACATTTTCTTCATATGCGATCTTCAGCCTCTCCCTGATGTTCTTTAAGCCAATACCGTGTCCTTTAGGCTTAAAATCAAAGCTTCTGACTGCCTCCAGCTCTTCCTGTGACATGCCCGGACCTGTATCCTGTACCTCCATCCGTATGCAGTCCGCTTCCTCTTTTACCGTAACCGTTATCCTGCACATGGTAAGCACCTTTTCCACGCCGTAATAAATAGAGTTCTCAATGAGAGGCTGCAGAATCATCCGGGGCACCATATAATGAGTCAGATCCCCCTCTGTCTCAACAGCAAATTCTGCCCTTTTCTGGTATCTGAACTGCTGTATTGTAATATAGCTCCTGGCATTCTCCACTTCCTCTTCCACTGTTATATACGGCTCCTTGGCAAAGGAGGCCCTCAGAAGGCGCCCCAGTTCAACGATCATCCTGCCTGCTTCCTGGTTCCTGCCCGCTTTTACCATCCAATTTAAAGCGTTGAGTGTATTGTAGAGAAAATGTGGATTTATCTGGGCCTGAAGCATCTTATATTCTGTATCCTTGAGGAGCAGCTGTTTTTCGTAATTCTCATGGATAAGAAAATCGATCTTATCCAGCATTACCGCAAATTCCTGGGAGAGGATAGCCACCTCATCATGGCCTGTCTCCTCTGACAATAATTCTTTCGCTCCCTGGAAGTTTCCGTTCTCAACTATTTTCATAGATTCTGTCAGCTGGTCAAGGGGATTTGTTATCACCCCTGATATTTTGCGCATGGCAAATATCAGTATCACAAATACTAGCACGAATCCTCCCAGCATCAGATAACGTATGCGCATAGTCTGCCCGAAGATCTGGCTGTAGGGAAATGCATTGACGTAGACCCAGCCATTTACTGAAGACTTTAAATAACACAGAAAATAGCGCTCCCCCTCATAGTTAATGACCTGATATCCCTGGCTCTCATCTGTCTGAAAATATTCCGGCACCTCTTTCTCATCGCCGTAGACCAGCCCTCTGTCTGAGTATACATATAAAACTGAATCCTTTGCCTCCAGCAGATCCCTGGTATTTTCAATCATCCCCGCCACATCGCTTGTCAAAATAAATGTCCCCAGATATGTGAGGCTGGCATTTTTCCGTTCCAGTATATCTCTTCCTGAAATCAGGTAAGGATAATTCAGCGACGGAGACTCCATCACATAGCCGCCTCTCTTAGCCCGGCACTCTTGCAAAAACTCCTGGTATGTATCTTCATCCGGCTCCCCGCAGTAGGAACCCATGGTAAAACTCACACTGTCTCTGTCCGTATAGACGATATTTTCAACCACCGGATACAGCATGATCTTATCCTGAATGATATTCCTGATCTTATTGATCTCATAATTATAGCCCTGCGACAGATATTCCAGAGCCATAGCATCCGCCAGATGTTCCTGTATATCCTGGTCCATAGCTATAATATAGCTTAATTCCTCTATATCCTGCAGCTCCGCGTTCACCTTCTGCGTAAAAAAATCCAGCTCCTGCAGCGACTTCTCATACAGCTTTTTGTCATAGATATTCAGGCTGGCCTGAAGCGCCACAATTGAAATACAGCAGGATATCCCTGCCAGCAGCAGATAAACAGACATCATTTTACCTGCCAGCTTCATATTTTTAAATTTCTTTTTTATGCTATCCAGCATCTCCCATCCTCCCAATAAAAAAAGCAGCCCCGGAACATGTTTTTCCCGCGGCCGTCATTCCTCCCAGTGTACTTCCAGAGAACCTGCCTGTATATTCTTTTCCTGATTATAGCATTTTATTAAAGTATATTTAATGTAAATAAAGGAGTTCTGATTTGTCCAAAACCGATTTCTGTTTTAAAAAATTATAACATACATTTATACAACCTTCTATATAACTTTGAAGCCGGAAAAACAGGCTTTGCTTTAGCTCTTTGCCCGTGGAAATAAATTGCGGATTAAAACAGTGTATGATAAAATCGATACCAATAAGAAATGTGGGGGGAATATAATTATGAAAGAACGCATAGCTGAGTGTATAAATATTTTAGGTGAATTTTGCGGAAAGAGGGATCTTCCAGTTTTGACAGGGGAAGAATTAAAGAAAAGATATGGGGTGGCACAGGCAGATATCATGGTGCTTTTTGGCGGAAGTATCATGTGCGGGGGTGATGTGCTTGCTGAAGCTATCAGAAATAAAATAGCCAGAAAATATATTATCGTGGGAGGAGAAGGACATACGACGGAGACTCTGCGCATAAAAATGCACAGCCAGTTTCCCTGTATAGAAACTGCCGGACTTTCTGAAGCCTGTATCTTCGATGCTTATTTGCGTTACAGGTATGGACTGGCGGCAGATTTTTTAGAGTGTGAATCTACCAACTGCGGCAATAACATTACTTATCTGTTAGAACTTCTGAAAAGAAATGGCCTGGATTTTAAGACAATTATCCTCGCCCAGGACGCTTCCATGCAGCGCCGCATGGAGGCAGGGCTGCGCAAATATGTCTCCAAAGATGTGACCGTCATTAACTTTGCCGTCTACTCTGCAAAAGCAGTCACAGATGGCCCCCGCCTTGTTTTTGAAAATGAAATCTGGGGAATGTGGGATATGGACAGGTATATCACGCTCCTGATGGGTGAGATTCCCAGATTGTCTGATTCTAAAGACGGGTATGGCCCTAATGGGAAAAACTTTATAGCACATGTGGATATCCCTGAAGAAGTAGTAAAGGCATTCTCAGAACTGCAGCAAGAATATCCTGATAAGGTCAGGGAGGCAAATCCACTATTTGAATCTAAAATTCAGGGTCAGGATAACCCTCCGCCTTCTGCCTGACCGTCTTCACCCCAAAGACAAAGTAAAGGATATGGAACAGCCACACTCCGGCCAGGATGATCCTGCCCACCGGTACACGGCCCATCATCAAAAATCCGATGGACATCAGAAGTGTAACCATGACCATGATCCGGATCTTCGTTTTCCAGGTCATCCCCTGTCCTTTCACATATGTCTCCAGGTTATTTTTATACAGCCTGGTGTTAATGAACCAGGTATTCAGCTTTTCGGAACTTCTGGCAAAGCAGTATGCTGCCAGCAGAAGGAAGGGAAATGCCGGAAGCAGTGGAAGGACGGCCCCGACTGCTCCCATAAACAGACCCAGGCAGCCCACGATGATCAACAGTATTTTTTTCAGCTTCATATTACCTGTTATCCTTTCTTTTCTTTCTTCGATTCTATAAGATGTCTGACTGCCAGAACCGGATGATACATGATCATCCGCGGTCCTGAGTACCGCATGACACTCTTAATGCGTTCACGCATATCTTTCTTATAACAGTGGACTTTGCAGTTTGAGCAAAATGTCTTCGTTTCCATGAAACGGCAGGCATCTACCCTCCGTTTGGCATACGACAGCAGCTCTCTGCACTCCGGGCACAACTCTTCACCAGATGCTTTTTCATGTCGGTTTCCGCTGCAGCAGATCTTTACCATCAGCTCCAGGATTTCCTTCTCTTTTTCCCTCTTAGTGCCAGTCTGCATATCTTTTTTCATCAGCTCATCCTCCCGTTTTCCATGGCATACGTAGTATCTGCTATACGCATAGTGGACGGCCTGTGGGACACCAGGACCACTGTCCTGTCCTTTTCTCCCCTCAGAGCCTTCAAGATAATTGCTTCATTCAAACTGTCCAGATTGCTGGTCGGTTCATCTAAAAGGAAAAGAGGCGCATTGTGCAGAAATGCTCTCGCAAGGCCCAGCCGCTGGCGTTCGCCGCCTGACAGGGTGCTGCCCAGTTCACCCACCTCCGTCTCGTACCCATTGGGGAGAGATGAGATGAATTCATGCACTGAGGCCTTCCTGCAGGCTTCCACGATTTCTTCTCTGGTGGCATCTCTTTTTGCAATCCTGATATTATTCTCAATACTGTCGTGGAACAGCTGCGTCTCCTGGGTCATATAACCCTCATTTTCCCTCAGAGAAGTTGTGAGGATCTCCCTGATATCCTTTCCTGATATATGTATTTCCCCGCTTCCTGTATTCCAGAAGCGCATGAGCAATTTCAGTATAGTGGATTTCCCGCTGCCGGATTTACCGACTATTCCGGTAATTGTCCCCTTTTTAACCTCCAGGCTCACATCCTTAAGTATTTCCTCATCCCCATAAGAGAAATGGACATTTTTTAAACCGGCGCCTTCAAACTCAATCTGTGCACCTGATATGTTTTCCCTGACTTCAGGTGTATCATCCAGGATATCCAGCACCCTGCTGCCCGCAGCCATAGTCTGTGACAGCCCGCTTCCCAGATTGGCCACTGCCAGGACAGGCCCGAAGGACGATGCCATAGTGATAACAGACAGCAGCACTCCGTCAAAGCCTATACTGCCTTTCTGGTAAAGGATAGCTGAAACTGCCAGCATGATCACCGTGAATACCAGGATGATCTGTCCTGTTACCGCAGAATTTGTTCCTGCAGTTTTTTTCATTTCACTCTCTATGCCGGACATCTTATCACTTCGGGAATTAATGTCATCCAGGCGCTTCTCTCCGAACCCGTACTGGATAATCTCCCTGAGCCCCCGCATACTGTCCATAAAGCATGCATTCATCTCCCCAAACTCTGAGCGGAACGCTTCCCCCTTCTCTCTTGACCTGCGGGAGATTATGAAAGGAATCAGGACACCTACGATCAGATAAGCTGCCGCTGCAGTAACCCCCAGTAATACATGTATTCCTGACAGGAACGCCGTCATGATTCCTGAAACGATAAGCGCAATACAGCATGGGGAGATGGTGTGCGCATAAAACACTTCCAGCAGCTCTATGTCACTGGTGATGATTGAAATCAGATTCCCCTTATCCCTGCACTCCAATTTGGCAGGTGCCAGGCGGCGCAGAGCTCCGAATACCTTATCCCGTATCAGCGCCAGAAGCCTGAAAGCAATATAATGGTTGCATGCCTGCTCTGCATATCGGAGGATCCCCCTCACCACTGCAAATATACATACGCTGATAAATATTGTTGTCAGAGATATTCCTCTGTTGATCCCCAGCACATCCAAAACTGCATAGCCCCCAAACACTGTTATAAAGATAGCTGACAGAAAACCTGCCACTCCCATGATCACCGCCCCGAGCATTACAAATGCCAGAGGCCTTACCAGCCCGGTAAGTCTTGCCATGATCTGTAACGAACTTCTCTTTTTCATGCGTACTGTCCCTCCTTTCCTCCATAATTTTCAAGTTCCGACTGGGTCTTCCACAGCCTGGCATACAGGCCGTCCTTTGCAGCCAGGGTTTCATGACGTCCTGTTTCTGCAATGCGTCCTTCCGACATAACATAGATCTTATCAGCCATGACTACATTGGCCAGCCTGTGTGATATCAATATAACTGTTTTAGTCCTGGCCAGTTTTATCAGGACTTCCATAATATCATTTTCACTTTCCACATCTATATTGCTGGTTGCTTCGTCAAAAATATATACTGGGCTGTCATGCAGAAGTGCACGGGCCAGCGCCAGCCTTTGACACTGGCCGCCCGAAAGGTTAGAGCCCCTCTCAGAGATTCCCATTTCAAGGCCTCCTGCAGATTTAATAAAATCAGCCAGATTTACTTTCTTCAGTGCCCTCCACATGGATTTTTCATCTGCGTCCGGCCTGCCGATCAGGAGATTATCCCTTACTGTACCTTTAAAGATATAGCTGCCCATGCTGATAAGTGTAATATTCTGCATGATATCTGCTTCTGATATCTCCGTAATCTCTCTTCCTCCAATCCTGATGCTTCCCTCATAGCCGCTTCTCATTCCCATGACCAGAGAGGCTATTGTGGATTTTCCGCAGCCGCTCTCACCCACAATAGCCGTAAAACTGTTCTCAGGAAATGACATATGGATATTACGGAGCACAGCTCTGTCTGCCTCATAGGAGAAGGACAAACCTTCAATGTCAATCACTTTTTCTTTTCCTATATGTGCCTCCTTTTCCTCATCCTCCGGAAGATCCAGCAGTGCAAATATACGGTCGCTGGCTGCCATCCCGTTCATTGCCACATGGAAAAAGGAGCCAAGGGCACGCAGAGGCAGGAAAAAATCAGCAGCCAGCATGATGATGGCAAAGCATCCCGTAAATCCCACATTGCCGGCCTTAAACTCAAGTACAGAAAATATAACGCCTAAAGCAGCGCCTCCATAAGCGATCAGATCCATTACAGTAATGGAATTGAGCTGCATAGTCAGTACTTTCATTGTGATTTTCCTGAACTGCTCTGCTTCCTTATTCATCTCCTGATGCTTATACTCATCGGCCTGATATACCTTCAGAGTCGTCAGTCCCTGCAGATTTTCCAGAAAGCTGTCACCCATTTTCGTATACTGGCCCCAGTATTTTGCCAAAAGCTTCTTTGCAAATTTCTGGACAGCGATGATTGACACCGGGATGAGAGGCACACACAGCAGCAGAACAACAGCCGCTTTCATGCTGACAAAGGATAAGACAATAAATAATGTAACCGGCGAAAGCATACTGTAAAAAAACTGAGGCAGATAAGAACCAAAATATGTTTCCAGCTGCTCCACGCCCTCGACCGATGCCTGGACCACCTCTGCAGTGGCAGCTTTTTCCGTATAACTGCTGCCCAGGCGGAGCAGTTTCCTATAGATCAGTTCACGCAGCGTTTTTTTAACAGATTTTGAAGCCAAATAACTCTCCCGGGATGCCGCCCTGGCGCAGCAGAATCTGACAGCCACACACGCAGCAAAAATACAGGCTGTTGTCACCCCCTGCTGTATAGTCAGGCTGTTCATCCTCAGTGCTTCCAGTATTCTACCAATTGTAAATATAATAATGATATTCCCAACCAGTGATATCCACTGCGCCGCAACATTTCCTGCAATGTGCTTTTTAGATTCCGGGACTGTATTGATCAGTCTTTTATTAATCATCATGATGTTTCAGGCTCCTTGTTAGTTATCTCAAATATTGATTAGTTGTTTCTAACTTATATTCAAAAAAATTAACAGTTAGTTTCTACTAACTGCATGCTTATTCTACACTACTATAATCTGTTTTGTCAATACATAAATCCTGAATTTTCCATTTTCCCGCCAAATTTCCAAAACCATGTATTGACAGGCATCAGCCCTTCCATCATAATTATAAATCAGATACACGCTGACCAGATTAAAGAAAGGACTGGAATCCTCCAGGTACTCTTATGAAATATATAAAACAATATTTTGGGCACATCCTTGCACTGACAGTACTGGACCAGGCAGTCAAACTTCTTATCCAATTCTTCTGGCTTACAATAGATACGGACTTAATCGGACCTCTGCTCAGGTTCCGTCCTGTCCATAACACGAACCTGAGCTGGGCCGGCAATTTCATACCGTTCCTTTCCGGCGTGGAGGCCACTGTCATTTTGAATCTTCTGTGCATTGCCCTGTACATCAGCTGCTACGCCTTCTATAGAAGCAGACAAAAAGAGCCGGCAAAATCCGCAGCTTTTATTTTCGTCTGCGGGATGGCCGGCTGTCTGTGCAGCCTGATCGACAAAGTTTTCTGGGGCGGCAGTCTGGATTTCCTTCAGATCCCCCGGCTTTTCACATTTGATCTGAAAGACTGCTATCTGAGCGCTTCATTGTGCCTGTTTGTTCTGGTGGGTTTAAAGCACAGGGAAGACATCTCCTTCAGGGAATATTTCAGGTGGATACTAAAACGCCGTTAGCCTGAAAGCATCCAGCCTTTTGGCCCTCACATACGCTTCTTGCAAAAACTTTTCTGCCGTCAGATCCAGATAGTCCCAGTTCATAGACTCTAATGCAGTGGCGCCTGTATATCCTGTCTGAGCAATCTTTCTCATAACACACGGCCAGTCGATACCGCCGTCAAACGGCAGCTGATGCTGGGAATGTTTCCCTCCGTTGTCATGTAAATGCAGAGCCATCAGCCGCTTGCCATACATGGATAATAAATCATCATCCGGATTGTAGTTGCTGTGATGGCAGCAGTCATAACAGAATCCCACACGGCCGTAATCCACTCTCTTCAGCACAGTCTTTCACACACTGCATATAACATTCAGCCAGGTCTTCTCCATCCGGATTGTCAGACCAGAGCTTGTCCTGGTTCTGGACCGGCGTATGGATATTCTCTATGATAAGCCCTTTTAGCTTAGGTGTGACTTCATTTGCTGTCACGGATATCCCCTGCCCCGGCTTGCGGCAGTGTTTTCTTTTTGTTATGATGAGTAAGTTACACAAAGTGAATCGGATGGAGGCCCGTAAAATGAGACTGGAGGTTGCGCAATTACATATTACTGCACAAATGAAAGGCGGAACGTTTAGCACTGTCGTCCAAAATATCTGCCTTTCTGTTGAAACAGGAAAACGTCTTGCCATTGTTGGGCAGTCCGGCAGCGGAAAGACAATGACGGCTATGGCCATTCTGGGCCTGCTGCCTGAAAACTGCTCTGCTTTAGGTCATGTGGTATGGAATGGCATCGATATTCTCTCCTTGAATGCCAGACAGCGAAGAAGTTATCTGGGGACTGATTTTGCCCTTATACCCCAGAGTGGGGCAGATTTTCTAAATCCCTCTCTGAAAGTTGGCACACAATTTCGTGAAGTTCTCCGGCGTGCCCGCATAGAGCGTTCCCTGCAGGGCACACTCATGCACCGTCTGCTTTCAGGCACAGGTTTTGATGACCCTGCACAGATACTGCGCTCTTATCCCTTCCAGCTCTCAGGCGGTATGGCGCAGCGGGTCGTTATGGCTATGGCTGCAGCGGGGAATCCCCATCTGGTCATCGCCGATGAGCCTACACGCGGGATCGACCAGGAAAATATCAGGGTATTTTTAGCAAATCTAAATACATTATTTAAAGATTCTGCCATATTACTGATCACTCATGATATTTCTGTTGCTGCCGCATGTGATGAGATCCTGGTAATGAATGACGGGCATGTTATTGAGTCCGCCCCTGCCCGGATATTGTTGCAGCATCCCAAAGCGAAATATACCAGGCGGCTGATCTGCAATCTTCCCACGGCTTATACCAGCAAAAAGGAGGCACTCATCAATGATGCTTAAAGCAGATAAAGTCACGAAAGCCTATGGTGGAAAAAGGATACTTCAGGATGCCTCGTTTCATATTGGCAAAGGCGAATTTGTCAGTATCATGGGAACCAGCGGGGAGGGAAAATCCACATTTGCGCGCATCATCTGCGGCACCGTAAGGCCGGATACAGGCAGCATTTCCTTTGAAGGGACACCCTTGTGGCATACAGGTACATACCATCCTGCTTCAAATTATGCCATTCAGCTTATTCCGCAGCAGCCTTTTGCATCGCTTGATCCCCGACAGACCATCACGGCCGCATTAATGGAACCTCTGCTCTTCCACAAAATATCCAGAAGCCGCAGTGAGGCACAGGCAAGAGCCCACGAATTGTTATCCCAGATGCATCTGGGTCCTGAATTATTTAGCCGGCGCCCCGGTGAACTCTCCGGAGGACAGGCACAGAGAGCGCTCATCGCGCGAAGCCTGACATTAACACCTAAGTTACTGATTGCAGATGAGGCCACTTCTATGCTGGACGTTTCATCTCAGACAGATATTATAAATATTTTCAGGACACTTGTGGAAAAGGAACACATTTCCGTGCTCCTGATCTCCCATGACCAGCCGCTGGTTGAGTCTGTATCACAGCGCATCTACCAGCTTTCACATGGAAAGCTGATGGAAATATAATTTACCAGGAGGAACCTATGAAAAAAATTTTTACAACACTGCTGACAGTTTCACTGCTTTTTGTTTTAACCGTCTGCAGCGCCCCACTCACACTCTCAAGCAAGGCTTCCGGCAATGAAATTGACACTTTTATAATTGGAACCACTGCTGAAATCACAACAGCCAACCGCAGTGAATATAATTTTGATGTAATTTCCGGCACTTTGTCACAGTTGGCCCCAGTCTATATTGACGGCGAGGGCAGCTACCATCCGCTGCTGTGTGATTACAGCACCAAGGACAGCAAGACCTGGACCTTAACTGTGCGGGACGGCATGGCCTGGCACGATGGCACACCTGTGACTGCCGATGATATTAAGTTTACATTTGAATATCTGGATACGCAGGGGGAAGAAGGGGGATATGCAGAACGCTTTACCGAAATCCGCGTAATCGACGACAAAACAGTTGAATTTGAACTTCCACAAGCAAATCCCCGTGAGCTTGCAAATATGGTAGTAGTCCGCATCATGCCGGAACATATTTATGAAGGCGTAGAAGATTATACAACCGTCCCCAACGAGCAGGCCAATATCGGATGCGGGCCTTATAAATTCAGCCGCTTTGATGCTGATGCCGGTGTGGTGGAATTTGAAGCCTTCACAGATTATCCGGACGGAGCGCCAAAGGCAAAGACCGTGACTCTGAAGCTGTATGATAATCCGGACACCATGTATATGGCTCTTAAATCCGGCGAGATCGATATGGTCTACAAATACTCAGGCGGCGTGGATGCAGGAGTTATCTCTGACTTGGAGGACAGTGGCAATCTGACCCTGATGCCTGTAAGTAATACTGCAAACAGCGCTGCATTGATCCTCAACAATAACACAGCGCCCGGCAATGATATTAATGTCCGCAAGGCAATCGCGTCGGCGATCGATTATGAAAAATTCCGTGAATTATTTGGCTCCGCCTACGCCATTCCGTCAACTGCAGGTTTTATACCTGAAGGTACATATGGCTATGTGGATACGCCTGTCCTGACCCGTGACCTGGATGCCGCCAGACAGTATCTGGAGGACGGAGGCTATACAGACAGCGACGGAGATGGCTTTGTAGAAAAAGATGGCCAAAAACTCTCCATCTCTGTCATGGTTCGTGATGACAAACCTGACCATGCCCGTTATGCCGAATTATTGCAGACAAATCTTGCTGAGATCGGCATAGAGATCACACTGGATGTGCAGGAAGTCGCCGCATTCCGTGAACTTACGGAGCAACAGAGATCACAGCAGGCTGTCATTACCGGCCTGACCGCTTTCGGCATGGCAAAGAACCAGGGGCTTGCCGCCTTATATCTGTGGGGAGAAAACCCCATGAGCTATGGACAGGTATATGATGAAGCATATAAAGCGCTGCTGGATAAAGCAGATGCCGCAGCCAGTATGGACGAATATAAAAAGGCAGCTGCAGAAATACAGGAATATTATGCTGAAAATCTCCCGGCAGTCGCTCTGTTCTGGGATGCTCACGTTCAGGCGTATAACAGTCGTTTCTCCGGTTTTTCCGCAGACGGCACTTTTGGCATCCTGAATGTGCAGACCTGGATGGATCTGGCTGAGGCTCAGTAATTATCTATATGAAGAAAAAAATTTTAATTTCTATTGCCTGCTTATTTATTATAATAATCTTTAATTTTATTCTCCCCCGGCTTATGCCGGGGGATACTGTGCTTATGCTCGTAGGCATGGATGAAGAAACCGTAACTGAAGAGCAGTATGCGTACTATCAGGAAAAAACCGGCGCTAACCGCCCGGTCATGGAACAGTTCTGGGATTACCTGAAAGGTATCTGCACGGGCGACCTTGGCTACTCTTACCATCATAATGCAGACATTTCAAGTCTGATCGCTGCCCGTCTTCCCAATACCCTGCAGATTGCCCTGCCTGCCATTCTGATCTCCTCTTTAACTGCAATGGTACTCGGCTGTATTATGGGAATGAAAAAGGGCAGCCCCGCAGAACATGCCGTTACTTCCATGCAGATCATATTTGATGCATTCCCTTCTTTTTTGCTGGGACTGCTGCTAATTGCACTGTTTGCATTCAAACTGGGCTGGCTCCCATCCGGAGCTCTGAATTCAATCCGCGTACCGAACGGTCCCGCTGCTGCCTTCTGTGACCGTTTAAAGCATCTGGTCCTGCCTGTACTGACCCTGGTGCTCGGCACAATTCCCTCAAAATATCTGATGATCTGTAATACTGTGGCTCTGCAGCGTAAAGAAAAATATGTCCTTTATGCCCGCAGCCGGGGGCTGAGCGACACATATATTGCATTCCGGCATATTTTTCCTAATATCTGTCAGCCATTTCTGACAATGGTAGGGATGAATGTGGGCTTTGTAGTATCAGGCTCACTTATTATCGAAAATATTTTTTCAATCAAGGGCATGGGGAGCCTGATCTCCCAGGGCATCACTGCGCGTGATTACCCTGTTTTACAGGGCTGTCTATTCGTCAGCGCGGTCGTAATCGTGATCACCACACTGGCCACAGATTTTCTATGCATTTTGGTTGATCCGAAGGTGAGGTATAAAGTCCATGAAGCGCAATAAAGCTGTGTTAATATTCGGTGCCGGAATTCTTCTCGTATTCGGACTATTTACACTGTTCCCGGATATCTTTGCCCCCTATGCCCTGAAAGAAATGGACAGAGCATGGCTCCCCTGCAGCAGTGCGCATCTCCTTGGAACCAATGACATGGGGTACGATATTTTAACAGAATTAATATTTGCCAGCCGTACTACACTGCTGATCGGCCTGGCTGCAGCACTTATTTCACTGGCGGTGGGCTCGGCTTTAGGACTGCTTGCCGGGTATCTGGCTGGATGGAAAAGCGGACTCATGGATGCCGTGATCCAGATTTTCCTGATGATCCCGATGCTTCCCATGGCTATCGTTATTGCCGCCTTTTGCGGAAAAAATATGTTTAATATTATATTGATCATTTCACTGCTTGGATGGTGCGGCACAGCCCGCACCGTCCGCACCCGCACAATGCAGCTCAAGCAGACGCCCTTTGTGGAAATGCTGGTAATCCTTGGAATATCGAAACGTCAGATCATGTTCCGGCATATCCTGCCTAACCTGCGGGAAGTGGTATTATCCCGCTATATCATGTCTGTGGCGCGCTGCATGATGCTTGAAGCAACCTTAAGTTTTCTTGGTATGGGTGACCCCACTGAAGTAACTTGGGGCAGAATGATCAACTTAGCCTATAAGCGAGGCGGCTTCACAAAAGGCGCCTACAACTGGCTGGTCATGCCCGGTGTGTGCATAGCGCTGATCATCATTGCCTTTTACTGTATCAACCACTATCTGGAGGCAAAAACCAGCGAGGTCTCCGGGGCACAGAGTTACTTAGAGTAGTTATTTAGAGTTGTTATTTAAATTAAGAAACGGAGCGAAAAATATGAAGAAAGATTTATGGGAAAAGTGTGTTTCTTTTCATGGACATTCCTGCGGCGGGCTGGCCATCGGATATCAAGTCAGCATGTACGCAATGGAACTGCTTGAAGCCGGAAGGGCAGAGGATGAAGAACTCGTGTGTATTGCGGAATGTGATGCCTGCAGTGTGGATGCCATTCAGGTACTGCTTGGCTGTACTTTAGGAAAAGGCAACCTTCTGTTAAAGCTGCGCGGTAAACAAGCCTATTCCTTTTATAATCGTAAAAACGGAAAATCTGTAAGACTGGTACTGCGTGAAACTCCGGAGAAGAACAGGGATGAGCGCCTGAAATGGCTGATGGAAGGAGACTTCCATGACATGTTCAACTGCAACGCTGCCCCCGAACATGAGCCTGAGCAGGCACGCATTTTCAAAAATTATACCTGTAAAGAATGCGGGGAACGGACAGCCGAAAGCCATATACATCTGGTGAACGGCGAATATTTCTGTGAAGAATGCTATAAACCGTACCGGAGGATTTATTAATGGGAGAATTTTTTGCAGATGTACATGCGTCTGCAAAAAGCCAGCTGGGCGGTGCATCCTGCCGGATCGCGGATACCCCCGAGATCACCATGCTTCGAACTGCCGAAAGCTATGAGGAATTACTGGGGCTTGCAAAGGCACTCTGCTGGCAGCTCCGGTATCTGGAGGCAATTGAAATTTATACACGCGCAATCGCTCTTAAGCCTGAAAGTCCTGCTGCCTACAGACAGCGGGCCGCCCGCTATATTTCTACACTGCAGCCCCTAAATGCCGTGAAAGACCTTCTGCAGTGCAGAGCTCTGGGCTTAGACCCAATGGATATATCCTACCGGCTGGGAATAAGCTGCTATCTGGCAGGTGACTATCATGAAGCCATACGGGAATTCTCTGTCTGCTATCCCCTCTGCGATGATGAAATGGGAATTGCTGTCATATTCTGGCACACACTTAGTTCATGGCATATAAATGCCAGCCCTAAGCTGCTTCACCATTATCATACAGGAATGCAGGCGGGACATCATACGGCCTATGAGCGCGTAGCGGCACTTGCCGCCGGAAAGGCTGGCTTAAGCACTTTGCTGGATGAACTTGGATCCGAAACCGATGATATGCAATTTTCCATCCTTGGTTACGGAACCGCCCAATATCTTTACCATACAGGCTGCGCTAAACAGGCAGACTCACTCATCCGGCAGGTACTCTCACGTGACGGGTTCTGGATAACTTATGCTTATCTGGCGGCCTGGAATGCTCTTAACATGACTGATTCTTAAGATCAGCAGGTTTGTACAATTAATGCACAGACCTGCTGCATAGTTCTTCATACCTATTATCTGCGCATCTTATTCCTTTCCTACAGCCAGCTCCCCCACCCATCATAATACTCCTTCATAATTTCAGGAGCTGTCTCATCTGCTTTTATCCTTTTCACCACATCAGCTACATAAGCCGCAGCAATCTCATATTTTTTTATTCCAATTTCAGGACAGGCTCCTGACGGGCTGCCGTCCTGGTGCGTGGGGTGGTCACAGTACCAGCTCACAGGTGTGGATGCGCCCCGGAGGTGATCCAGCCTGTGTAGGTTTTCAGCTCCCGCGGCATTCACTCTGTCCATATGGACCAGCTCAGGGTGATATGCCATGACCAGCTCTGTCTCTGTGCGGGCAGCATGGCCGTCATCGTCTGAGGGTGCAAAATCCCGGCAGCATTCTTCAATAATGTCGAAGACTCCTATCTTATACAAGGTATAATCCCTTTTCTCATATAACTGGGCCTGGAGAAAATAATCCAGAAAATTAATATTTCCGCCGTGTGATTCCAGAAGTACGATCTTCCTGAATCCATTCCTCCTGATCTCATCAACTGCCTCCTGCAGTAATTTCATCTGCAGTTCAGGCGATACAGCAATAGTACCCGGCACATGCCTGGCCTCATTGATCTGTCCAAAATAGTAATATGGAAAGATCACAAAGGGTTCCAGCCTGGCGGCCATCTCCGCAATAGTGCGCCCTATGATCATATCTGTCCCAAGAGGCAGATGGCTTCCATGCTTTTCCACTACTCCCATTGGTATCACGCAGACCCCTGTGCTTTTTACTGCTTCTGCAAAATCATCAGCTGTCAGCTCTTCCCAATACATATTTATCCTCCTCTGATTTCATATTTCCTGTTTCATATTTCGGCAATGGGCTTTTTGTACTCTTTAACCATTTTCAATCGTATATGTGATTCCTGTCATATAGCATATCCACGCTTCTGCATACATGCCTGAACGCCTTTCCCGCATAGCAGCTGACTTCCGGATCAGCTGCCCCTGCCAGGATCTCATCTACACAATCGAGTGTATCTTTGATTGTCTGTATTCCAATATCATCCATACAATGTCCGCTGTACAGTCTTCTTACCATGGGATAACGCTCTGCAAATTTTTTGACTGACCTGCCGTACTCCATGACACTGACACCGCCCTCTGTAATCAGCCAGGGGATGGGATTTATGGAATCTCCCACATAAGCTTCCTCACGGCTCCTGTTCACAAACACGAAGGATTCCCTTGTATGGCCTGGTACCATGCAGGTCTCAAGGCTTATGCCGCCCAGATCAAATACCATGCCGTCTTTTAACGGTTTCCATGTAAAACGGCTTTCTACGAGCATCTCTGCTTCAAGCCGGGCAAACCGCTCTTTATTTCCTTCCGCCGCAGCCCTCAGAAAATCCAGGCGGTCGGCCGCGCTTGTTCTCCAAAGTCCTTTTTCCATCCACTCACGCATTTCGTTCTCTGAGGCATAAATATCCTCAAAGTATGGATGGCCTCCTATATGGTCTAAGTGCACATGTGTTGTCAGCACTGTTACAGGAAGGCTGGTAAGCCCTGCGATTGTTTCCTTTAAATTCCCTGTACCACAGCCTGTATCGATCAGGGCTGCTGACTCCTTCCCCGCCACCAGGACCATAGAATTTGTAAAATCAGGGCGTATGTCCTCTCCTATCACCCATACATTTCCGTGTATTTTATTAATTCTGTACATAATCTAACCCTTTACGGCGCCAGCCGCCATTCCGTCTATTATCCTCTTATTAAAGAAAATGAAAAGTACCAGCATGGGAATTGTTATTAAAATAATATCTGCAAATAAAAGATTATATTTATTTGAAAACTTACCCATAAAATTATACAGAGTGAGCTGTATTGTTGCATTTTTATTTCCTGGAAGGAAATAAAGCGGATTAACAAAATCGTTAAAAACTGTCACCGCCTGCAGGATGACTGCCGTTGACGCTATGGGCTTTAGAAGCGGTGCTATGATAACTGCAAATATCCTGAATTTCCCGCAGCCGTCAATCAATGCAGCCTCCTCGATCTCCCGCGGGATAGACCCCATATATCCGCGGAACAGCATGGTTGTAAACGGGATGCCAAGAGCGATCTCCACAAGTACCATACCAAAGATCGTCTTATAGATCCCTATGCCCTGCATGACCCAGATCGTAGGCAGGATAGCCGGAGGGATCATGAGTCCTGTCAAAATACAGCCGTTCACAATTTTACTCAGTCTGTCCTTTCTTCTCTGTATGACATAACCTGCCATGGCACAGATGCAGATAAGCCCCAGCACAGAAAAGAAAGTAATCAGAACACTATTTCCAAAGGCGCGTATGATGAGATAATTCTGGTTGGAAAATGCTTCGTAAAAGTTTTCGCCTATGTGGAAAGTCTCCGGCCATGCTATACTCAGAGCTCTTGCATCCTTCTGGCTTTTAAAGGAGTTTATCACAAGAAAATACAGAGGTGTGCCAAAAATGAGCAGGGATGATAATAAAACAATTATATCTGCTGCTGCCAGCTTTACCTTTCTTTTTATCATCAAACCTCCACCTCCTTGCTGGTCAGATAGTTAAACAGCGGAAATGCGATCACTGCTATCAGCAGAAACATGATCACGTTTCCGGCCGTGGACAGGCCATAGAATCCGGCTGCATATTGTTTATATATGACCGACGCTATAGTATCTGTGGCAAATCCGGGACCGCCGCCCGTCATTGACCAGATCAGGTCAAATGTCCTCATGCCTCCAATAAATGCAAGTATTATAACTGAGTTTATGGAGGAGCGGCAAAGCGGAATAGTGATAGTGAAAAACTGCTTCACTGATGTGGCGCCGTCCAGGGATGCCGCCTCATAATAATCCTTAGGTATAGCTGATATCCCTGCTATATAGATGACCGTTGCCACGCCTACCCCTTTCCACACATCTGTCATGATCACGGAATACAGCGCTATGGAACGGTCTCCCAGCCAGTTGATACCGCCTATTCCCAGAAATCCCAGCACTTCATTAAAGAGCCCCTTTGAAGGATGCATCAGCGCGCTGAAAATAATCCCCACTGCAACTGTACTGATCAGATTGGGAAAAAAGATGATGGACCGCACAAGATTTTTTGTCCGTATCTTAGAGGTCAGGATGACCGCAAATAAAAGTCCTATGACGACCTTCAGCACACATGTGGCAGCCGCATATATAAATGTATTTTTAATTCCTATCCTCAGGGAATACTCTGAGAAAAAATCAATGAAGTTCTGCAGCCCCACCCATCTGAAGGAGGACAGGTCCCACACTGTCATACTAAAAAACAGAGATATGACAGTGGGGATGATGAATAATAAACCAAAAATGATCACAGCCGGAGCCAAAAACCAGGCAGAATAAATTGTTTTTGTCTTTTTCTTCATGTGGGATGCCGCCTATTCCCAGCCTTCAAGTCCCAGCTGCTGTGCCATCTTTTTACAGTCATCATCATATACGGAGGCTGCCTCTTCTGCACTCATAGAACCGCTTATGCACTCCACACAGATCTGGTCACAGCTGGCTCCTTTCAAAGCAGTCTGGAACTCCAGTGCCAGGCTGGTCCTGCCCTCATCAAAGTAAGCCTGCAGTTCCAGAACTCCCTGATAAGAATCCTCCGGGAGATCAACCCCTTTAATCAGATAGGGTCCGTCTGCTTTTGCATTTTCTTTAAAAATATCCATTCCTTCCTCAGATGCATAGAATTCCACAAATTTCATGGCTGCCTCTGCGTTCTCACTTTCTTTGTTCACATAGAGTCCGTTAGGCATCCATACAGTAAAGCCATTTACTTCCTCCTGATCCCCCGGAATTGGGAAAATACCAAATTTATCTGCGTCCTCTCTGGAATACATCATTTCTATATAAGAGAAGAACTGGCTCGTCATAGGAAAATGAGCAGGTGCATTTTCTTCCATCATCTTGTCAAAACCATCTGTGACTGTAGTTGCCATATAATCATCATTGAGATGTCCGCCCAGATCGCTCAGCTTTTCCCAGGACCTGAGAGCTGCGGGCGTATTTGCAAATTTAGCCTTTCCCGCTTCAAAATCACTTGCGAACCGTGGATTCTCAGCCTGTACATTATAGTAATCTGCCAGAAGTGTATACTGTGAGGACCACGCATCCGAGCAGCTGCCCAGAACTCCCACATAACCTGCTGCCTCACATGCCTCTACATTACTCATAAATGCATCCCAGGTCCTGGGGATTTCAAGCCCAAGCTCCTCATATATCTCCCTGTTGTATACGATTCCTCCCACGTTGCTGCTTGTTACCGGAATGCCGTAAACCCTGCCGTCCACAGAAACTGCCTCTTTAAAATTTTCATCTACATTTTCCATAAAGCTGCTGTCTGTCATATCTACAAAGTACTCATTTGGATTTAAAGCTGTAAACTGTGCCCCAGAGTTGAAAATGAGAAGATCTGTCATCTCACCTGCGGCCAGCCGTGTTTTTACAATATTGTCTCCATCGGATCCATTTGTTTTATTCTCCAGCTCAATCTCAATATTAAATTTCTCCAGAGCTGCATCTGAAAGCGCCTGCAGAGCCGGTTCATATGTATTGAGCCAGTCCTGGTCTACCAGAAGGCTTAAGGTGACTGTCTCATCATAATAATCTGTACCCGCTGCCTCAGCCGGAACACTGCTTCCAAATAAAGTGCCTGCAGCCAGTGCTGCTGTTAATACTGCTGTGATAATCATTTTCTTCATTAAAAAAACCTCCCTGTCTTTTATAACCTTATTATAGGGAGGTTTTCGGTATTTGAACATGGATTCACATGAACTGTTTCATGGAAATTTCTGCAACTGCTTTTTCGCATATTGCGTGGGCGTATCTCCCGTTATACTGCGGAACAGCCTGCTAAAGTAGAACTGATCTGGTATACCTACCATACCTGCAGCATCTTTCACCAGGCAGTCAGGATTTTCTTTAAACAGCTGACAGGCTTTCTGGATCCTGGTCCTCGTCAGATATTCATTAAACGGGACCTGGGCATACTTTTTAAAGAGCCTGCTCATATAAGAAGATGACATTCCAAAAAAATCACTGAGCTGCTGCAGTGTGATGGGCTTGTTCAGATTCTCCTGGACATGCTGGATGACTTTTTCAAAGTAAGCTTCTGTGTCAATCTTTTCATTGCTGAAACTCCCTCTCTGGAATGCCTCCTTGATATAATCCTCCAGCACCGTTATCAGTTCGTCCATGGATTTAGCATAGCAAAAGGTTTCCTCCAGATCCCCTCTGTGGTCCAACTCAACAGAGAAATAATTGGAAAGATCCGCCAGCAGATGGTTCACTGCAGTCTCTAATTTATATAGAGGATAACAGGACTTCTCATATTGCCCCAGAACCTTTTCAATTTCAAAGTTTACATATTTCCACTCCTGTCTCTGAATATAATTCTCTATTTTTGCCCTGTCAAAGTCAGCTTTTATATCTGATACCGGAACAGGCAGGCTTTCTGCACGGAGGAACTGGCTTTTTCCAAGCACCAGCCTCTGGTTCAATATCTTATACATCTCTCTGACCCTCTGGGGAATCTCTTCCACTTTAATGCCTGACATATAAGAGATCACAGTGCAGTACCCTTCTTCGGCATTCTTTTCCCGCTGCCTGTTTTCAAACGCAGGAATGCTCAGAAGCTCCTCAGGCCACAGATACAAGGCCTCCTGCCAGTCTCTTCCATAGATACAGTTAAGCTCTTCCATCTCGGATGCTATGGTGATTCTGCTGCTCTTTCCCCAGGAACCGGGCAGTCCGAGCTTTCTCACAAGTGCTATATGATAGCTGGGGAACGTAAAGAACCTGTTCAAACGCATCTTATCTATCTTCTCTTCCGTGACAATGTCCTCAAATATTCTTGTGCGCTCCTTCATCTGTTTTGTCACGATAAGCTCCTCCAGCCGTTCCATCATCTCCCTAAACTGTCTGGGACTGACAGGCTTGAGCAGGTAATCCAGGCATCCGTTCTGAATAGCGCCTTTTGCATATTCGAAATCAGAATACCCACTTATCACTACAAGCTCCACCAACGGACAATTTCCTCTGACATCTGCCAAAAGCTCCAGCCCGTTTTTGCCAGGCATGCGGATATCAGTAAAAAGCAGGTCAGGATGAAGTTCTTTTATCATTTCACTGGCTGTATCTCCGTCTCCTGCCTCACCAATGACCTGAAATGCCGGAAATTTCCCCACCAGCAGCTTTATCTGTTCTCTTGCTGTGACCTCATCCTCTGCAATAAAAACATTAATCACCAGTATCTCCTCCAATCGCGGCCTGTATGTGTCTTCTGCCCCCATTATTCAAGAATGCCCCGGCATTCTTGCTGCGAGGCCCACTTGTTTTTTACTCACCGCCTATAGAGGCGGGAGTCTTATCTGCTTTCATGATGAACACAGTACGACTTCAGCCCCATCTTCACTGTTGTAAAAGTCCATCTCAAAATTAGTGTTATGCATCAGCAGCATTCTGGAATAGATATTCAGCAGCCCCATGCCCCCGATCTCCATTCCCTGAATCTGGTGCTCCTCCAGGATCTGATGTCTGATACGCTCCATCTCATCCCTTATTTCTGCCAGCACTTTTTCTTCAAAACCATCTCCGTTATCAGAGACTTTGATATACCATCTTCCATCCGCGAGCCACCCGGATATTTTTATCTCCATCACCTCATATGGGGTCCTATAGCCATGTGTCACACTGTTTTCCACCAGCTGCTGTATCACGATCTTGGGAAGCATCTTCTGGTATATCTGACGGTCTACCTGTATCTCATAGTGGAATTTATCACGATGCCGGTACTTAAGCAGCTCCATATAGCACTCCACGTAATCCAGTTCTTCCCTTACTGTAACGATCCGTCTTTTCGTATTTGTGGAAAATTTAAGCATTGAGGACAGGTCATTGCAGACTTCACATATCTCCTCATCCTCCAGAAGTGTACCCCTGTAGGAGATCACATTAAGCGTATTATTAATAAAATGTGGATTTACCTGGGCCTGAAGAGCATCAAAGCTGGTCTGCATCTGCAGCTCCTCAAGCTTCTTCTCCCTGATCCTGCCATCTCTGATACGGCAGATCAGGCGGTTGTATCCCCTGTTCAGAGCAATCATCTCTTCAAGCTCAGCCCCCTCTGGGAATGTATCCAGTTCTTCCAGGTTTTCTATGCTTGTCTTATCCATCTGCTCTTTTAAGTAATTGATAGGGACTACAAGCTTTTTGGAATAAAAATATAGAAATAGAAATGTCAGGAGGATCAGAACCAGGATCAGCAAAAGTATGCCTATATAAATCCCGCCTATACCTCCTGCCAGCTCCCACAGAGGCAGAACTCCATAAAGTGTAAGCCTGTCACCGCTGATATTAAATTCACTGCATGTCAGCATCCTGCCTTTTACTATCCTGCTCCCGCCGTCTTCCATGTCTGAAAGCCCAAGTTCCTCCATTTCTCCGTCCTCGAGCCCGGAATAGACTACCTCACCGTTAAAAACAGCTGTCAGATCCATATCATAAGAAAAACTCCTCCTAAACAGGTCCGCAAAATCATCCATAGAGATCTGGATCTCAAAATATCCTTTATTATCCCCGTAGATTCTTTTAACAAAACCCACTACATCCAGGGAGGTTCCTGAATCCCACACATCACGGTATTTTCCCAGGAACTGAAGGCTCTTTTTTTCATCTATCTCATAATTAGCCTTCCACCGCTCCCTGACTTCCTCCTCTTTCAGCACATCACTTGTATTATGATCACTTGTAACGAGGATACCTCCTGGGTTCACGTAGCTGACACGGTAATAATATTTTGTGATGTAATAGCTGTACAGGGCTGTTCTGATAACCTTTTTATATTTATTCCGTGCAGCATCATCCTGCGTCTCTCCGTCCCTGCTCAGGTAACGTATGGCAGAGAGTATTTCAGGGTCTGACAAAAGAAAGGTGGTCAGATGCTCCGCATCATCATACATAGCAGAAAAGTCTGCAGCGATAGAGGAACACTCATACTCCACACTTCTGGAATAATCCCGCCAATGCTGCTGCGTCACATAATACAAAGATCCCCCGGCGAATGAAAGCATGATAAGCATTATGATGATTATATATACCAAAAAAGTTTTTGTCCTGAATTTTATACTGAAGTGTTTACGCATTCCTTTTACCTGCTCCGCCATATATTTAAGCCTGCACGGCACATCCCCGTCATTGATTTCCAAACTCAGACAGCGGTGTATAGGCTATATCAGCATATTCATGGGACTGTCTGATCCTGTCCGCCTCCCCTTCTGTGATGGGAGTATAGCAGTCCTCTGTAAAGCCTGTAATACTATAAAACCAAGGACTGTCCTGGTCATACATTCCATCAAATATCACTGCTTCTATCAGAGAGAGCACGCCTCCTTCCAATCTGTAATAAGCATAATTGGAATTAAACGCCCCTCCCGATCCCTCATTCCCGATCTCATTTCCTGTACACAGATAATAGCGGTTCCGCTCCTGGCTGGAAGCCACAAGTGTGATCTGTCCTTCGTTTATTGTATACATCTCGTAAAACATTCCTTTATAACCTGACGGCAGATTAGCTTCCCCAATGAGCAGCTCCTCCACACCGTCATTATTCACATCCAGCAGTGTATATCCGGGCTGGGATGTATCACTGTAGTACCCAAACAGATAACATAATCCCGCTGCTGCATACTCCTGTATTCCCCATCCCTGAGAGATTCCCGTCTTATATTTCTCTATTATCTCTGCATAGGCAGGATCTATTGCTGTGCCTGCCGGCTGTTCTGCTGCCTGCTCCCCAGGTGCACTCTCCGCCCCTCCCGTTTCCGGTTCTGCAGTTGACTCCGATGCGTCTGCCTTTATTTCCGTACCTGCGGCGGCCTGTGCCTCTGTCCCTGCTGCACTCCCACTTTCTGCTGCCGTCTCATCCTTCTGTGCCGTCTCACCTTCTGCCGCTGTCTCTTTACCTGATATCATCCTGGTCACAGCATCTCTTCCATATTTGTCCACACTTGCACGATATCCCTGCACCAGACCTCCCATAACAGCATCCGTAAATTCTTCCGATGTATAATCAGCCTTAAAGACACTATCCTCATATGTATATTCCAGGGTCACATCCTTCTCTGCCAGCGCAGCTTTTTCCAGCGACTGCTGGAAATAATCTGCAATCCCCTCATTCCGGTAATTTTCCTGATGCTCCATGCAGTCCTGGAAAAAGCCTGACATATCAGGCGCGGTCACGGAATATGTGACTGTATTTTCATCGATTTTTCCCAGCTCTATAGTAACATACAGAAAATACTTTTCCAGAACATGGTCTATACTCTCCCGGAGCCCTGATGCCTCTCCGTCATCTTCCGGCAGTATTCCATTCTCAAGTTTACCGGCAAACAGATAATCATTGATCTCATAGATTTCTCCAAAGGTAAACTCTGTTATCACTTTCTGAGCCTGTTCCTTTACTTCTCTTTTTTTATTGCTCTTCCACAGTACGGTAAAAGTCAGGACGGCAATAACCGCCAGGCAGATGACAACGCTCCCCAGGATGATATACAGCCTTCTATTGTGATCAAACTTTCTTCCGCATGCCGTACAGAATTTAGCATCCGGCTTGTTCTGATATCCGCACCATCTACATTTCTTCATTATTATCCCCCTATCACGCTGTAGAAACTTCCTTCCGGAAAGCTGATCACTACCTCTGTCCCCCTGCCTTCCCCGGAATAGATTTTTATGTCATGTCCAAGCTTTAAACAGAGCTTTTTAGAGAGATAAAGACCTATTCCAGTCGCTCTCTTCCTTACCCTGCCATTTGCTCCTGTGAATCCTTTCTCAAATACCCTGGGCAGATCATTCTCTGAAATGCCGCACCCATTATCCTTTATATGCAGCGCATGGCCTTCCCGGCCCCCTGCGGCATAAAATTCAATCACGCCTGTTCCGTCTTCCACATACTGTATACAGTTGGCAACTATCTGCCCCAAAATGAAAAGCAGCCATTTACTGTCACTGTATACAGAAATATCCAGATCATGGAGATCTACCTTTATCCTTCTGGATATAAGAGGCTTTTTATTTTTAATGATCACTTCCCCAACCAGTTCTCGCAGACTGACTTTTTTGATAATATAATCTTTTTCCACACTGAAGCTTCTGGCATAATAGAGGGCCGTTTCTGTATAATTCTCAATTTTATCCAGCTCCTCCTTCACACTCTCCATAGCCTCACCCGGATTATTCTCTGCTGTCAGTTTTCCAGCCGCAATGGGAAGTTTTATCTCATGTATCCACATCTCTATATAATCTTTGTACTCTTCATTATTATATTTGTAGCTGTTCACGTTTTCTGCCATTGATTTTTCAGTAGTTTCCAGAATATCTTTTAAAATCCTTCCCTCTGTGAATCTGGCTTCCTCCATCACCTCAGGCAGCAGATAAGCCTTGTCAAGCTCCTCAAGACTCTTGTATACCACATCATAAAAATGCTTTCTCCTGAGAAAATCCACAAAGAGTGCTAAGATATACGCTCCAAAAAAAGCGATAAAAATATAAACGCTTACCCACAGGCTGCCACCATCAGTAAGTACAAATACCTCAACAGTAAAAACAGCAAACAGAAAAATCAAAAAATAGACAAAGTGGTCTTTCAAATAATCAATGAACCTCATACCAGCAAGTATCCCTGTCCTCTCTTCGTCAGGATGGCATCTTTTATGCCTGTCTCCTCCAGCTTTGCCCGGAGACGGTTTACATTTACTGTCAGGGTATTGTCATCCACAAACATCTCGCTGTCCCAAAGGCTTGAGATGATCTCGTCTCTTGTCACAATACTCTGACGTTTTTTTGCCAGACAGAGAAGTATCTTCTGTTCATTTTTCGTAAGCTCTACACATCCTTCTTTAACAGCGCCGCCCGCATCAGCTCCCGCACCTTTTACTGTCACTGTCCCTTTCGTGATATCCAGAATAAAGCTCCCGCAGTCTATCTGTTCCAGCTGCGGAGCCTCTTTGTAGACTCTTTTTAACACTGCCGCTATCCTGGCCAGCAGTATCTGCGGGTGGAACGGCTTTGTCACAAAATCATCAGCCCCGCAGTTCATGCTTAGCAGCTCGTCCAGCTCCGTATTCCTGCTGGTGATCATAATGACAGGAATATCAGAAGTCCTGCGCACCTCCCTGCAGACGAATGTTCCGTCTGTCCTGGGAAGGTTAATGTCCAGAAGGACCAGGTGGCTGTTTGATCTTAAAATATCTTCAGCCACATTGTCAAAATGCTTAAGCCCCTCAGTCTGGTACCCATTCTTCTCAAGAAATACTTCCAGCTCCCTGCAGAGCTTCTCATCATCTTCCACTATCAATATTTTCTGCATCTTAAGCTCCTCTCCAGTTACAGTTCCGCCCTCTACTGTTCCGCGAGGTGTTTACGTGCAAAATGCACGAAAATCCCGAGAGTTGCAGCGCCAAAATGCTGTAAACAGCATTTTGTGTGCATCTCGAAGCGTTGTTACAGGTCAGACGGGTCGTCTGACCTGTAACCCTCTCCATCGGACTGCTGTCACTTAATAATCATAATACTCTTCATCCCCGGCATACTCTTCATATTCGTTATATTCTTCATACTCTGAATATTCATAATCATCCTCATATGTCACGTCATCTGTATTTTCCCCTCCGATATATTCACACATCCACAGATTCTTGATCTGGGGGGCCAGCCGCTCAAAGGTCCAGAGCTGGCTGCTCCTTATCCTGCTGGCGGGGTCATTGACGCTGATCATTCCATCCTCATAACCTGTCAATACGATAAAATGCCCGGAAGTCGTGAAATCTCCCGGCCTCATGCTGCATATGACAGGTTTTCCTGCCTGGAGCGCTTCCTTAACTATCTCCTCATCCAAAGCAATATCTGTGCCTGCCACGCCGTAATCCAGGCCGCCTTCCCTGATAAAGGTCCACATAGTGTTCCCCTCCTGGGTGACATATCCATTCTCATCACTGTACTTGGCCATAGTGTATGGAGTAACATCAGTATTCCCTGTCAGCCCCGCGATCACCATGGCCATACATGTAGGCCCGCATCCGCTTACGGCAACTACATTATTCCCGTAACTCCCATATCCCCAGCGCTCATCCCACTGGATGAGCAGAGGGATCTTCCCTTCCTCGTAATCATCTTCGATATCATCTGCATATACCTGGCCCTTCTTTTCCGGGTAATCCAATACAAAATCAATCGCCTCCATGCTGTTGATTTCAAGAAGCTTCAGGATATCTTCCGGGTATTGATCCTTATTTTTCAGAATAAGAGCTTTCTTCGAGGCCGCAGTCAGGGTCTCTTCCCCGGATCTCTTTTTGGGGCCTGATGCTGTTTCCGGCTCCGACTCTGCCCCCTGTCCCGGCCCGGTTTCCTGACCTGACACTGGCTCTGCCTCTCGCTCAGACTTTAATTTCTGCTCTGGCTCTGCCTCCTGCCCTGATTCTGATTTCTGCTCCGCCCCTATGTCCTTCCCTGACTTTGATTTCTGCTCTGCCCCTGCTTCCTTCTCTGACTTTGATTTCCGCTCTGAATCCGTCCCCTGTCCTGACTCTGATCTCTGCCCTGAATCTGACTCCTGTTCTGACTCTGTCTCCTGCTCTGCCCCTGGCTCCTGGCCATCTGTATCCTCTGCTTTTTTCGTCAGGTCTTTATCTTCCCTCGCCGCATATACGCTTCTGTCATCATGGTCATCCGGGTCCTCAGGAAGACATGACATCAGTAACAGTACAACAGCTGCCAGAATGAACCCTTTCCCAAGCAGTTTCCATATCCCTGGCTTAGACGCTTTTGTATTTTCTGCTTCCTTGATACTTTCTGCTTCCTCGATACTTTCTGTTTCGTTAATATTTTCTGTTTCTTCTATTTCTTTTGTTTCTTTTATTTTTTCTGTTTCTATTGTATTTTCTATCTTTTCTGTCTCTCTTGTCTCCGGTTCTTTCTTTATCTTCATCACTTACCCTGTCCTTCTGTCTCTATTTTGCTTTTTTATGAGCTTTTATACGAGCTTCAATATATGTCAAAGCCGCACATACAGATATTATATACGTCTCTGTCCATAATAGCAACATAACACATACTGTATCCTATTTCAAAAGAATGTAAATCGTTTCTGTGCATCGCGGAGCGTGTTACTGGTCCCGGAGTTAACAGTAACTATAAATCTTCTTTCTCATTTACCCTTTATGCCGTATAATAATGATATCTGTGAAATCACCCTGTTTTTTCAGCTGTCAGAAAGGAATAAATGCAAGATGATACTTATTGTTGAAGATAACCCCAACATCCGGGAGGAGCTCTCCCGCTGCCTGAGCCTGAACGGGCATCCATCAGCCGGTCCTGCTGATTTTAACTGCACCCAGGAAGAACTTTTTGATCAGGTCAGGAAGCTCATGGAGGAAAACCCCATAGAACTGCTGCTGTTGGACATCAATCTGCAGGAATGTGACGGACTGAAGCTATGCAGGGAAATACGCAGTATCTCTACCCTTCCCATCATCTTTGTCACCGGCCGGGCTGATGAGACGGATGAGCTCTCCGGGATCCTGATGGGCGGTGATGATTTTATCAGAAAGCCTTACAGCATTCCCGTCCTCATGGCGCGTGTCAACAGAATACTGGCGCGGAAGAGCCAGGCCCCTGCCGAATCTGTCTTTGCAGGCTGCGCATCCCTAAATGTCCTTATGGGGCAGATTTCTGCCCACGGTGCGACACTGGAGCTGTCAAAAAATGAAGTAAAGATACTCTATTATCTTTTTCTGAATAAAGGACATATTGTTTCTAAAGATTCTCTGATTGAATATCTGTGGGAAAATAAATTTTATGTGGACGAGAACATCCTGAATGTGAATCTTTCACGCCTGCGCCGGAGACTGAAAGAAATCGGGCTGCAGGATCTGATCATTACTGTTCCGAAGCAGGGGCTGATGGTAGAAAGCTGACCAGACCATAAGTAAACGGACATGTCTGCTGACGCAGATATCAATAAGAATGACTGACGGAGGTGTAAATTTGTCTTTTGGAAATTATATCTATGAAAAATTGTTGATGATAATACTGAATCTGTTTTGTGCAGCCGCCCTCACCATTTACCTGCGGCTCCTGGGAAACAGCCTCCCGGCAGCAATACCCATTCTGGCTGTATGGTTCTTTATACTGGCCGCCGTGATCATGAAGGGCTTTTTCACACTGAGGAATAAGGCACAGCTTCTTAATAACCAGCTGGATATGCTGGACCAGAAGTATCTTATCTGCGAGATGCTTGGAAAACCAGAAAACGGCCTGGAAAAGCTGTACCAGCTGACGCTCAGGACAGCAAATAAATCTATGCTTGAGAATGTAAATAAGATAAGAAATGCCCAGCGTGATTATAAAGAATATATTGAAGAATGGATCCATGAGATAAAGACGCCCATCACTGCTGTTGACCTGATCTGCAAAAACCATCCCGGCCCGGAAAATACCAGGATCAGCAGGGAGCTGGCGCAGATAAACTATCTGGTGGAGCAGGCCCTCTACTATGCCCGGAGCGAGAATGTAGAAAAGGACTATTTTATAAAAGAATTTTCCCTTTCTGATGCTCTCGCCCCTGCTCTGATGCAGAACAGGACCGTCCTTCTGGAGGAGAAGATATCCCTCTCCATTGATGAAAATGACACTCCGGTATGTACTGATGAGAAATGGCTCACTTATATACTAAGTCAGATCCTCACCAACTCCATCAAGTACCGCAGCCCCCATAACCCCAGTATCCATATATATTCCACAAGTGCCGGCTCCGGGGTATATCTCACCGTGGAGGATAATGGGCAGGGTATCTCTCCTGAAGATCTTCCCCGGATTTTTGAGAAAGGCTTTACCGGGAGCTGCCGGAATAACAGGAAATCCACGGGTATGGGCCTGTATCTGTGCAAAAAGCTCTGTCTGAAACTGGGACTTACCATATCCGCAGACTCAGTGTTAAATCAGGGTACAAAAATTACCATAGGCTTCCCTGTGGGCGCGCTTCCGCACCCGGAGAGGCGGGAATAAGAAAACCTGGTTGGCCCGCTCAGCCCGTAGACAATATTGCTCAGGACATATTCCCCGTCATTTACAAATACTTCTATTATATTTCTATCCACATAGATCTCCAGTTCACACCGTCCCCCAAGGGGCGGTGTGGAAAACCTTGTACGGTATCCCCTCACGTCCCCAAATACTCTGCTTCTGTCAGCCATGAGCCTCCCGTCCTCCTGCCATAGGCAAAAACCGCCGATTGCCAGGCTGTCACCCTCAGCAAGTGACGTATTTATTTTAAACGGCTTCCCATAGTCTATTTCCCTCACGTCTGTTTCCTTCTTAAATACTGCCGCCGCATCTGGATGGGGGCGGAAACAGATATGGCCGTCCCTGTATTCCACAAGGCGCGGCAGGCTCATCATTCCGATCCATTCCTGCCCGTTCTCCTCCTGCACAGGTACAGGCATGCGCATCCATCCGATGATGGTCCTCCTTCCGGAGGCATCCAGCGTGCTCTGAGGGGCATAAAGGTCCATGCCGTAATCCATCAGCTCTGCTGCTCCTTCAGCCCTCAGGGTACATTCTGAGGCCTCAAAGGAGACAGGCAGGCAGACTGAGATATTTTCATATTCATATCCGTCCTTCAGATACCCCATGGGAGACATGCAAAGCACATATCTGCCTCCGCAGCAAAAGAGATCGGGACACTCCCACATATAACCGCCTGTGTTATCTGTATAGGACGCCGCATATTCCCATGCCCGACCATCCATGCTTCTGTAGAAAAGCAGCTTTCCCTGCATGTCCCCATCCTCATTCTCAGCCTGGCTGCCCAGGACCATATAGTATGTATCCCCTTCCTTCCACACCTTTGGATCTCTTGTATGGGTGACACTTCCAATGGAAGGGTCAGCAACAGGTGGAATGATCATCTTCTTATCATGGAAATTGTCAAAATGGTATCCATCCTGTGAGGTGATCATCACCTGTGAGGAATCAAAATCATCATTTACGGACAGATGGATATTTTCTTCATCGTATCTGTTGTACCTGACACCTGTGTAATAGAAGCTGATCCCTTCCTCTTCTGCCTGTGCGCTGCCTGAAAAACATCCGTTCCTGTCATATGGTTTACTGGGAAATAAAGCAAGTCCCCTGTGCTCCCAGCTGACAAGATCCCGGCTGACGGCATGTCCCCAGTGCATAGTCCCCCACTGGGGGGCATATGGGAAATATTGATAGTAGAGGTGGTACTCCCCCTTGTAATATATAAATCCGTTCGGGTCATTGATCCAGTTTCCCGGCGCCCTCAAATGCAGAAAATCATCTCTGTGCATATTCATTTTTCCTCCTGTGTCTTATGCTGAACTAAATTTAATGTGCTCTCCCTGCGTATGACAGCAGGCTCTACGACCCTGTGCTCAGGCTGCAGCTCCTGATCTGCATGACGTTTTTTTCTTGCCTCTATCTGCCTGACCAGAAGTTCCATGGCTGCTTCAGCCAGCCTCTTAGTATCCTGTCCCACTGTTGTGAATGGTATGATCGCCTCTCTGGAAGCCGGAGAATCATCAAAACCGATAATCTCATAATCTTCCGGCACCCTTCTCCCGTAACGCAGAACTATATTCATAAATATATTTGCATGTGTGTCATTTGATATGAATACTCCCTTCCTTTTGTCAGGATATTCCTTTTCAATCTCCTCAAACATTCTTTTCAGTTTGCTGTGGGTGTCCTCATACTCAAATCCAAAATTCTCCCTTAAAACCCTGTACGGAAGGCCGCTTTTCTGCGCACAGTCACAGAAACCCGTGATACGTTTATAATCCGGCTCCTGTTCATCCGGGAAGGAATTTATGTGAAACAGAGCCTGGCAGCCGTCCTCTGACAAAATCTGGGCAGCTTCAAACGCGCCTTTATAATTATCAGTCTCTACGCTGAAAATATGCTCCGCCTCTCTCTCTATGGCCACCACGGGCACATGATATGAGGCCAGCTCCCCGGAAGAGATCGTATGGCTCATAATGATAAGTCCCTCTATCTTATATGCCAGCAGTTCCTGAAGATATTTCTCCTCAGCTTCCTTCTTCTCATCCCCCAGAAAGACCAGAAACTTATAACCGTATGTCTCATATGTACCCAGGATCTTGTCCAGCATTTCTGAGAAAAATCTGAAAAACAGGCTGGGTATAATGATCCCTATAAACTCTGTCTTTCCGTTTGCCAGGATCCTGGCCACTTTATTCTCCTTGTAATCCAGCGCAGTAAGGGCATCTGCAATAATTTTCTGATTTTCTTCTGTAAGGCTGTCCGGATTATTAAAGTATCTGGATATGGTTGTTTTAGAAAAATTAGTGTAGGCGGCTATATCGCTGAATGTCACATTCTTTTTATTCATAAAACTCCTCCTTTTACCGCTCGGAATCTTGATTTATTATGCCAGTATAACAAAACCGGTTACTTTTAGCAATAATAAATTGTATTCGCCATATAGTTACCGGTTACTTTTGTGAAAACTATACAATTCAGTGGTTTATTTTCCATCTATATCTCACAAAATAATATTTATATATTGACTGGGTTTATACAAGGTGCTATGATAAAATAAGTTAAAGTAACCGGTTACTTTACCGGTTACTCAAAGAACAAAATAACCGGCAATATGCTCAGACAATTGTATTTTTTATAAGGGAGGGTAATAAAATGAGCAATTACAGATGTGTTAAAAAGGGATTGCCGCTGCTTCTGTCCCTGGCTGTCACTGCAGGCCTGTTTTCTGGCTGCGGCCTGAGATTTGGGTTTGCAAGTGATCCTGATGTACCAGGCAATGAGGAAGGGAAAGCAGTCATTGATACTTCTAAGGATGATTTTATCTACGATGATTCTCTGAGGGGCACTAAAATCACCATGCTTAATTCCAAAGCTGAAATACAGGTCGCCCTTGAGGAGATGGGCAGAGTCTTCGGAGAACTCTCCGGGGTCAGCCTGGAAGTGATTCCATGCGGGGACGATACGCCCTATACCAAAGTCATAAATATGTACAACTCAGGCACTCCGCCTACACTGGCAATCCTTGACCTGACAGACATTGAAGCTCTGTCTTCTGAAAAAGCGCTGGAACTTACGAATGAGGAATGGGTCAAAGAATGCAGTGAGTACGTGATGGATTTTGACAGCAAGGTATACAGTTTTCCGCTCTGCATTGAAGGCCGCGGAATCATTTACAATAAAAAGGCAATCGAGGATACACTTGGTGAAACTTTTGATCCAGACAGTCTCCATTCACTGGACGATTTCAGAGCACTGTTGGAGCGCCTGACGGCTGCCGGCATGGAAACCCCCGTGTCACTGTCTATGGAAAACTGGTCACTTGCAGGGCACCAGCTTCAATACCTCTACGAGACATATGACGGTACTTCAGATGGAGCTGCGCAGGTTACATCCATGTTATCTGACGGCAGCATTAGCCTGTCAGATTACGATCGTTTTGACCAGCTCTTAGATCTCTTTGATACTTTAAAAGAATATAACGTGGCCAGGCTGGACCCGCTGGGCGCTGACTATGACGAAATGGCAATTGATCTGGCCGACGGAAAGACCGCTTTCTGGTTCAACGGAAACTGGGCATGGCCGAACCTGAAGGAAGCCGGAGCAGATGCCGAAGATGAATATGGATTCCTTCCATATTTTATGGGCAGTGATGAAAATGACTATACAAATACAAAGATCCAGGCCTCACCTTCCAAACAGGTCATGATAGACAAACAATATGCAACAGAGGATCAGCAGGCTGCCGCCAGAGAATTTCTGAACTGGATCGTATACAGCAATGTCGGGCAGCAGATGCTGGTGGACAGCTGTGATATCATTCCGGCCTGCAGGAATAATCCAAACGAACCTGCAGATCCCTTAAGCAGAGATATCTACAATAAGATCCATGAGGGCCTCACATTTAACGCGGCAGCTATAGTTCCAAGTGACCACTGGAAGGTATTAGGCGACGCTATGCAGATGTATCTGGCAGGACGCAGCAGCAGAGAGGAACTCGCCTCCTCCATCCTGCAGTATTGGGCAGAACAGAAAAATTAACTGTAACTTATTCATGTAAGAAAAGAGGAAACGATATGAGATCTAAGAAAAAATTTAAAGACTTTTGTATCTTTGGACTGCCTGGCATATTTTTCTTTGCCGCAGTTGTCATAGTGCCTTTTGTCTACGGTATTTACCTTACCTTTACAAACTGGAACGGCGTGTCAGCTTCAAAGGATTTTACAGGGCTGAGTAATTTTGCCGGAGTATTTTCTGACAGCGCTTTCTGGCAGTCTCTGCTGCTCACATTTAAATATGTGATACTGGTAGTAATCCTGGTCAATGTGATAGCTTTCCTTCTGGCATATCTGCTGACACGGGGGATCAGGGGACAAAACTTCTTCCGCGCAGGCTTCTTTACGCCGAATCTGATCGGAGGTATTGTCCTTGGATATATATGGCAGTTTGTCTTCTCCAGAGTATTTGTAAGCATAGGAGATTTTACTGGTTTCGGGTTATTTAAGGTATCCTGGCTGTCCGATCCCAACAAGGCATTCCTGGCGCTTGTCCTCGTCTCAGTATGGCAGCTGACTGGTTATATGATACTCATCTATGTGGCAGGTTTTACAGGCATGAATGAGGATGTGCTTGAGGCTGCAGACATTGACGGCGCCACAGGATTCCAGAAACTGAAAAACATCATTATCCCTATGATGATGCCGTCTATTACCATATGCCTGTTTCTGACCTTGTCACGGGCATTTATGGTCTACGATGTAAACCTGTCGCTGACTGCCGGCGCTCCCTACGGAACTACTGAAATGGCTGCGATGCATGTGTATGAAAAAGCATTCACATCCAGGCTGTACGGGGTCGGACAGGCCGAAGCCCTTATTCTTTTCATTATTGTAGCCTGTGTCAGCGGACTGCAGGTATATCTCACAAAACGCAAGGAGGTAGAAGCGTAATGAGTAAAAAGACACATAACGCCATCGGCGGTACCAGAAAACAATTTACCAGAATAGTCACTATGGCCGTCCTGATCCTCGTATTCCTGGCTTTCATGTTCCCGTTTATCATGGTGCTCATTAACTCCCTGAAAGTAAAACGTGATATTATCAAGGACCCGTTTTCCTGGCTGTTTACAGTAAAGGGGCTTTCCTTCGACAACTTTGTAAGCGCTTTTGTACAGATGGATTTCCTGAATGCATTTAAGAATTCCCTTCTTGTAACAGGGGGAGCTACTATCTTAGTCACCATCCTGGCATCCATGACGGCCTACTATATCGTGCGCCACCGCAACAAAATTTCCACCCTGACATTTTCACTGATGGTAGCTTCCATGATAATCCCATTCCAGGCTATCATGATACCTCTTGTAAGTATCTACGGAGGATGGCTGAATATCTTAAATCACAGAATAACTTTAATAGTCTTACATACAGGCTTTTCCATGAGTATGTCTGTATTTATGTTTCATGGCTTTATCAGGGGCAGCATTCCCATAGCTCTGGAGGAAGCTGCCTGCCTGGACGGGTGCAGCAGCACACAGACATTTTTCAGGGTAGTATTCCCTCTGCTTAAGCCAATTATTTCCACTCTGGTCATATTAAACGCACTTGCCTTTTGGAATGATTACCTGCTGCCCTCACTGGTCCTCTCAGATAAAAAACTGCTGACTCTGCCGCTCTCAACCTACAGCTTCTACGGGACTTATTCAGCAGATTACGGTACCATCATGGCAGGACTGCTGCTGTGCGTCATCCCTATCCTGGTTCTGTATGTGATTCTCCAGAAACAGATTATAAAGGGTGTAATCTCAGGTGCCGTTAAATAAGCTTCAGGTACGCCCTTACAACTTTGTAAGTACCCAAATCTCCTTACACCTGTTATTATATTGACAACAGGAAAACATAAGAGCAATTACAAAAAGGAGTTTAAAATGGGTACTATTCTAAGAATTGAAGGACTTGAAAAATATTATGGTTCTAAAACATATGTGACAAAAGCGCTGGACAATATTTCATTTTCAGTAGAAGAGGGTGAATTCCTTGGGATCATGGGGGCCTCTGGAAGCGGCAAGACCACTCTGCTGAACTGCATCTCCACAATAGATACGGCGACAGCCGGACACATCTGCTTAAAAGATGCGGATATCACCACTCTGAAGGAGAAGGACCTGGCAGAATTCCGTCAAAAGAATCTGGGCTTTGTATTCCAGGATTTTAATCTTCTGGACACACTCACTATAGAAGAAAATATAGCTCTCGCCCCCGTCATCCAGGGGACTTCCCCCAAAAAAATAGCCGGGCAGGTAATGGATGTGGCGAAAAAACTGGGAATCCAGGATATTCTCCCCAAATTTCCCTATGAAGTCTCCGGGGGACAGCGGCAGCGCTGTGCCTGTGCCCGTGCTCTCATCGCACAGCCCAGCCTTATTCTGGCTGATGAGCCTACAGGCGCCCTGGATTCCAGATCGGCCGGAATGCTCCTGGACTGCTTCACCCAGATGAACCGTGAGATGAATGCAACCATACTTATGGTCACTCACGATATCTTTTCTGCCAGCTACTGCAGCAGGATACTCTTTCTCAGGGACGGAAAAATATTCAATGAACTTGTAAAGGGAAATAAACCACGGCGCAGATTTTTTAATGAGATCATGGACGTAGTGACACTGCTTGGAGGTGACGTATCTGATGCTAAGTAAATTAGCTCTTAGAAATGTAAAACGCTCCATGAAGGATTACAGTGTCTATATGATAACAGTTACAATTGCATTTTCCCTTATGTATGCGTTTAATATGGTAGTTTTTTCTGATGATATCCAAGGCCTGAACCAGACGCTGAGCAGCCTCTCTATTGTTATCGTCATGATTTCATTAATTGTAATCTTCGTTATTGCCTGGCTTGTCCACTATATGAACCGCTTTATGCTGGAAAAACGAAGCAGGGAACTGGGCACCTACATGCTGCTGGGTATTACCAACAAGAAAATTGCCAGGATGTTTATGATAGAGAATGTGATCATGGGAGCCGCAGCTGCACTGGCTGGTTTTCTGGCCGGTTCTATGATCTATCAGGTGCTCACCCTTATCATCATGAACCTGTTCGAGGTGGCATACACTGTACACGCCAGCTTTTCACTGCCTGCAGTGCTGCTGACTCTGCTGTATGTATTCATAATCTATGCTTTTTCCATGCTCCGCACGGGCAGAAAGCTTAAGAAAATTAAAATATGTGATCTGCTCTACGCGGAAAAACGCAATGAGAACGCTGTGCTGTCAAGTAAAAAAAGCCACTGGATACTGTTTGTGGTCTCCTTCCTGCTTCTGGGAACCGGCTGCGGGCTGCTGTATACTATATTCCACAATATTGCCCTGTTCTCCGGCGAAATCCTGTTTCTGGGGCTGGCGCTGCTCATAGGAGGGCTCTATGGCTCTTATATTACCCTTGCCGGCTTCCTGGTCAAGATATTTCTGGGAAAAAATGAGAAGAAGTTCCAAAAAGATAATATGTTTATCTACAGAAACCTGTCTGCAAAACTCAGGACAATGAGTTTCACAATAGGCACACTGGCTATGCTGCTGACCCTGACTCTGGCATGCACACAGAATGCCATGCTCTTTAATAAGTTTTTTGAACTGCAGAGCCTGAACCGCTGTGCCTTTGATATCCAGGTAACAGCCCCGGATCCTACCCTGCTGGCGCCGGCAGCAGAGCATTTCAGGAATACAGGCGCCATAAAAGAAGAACGGATGGTAACTATCTATGACTGCAGGCAGAGTTCTGTCTACGACAGGTTTGGCATCCCCAACTACATTGAAAGAGATTATGCAATTTCCTTCAGTGATTATGCAGCCCTCCGGCAAATGCTGGGTTATGAACCTGTTAAACTCCAGGACGGCCATTATATTATTCATGGAAGTTCACAATACAAGGACACAGCCAAACGTATGGAGGAACTGCCCCTCTCTTTAAATGGAGTTACCCTTTCTCTCCAGGCTGCCTTTGACGAACCCCTCTCCCAGAGCGGCGTCATCGGTGTAGGCTATATCCTGGTCCTGCCGGATGAACAGGCTGAAGAACTCTCTACTGTCCAGACCTCCTTTGTAATGACCTCCACCCGGCAGACAGGCGAGGAAGATTTTACCTATCTGTGCAGCACTTATGAACAGGATGATGATTCAGACACCGTATCATACGTTGGCTGGAATGTTAAGAGCAGGGTAATAGATGACAGCCGTGCCAGCATAATCATCTTTGCCTTCGGCTTATACTATACAGGACTTATATTTATATGTACCGCTGCAGCTATACTGGCTGTGCAGCAGCTGAGCGAAGCTTCCAAATACCGTTTCCGCTACAATATCCTGTCTAAGCTGGGTGTCACGGACGGCAAAATAGGAAAGATAATATTAAAACAGCTTCTGCTCTACTTCGGTATCCCGCTGCTCCTGCCCGTTCCGCTCTCCCTGTTTATCTCAGGCTGTATAAAGAATATCCTGCTGGAGATAATCACGCCTTCTATCTTCTGGTCTTCCATGGCTACGGGACTGGGATTATTCTTCATAATCTATCTGCTCTATTTCGCAGCCACATATATCGGGTACAGAAGGAGCATCTTAGGTTAGAGCCAGTTCCCTCTCCGGATTAACATATATTTTCCACAAAGCTTAGGGGCGGTAAACCACCACGGTTTGCCGCCTCAACCTTAATTCAGAAATGCCTCTGCAATCTTGCCACAGCGCATATTGTCTCTGAGCCTTCCAGACACTTTTCCCCTGCCACATCCCCAAAATATTCCATATCTTCAAAACCGGCCTGCCTCAGCTCCATATCAAATGATTCTCTGCTGAATATCTGGTTCCAGTTGTTATAACACTGGCAGTCGTCCTCTGAAATAATGATATACTGCTCCAGATAATTCCGGGTGTCAGGATACAGGCGGTTTCTCTGTATACATATATATGGCGCATCTTTCCAGAACCCGCCGTCTAAATACTCCACAGTACTGCCTTCCTTATATCCCTTCAGCTGCTCTTGTGTAAAGCCATCCAATATTAATATGCCGCCCGGCTTCAGTGCACGCTTTATCTTAATAAGCAAAGACCTTCTATCTTTGGGAGACAGCACTCCAAAATCACAGTATATGAGCGTGGCCACATCATATATCCCCTGGTAATCCATCTCCAGATAATTTTTACAGATATATTCTATATCCATACCATCCTGCTTTGCCTGTCCGGCGGCATACTGGATGGAACGTCTTGAAATATCGATCCCTGTCACTTCAAAGCCCGCCTCACAGAACATTTTATCATATATCCCGGGGCCGCAGCCCAGATCCAGCAGCTTCTTCCCACGGACTGGGCTGCAGATACTGCATATCCACTCAACAGAAGCTTTCATAAATGCCATATTTCTGGAGGCACCGTCAAAATCAGGGTCCAGATGCGCATCCAGCATACTTTCTGAAATATGTACATCATCCCAGAAGGGGGCTGAGGATGGTTCATATAGTTCAGGAAATCTTCTGGCATATTCTAATATTTTCTTATACATGTCCGTCTACCTCTTTATCCCTGTTATAAATGCCGCGCCTTCAATACTGCATACCAAATGTACATCCTCAAACCCTGCATTTCTGAGCAGCTCCATCTCATGCCCTGCGGTAAGGGGTATATCAAAATGTACGAATACGTTATCAGGTATCTGCTCTTTCTTCCGCTTAGAATCACATACCTCCATAAGAAGTTCTTCCTCTTCTTCGCAGCAGGCGATATAGTCAGCTTCTATATAGATTCCTCCCTGCCTCAAGGATCTATATATCTTTTTAAACAGCTCTTCCTTTTTCTCCGGTTTAAAATGGTGCAGGGATTCAAATGACACAGCCGCATCATAGATATCTGAACCCAGGTCATATTGAAAGTAATCTGCGCATATGGTATGTACATCTTTATGTTTCTGCTGCAGCAAGCCCAGCATATCTTCTGACATATCGATTCCTGTGATCTTTCCTTTATTTCCGGCTTTTCTTATCTCATCGATCTCCAGCCCTGTCCCGCAGCCCAGATCCAGTATGTTTCTGCAGCTTCCCGGAACGATCTGGCCCATGTACTCATATGCTTTCTTCCAGACTGCCATGTGTTCTTCATATTCCCCCAGCCTTGCCTTGAAGAAATCAGACATTTCCTCCAGCTTCACATCTTGAGTATCACTCAGCCAATTCTTCAATTCCTTCATATATGAATCTATATTGCTTCTGATTATTACTTCTGTAATTCCGGACAGTGCCGGCTTTACCATGACAAAATTAGTAAGCATGGTCCCCTTTCTCTCCACCTGCTGCTCCCTCACCATACGATATCCCCTTTTTTCAAAGAAGGGTCTTGCCGTGATTGATGCATGCGCAGTGATATCATTATCAGGATACCTGCTCTCCAGCATGCTGCAGAGGGCAGAAGCTACACCTCTCCCCTGATAATCTCTGTGCACGTACAGCCTGTCCAGATATCCTGTATCATCCACATCCCCGAATCCGGCTATCTTTCCGTCAATGAGGGCCGTCAGCGTATAATGCCGTCTGAATGACTCATCCCATGCATCTATATCCGGCTTTCCATCCGCCCACGCCTCCAGCTGCTGCTGTGTATAATGCCGTGCATTCACAGAATGCACTGTGTTATAAAACAGCTCTGCAAACACTTTGCAGTCCTCCGGCTGATATTCCCTTATTTCCAATTTGTATCCCTCCTGCTCCTTTTACCCCATTATACGAGTTCCCTGTCATCCTCCCAGTCTGTTCTCAATACAGCATAGAAACTGCAGTCTGCAATCCCCTGATTATTCACATCCGCCTGGCGCATTGTCCCTTCATACTGCATCCTGCAGTGCTTCATTACCTTTCCAGAATTAGGATTCCTCGGGTCATGCCTGCTCTCGATGCGGTTAAAATCTCCCTGGCTGAACATATAATCTATCACAGCCTGCAAAGCCCGGGACATTACCCCCTGGTTCCACCACCTGCGGCCGATGCAGTAGCCGATATGTGCCATCCTTGTATCATCATCCAGCCTGACTGCGCCGATACTTCCGATGGGTTCATCCCCATTTTCTTTTAGAATGACAGCCCACTGGTATTGCTCCATATTGTCATATCCTGCTATCCAGCTTTTTATTATGTTTCCCGATGTCTCTGCACTGTCATGAACAGGCCAGGTCAAAAATTTTACTACCTCCGGGTCTGAAGCCCAGTTCTTATACATTGCCTCTGCGTCATCTTCTCTGAACCTGCGCAGTACAATACTTTCTGTTTCAATCCTCTGCGTTCCTATATGCTTCATCGTCCACCCTCCTTATTCTCTCCCATAGCCTTCTCCCAGAATATTTCCGGGATATCCGGCCAGCTGCATTGCCCTGTCTCTGTCCTGCAGAGCTCCATTGCCCTGTTTAATACCTCCCCGTGTGAGATATTTCCTTTGCGCAGCATATTCTCAGTTATGCGGCACCAGGAAGGCGCCATCTTATCAAGACCTGATTCATACAGCTCTCTTATAACCTTCTCCACATCATATTCCAGGCTGCAGAATTCTTCCGACCAGCCCTCAGCTGTGTCATGGAGTATAAGAAACTGTGATTTTCCTCTGCTGGACAAAGGGACCCCCACTGACCCCGGATTGAGCACAAGCTTGCCGCCATATTCGATTCTGTCCTGTATATGCGTATGTCCGCACAAAATAACGGAAGTATCAGCCATGTCCATTATCTCATATGTCCTTTGGCTGTCAGGCAGCAGCTTTTCATTCACTTTATTGGGTGAGCCATGGCAGATAGTAATATCCAGCTTTCCCTTAACTGTGACCCTCCCTGCGTGCTGAAGCGCTTCAAAAAAACTTAAATCCCTGCCAGTCAGATGCCTGTATGTATACAGCAGGGAGCCTGTTGTTGAATCTCCCTCTTTCCAGCCCTTTTCCCCCGCCAAACGGTAATTCAGCCAATAATCTTCTTTATTCCCCCTGACAAAATAACATTCATACTGCTTATCCATATCATACAGTATCTGCATTGTTTTTTCCGGGTATGCCAGTTCCCCGGCGTAATCTCCCAGGAAAATAAAAGTCCTGATATTCTGTCTTAAAAGAAAGCTGAGGCATGACTGCAATGCAATATAATTTCCATGAATATCTGATAAAACCCCAATGTCCATCTGTTTTCCTCCTGATACAGCGAATAACTGCAATACTTATATTGTCCTGCAAAGGAAAGAATCTACGCAGCGCTTCATATCCTCAGGGAAGGGGGCGTTAAAACACAATCTTTCTTTTGTAAAAGGCTGGATGAGCGTCACCCCTGATGCATGAAGGGCTGCTCTTCTTATTAAACCTGCAGCGCCTCCCCCCGCACTTTTCCGCTGCAGACTGTCTGTCCCGTATAAAGTGTCTCCCAGCAGAGGGTGCCCCATATATGCCATATGTACCCTGATCTGGTGTGTCCTTCCCGTATGAAGCTCAAGCCTTACAAGAGAAGCCGCTGCCCTCATATGTTCTTTCTCAATTCTGTATTCTTCTAATATCTCGTATTCTGTCCATGCATCCTTCCCAAAGGGTGATACTTCCATTTTCATCAGCTCCCCCGGAATCCTCCTGACGGGCTGTCTGATCTCCCCGGATTTCTTTTCCGGACAGCCGGATGCCAGGGCCAGATATTCTTTTTTATAGATTCCTTCCGCCTTCTGCCTCTCCAGCCGGGAGGCCGCGGCCTGGTTTTTTGCAAAGACCATGATTCCTGACGTCTCCCTGTCCAGACGCCCCACAGGGCGTATCATAACATGGCTGCCTTTGTTTTCAAAATAACTGACCAGCATATTAGCCAGAGAATCCCCATAATGTCCGGGAGACGGATGTACAACAAGACCTGCCGGCTTGTCCGCCACCAGCAGGTCCTGATCTTCATACAGTATATCCGGCGGCACATCCAAGGGTACCAGATGTGCGGAGGAGGTGGATTCCTCCTCCAAAAGCACCTGCAGTCTGTCATTTTCATGCACTCTGCAGTTCACCCTCTGCCTGACACCATTGACACAGATGCCGCCGCTCCGGAATTTAGCCTGGCTTACCTGTTTTCTTGTAAGCCCCAGCCTTTCTGTGAGCATCTTTTCAATTGTCCGCCCCTCATCTTCATGTGAAACCTCTATCTCAACCCGTCGTTCCATACACACACCTTATTTTAATACACATATTAGGGCCATATGCCCTGCAGGCATCCGTTCCAATCTCACTATGCCAGTATCCTCTGAGCAGACTCCTCCATGAACTGCTTGCTGTACAGGTCATGATAATATCCCTTCTTCTTCAGCAGCTCCTTGTGTGTTCCCTGCTCAATGATCCGGCCGTCCTTCACCACCAGTATCACATCTGCCTGGCGTATGGTGGACAGCCTGTGGGCTATAAGGAAGGACGTCCTTCCCTCCAGCAGCTGCAGGGTAGCATTCTGGATCAGCTGCTCTGTCTGGGTATCAATAGATGAGGTCGCCTCATCCAGAACGAATATCCTGGGATCTGCCAGCACTGCTCTGGCAAAGGATATGAGCTGCTTTTCACCTGTGGACAGCATGTCGCCGCCCTCGCCTACATCACTTTGGTATCCCTTTTCCAGCTTCTCTACTACCTGGTCTGCAGATACCGCTTTTGCTGCCGCAATAATCTGCTCATCTGTAGCTTCCAGGTTTCCATAGCGTATATTGTCCATGACCGTACCTGAAAAGAGATGGGGGTTCTGCAGCACATAGCCGATATTGCTGTGCAGCCACAGCTGGCTCCGCTCCCTGTAGTCTCTTCCGTCGATGAGGATCTGCCCCCCGGTGGGCTCGAAGAACCTGCAGGCCAGATTTACAAGAGTACTCTTGCCGGCGCCTGTCTCACCTACGATAGCGACTGTAGTTCCTGCCGGTATCTTCAGGTTGAAGTGGCTGAGCACCTCTTCATTTCCGTCCGGATAATGGAAGGATACATCCTTAAATTCAATGTCTCCTTTTAATTCCTCCCAGTTCTCTTTCTTCGGCTCAAAGGAATCTCCGTATTTTTCGATTACCTCCGGCGTATCCGTGATCTTTGGCTCTTCTTCCAAAAGGCCCGCCACACGTTCTATATTTGCCTGCACAGAGATCACCTCTGCCAGGTTCCTGGCCAGCTGCTGGATAGGCTCAAAAATCCCTACCGCATAAGAAGAGAAAGCGGACAATGTACCAATCATGAGCAGATTATCAAGCACCATGTTGCCGCCCTTTGCCAGCACTACGGCTGTAGCCAGTGAGCTGAAGAAAAGTACAAGGGGAAGATAGATGGCTGAAAGCCTTGCGGCGCGAACGCCTGCCACACGCATTTCCTGCGTAAGCTCCTGAAACTCTCCCGCATTCTTCTCCTCAATGACAAGAGTCTTGGAGGTCTTGGCCCCCATGATCCCCTCATTGTAGGCGCTGGTGATCCTGGAATTGATCTTTCTTACCTTCCTGTTCCAGTTCAGTATGCGGTTCTGGAAATATACAGTCAAAACAGCAATGGCCGGAACGATCAGCATAACGATCAGCGCCAGTTTCCAGTTCAGCAGCAGCATGGCAATAAATACACCGATTACATAGGATGATGCCCACAGCATATCCACCATGTTCCAGGCGACAAGACCTGCAATCTTATTCGTGTCGTTCATGACCCTGGCCAGTATGTAACCCACCGGAGTCACGTTATAGTAGGAGAAGGACAATGTCTGCAGATGCTCAAAACACGCCTTTTTCATATCCCTGCCCAGGCGCATCTCGATCTTCATGCTTCCCCTTGTAAAGAAGATAACGCTCAATGCCTGCAGCCCAATGACAACAGCATAGGCCGCTGCAAATACGCCAAGCCCTGAGAGTGTCTTCTCTTCTATAAAATTATCAATGGCATAGCGCTGGAAAAGCGGCAGTGCGATATCCGCCAGAGCGCAGAACAAGTTCAGCGCAATAACCATAAATAATATACCTTTAAAATTCATAATAAAAGGCAGGACCTTTTTCCATATTTTTATGTCAAAGGATTTTGTAAATTCCTGTTCCTCGTAGCGCATAAGCTCCTCCTTTATTTCACAGCTGCCTTATTGCAGTATTTGCAGCTTTCAGGCAGTTCTTCAGAAAACAGCTCTTTTCTGTCTTCACTGTTCATCTGAATGTCATAGATGCACTTATAGATGCCATCCTGATTAATAAGTTCCTGATGTGTGCCCATCTGTGCCACTTTCCCGTCATCCAGCACAAGAATGCAGTCTGCCTGCATAAGTGTTGTGATCCTGTGGGAGATCAGTATCACTGTGGCTTTGCCCATCTCTTCCTGCAGGGCCTCCCTGATCTTTGCATCTGTCTCAGCGTCCACTGCGGAGAGTGAATCATCAAATACCATGATCGGGGCCTTCTGCATAAGCATTCTGGCTATAGCCACCCTCTGCTTCTGCCCTCCTGATAAGGTAACGCCTCTCTCACCTACTATAGTCTCATATCCGTGGTGGAAATTCTGGATAGAATCATCCACGCATGCGATCCTGGCTGCTTCCCTTATCTCCTCATGTCTTACCTCTTCTCTGGTGATCGCTATATTGTCCGCAATCCCTCTTGAGAAAAGGAACGGCTCCTGCAGCACCATCCCGATGTTCCTGCGCAGGTGCTCCCTGCTCATATCTGCAATATCCACTCCGCCTATGGTGATCCTGCCGCATTCAGCAGGCAGGTCATACAGCCTGTTCAGCAGGTGGACAAGCGTGGATTTTCCGCTTCCTGTTCCTCCCAGTATCGCAAAGGTCTTCCCCGCAGGGATAGTAAAGTTTACATCCTTGAGCACCGGATAGCCTGTGCCGTATGAAAAATTAATATGTTCAAATTTAATGTCCCTGTCTATGGGCGGCGTAAGTGCGTCAGCCGGGTCCTGCTCCTCCTCGGAGTCAAGTATATATGCGACCCTGTCGATGGATACTCCCGCCTTACTCATTTCAGACAGGATACGTCCAAGCCCTCTCACAGGCCAGATCAAAGTTGAATTGTAGGATACGAATGCCAGGAATTCTCCCAGGGAGATATCTCCGTTTACTGAGGACATGACACCTACACAGATAACTGTCAGTATCTGAAGCCCAGTAATCAAATCCCCAATACCCCAGTAGGCGCTCATAAGCCTCCCCAGCCTGATCCACAGGTTTGCAAACTTCTCATTCTTCTCGTCAAATCTCTGGATCTCAAATTTCTCACGCCCGAAGGCCCTGACAACACGCACTCCTGTCAGATTCTCCTGGACTGTGCTGGAGAGCTCTCCCTCAGCCTCATCGGCTGAAAGGAACCTCTTTGCTATCCTGGAATAGAAGAAGCCCGAGTACCCGATGATCACCGGGATGAAGGCCAATGCCACCAATGTGATCTTTACATTCATGGAAAACATGATCCCCATGTACAGGGCAATTAAAAATACCAGTCTGAACACTTCTACCATCTGGTTACACACAAAGTTCCTTATCACTTCCACGTCAGAAGTACATCTCTGGATGATCTCACCTGTCTGATGCTTCACATGCCAGGAGAAAGGCAGCTTCTGGATATGTGCATAGAGCTGGTCCCTGATGCCTTTTACAAACCCCTCTGAGCCTTTTGCCATCTCCATCTTGCTCACGTAATTACAGAGGCCGGATATAATGGCCGTCACCATAATAGCAGCGCCTGCCAGCAGAAGCACCTGCCACCCGCTGCCCCTCAGAGCCTCCAGATTCAGGGCCGTTATCAGCCAGCCCGGAAGATTATAAGGCTCCCCGCCTATGACCGAATCCACAGATATCCTGACGATCTGAGGCGTTAATGAGTTAAACACGGTATTCAGCATAGAAAATACTAATACCAGTACAAACATGTGCAGATTTCCTTTCAGGAACCGGGTAATCACATGTAACTTCCCCGTTTTTCTCTTCTCCATTAATTTTTCCCTCCCGTTTTCCTTCGTTGTGTTTTCTTATGGAGTCAGGGTTTTCCGAAGAATTCCCCTAATAAAAAGCGCCCCCGGTTAACCCAGGAGCGCATTAATACCCTATTTATCCTTCTATCCGCCACAGCCGCAAAGATGCCTTTTTTGCACGATATGCACTTCATCTTGGCATAATCATGCTTATTACTCTGTGGAAGCCAGTTAAACAGGCAGGCAAAATGTCCGCTGAATTTCCAGTTTCTTAAACGCTATTCTGTTAGATAATAATCCTGCCGCGGATGCCGCGTATAATTTACTAGTGTTTTTCATCTTGCCTGCCTCCTTTCTTTAAAATTAATAGTTAATGTTAAATCGTTTAATCAGTATATCCCACCCCTACTGGAAAGTCAAGTACTATAGCTGATGGCATTTTCCACAAATTTTCCAGTATTTTTTGTATAATGTAACGGGATTCCTGCTTATGGAAGGATATTCCCTGCTGCCATATAGATCCTGTACCACTCTTCCCTTGTCAGGCGGATATCTGCTGCCTGCGCTATTTCCTCCAGCCTTCCGGCATTCATAGTGCCTGAGACTATCTGGATCCCCGCAGGGTGGCGCAGTATCCATGCCGCCGCTATTGTAGTTGCGCTGACCCCATAGTTTTCTGCTGTCTCATCTATCACCTTGTTGAGTTTTGGATATTTCTCACTTCCAAAAAAGACACCGTCAAAATAACCATACTGGAACGGCGACCACGCCTGTATAGTGATATCATTCAAACGGCAGAAATCCAGAACACTTCCATCCCTGTCTGCAGCCGCGTCATCCTCCATATTCACATGAATGCCCTGGGTTATCATACCTGCATGGCATATCCCAAACTGCAGCTGATCTACAGCCACAGGCTGTTTTACATATTTCTGTAGCAGCTGTATCTGCATGGGCTTCTGGTTGGATACGCCAAAGTGCCTCACCTTGCCTGACTGCTCCAGGCTGTCAAAGGCTTCAGCCACTTCCTCCGGCTCCATCAGCGCATCAGGGCGGTGGAGAACAAGAACGTCCAGATATTCTGTATCAAGTCTCTTCAGGATCCCGTCCACGGATTCCAGGATATATTTTTTAGAAAAATCAAATGCTACTCCCGGACGTATACCGCACTTTGACTGCAGGATCATCTTCTCCCTTTTCCGGCTGTCCATATGTACAGCTTTAGCAAACAGCTCCTCACATGCCCCTTTTCCATAGATATCGGCATGGTCAAAGAAATTCAGCCCAAGCTCCATTGCGCCATTTATAAATCTCTCAGCCTCCCTCTCCTCCAGCCCATTTAACCTCATGCATCCCACGGCAATTACAGGTACCTGGGCTTTAGTCCTTCCAAGATTCATAGTTCTCATTTTAATTCTCCTTCTCTTTTATATCACTCCACTGTTTTATATGTGAGACTGACATCTTTATAAAAATATCTGTAGAAATCATCAAAAACGGAATGCTCAGCCGTCCCGCCCTCAGGATCATTTAAAAGGCGCGCCGCACACTCCAGATACTGGTCAAAATACCCGCAGTCCAAAGGTACTGCATGATGCCCCGGATAGATTTTCTCTATCTGCCTTTCCCTGGCCTTCAGCTTTCTGACAGTGTCCGCAAAACCGGATACCGGCACAGATTCCGGGAAAGAGAGCATAACACCCAAGTGGCAGATTGTATCCCCTGAAAACAGCTGGCGCGCATCTTCATCCAGAAAACAGACGCTGCCCCCTGTATGCCCCGGTGTATGGATCACTTCCAGTTTTCTGCCGCCCAGCTCTATCATCTGGCAGTCCTGAAGGGGCCGGGGCTCACTCTGGTCTCCCAGACAGATTATACTCTGCAGTTCTTCCTCAGTCAGTACCAGCCCTGCGTCCCCGGCAAGGCTCCTTATTTTCTCCCTGTATGCCTGGCTCCTGTGCTGCCCGAGCACCTCCCTGTCAGAGGGATGCATGTATATTGTATCAAATTCCTGGTTGCATCCCACATGATCCAGGTGCCCGTGGGTGTTCAGGACGATCACAGGCCTGTCTGTCAGGGCAGACACGACCCGGGAGAGCCCGGGCTGCCCCATTCCCGTATCGATCAGGGCCGCCCTCTCCTTTCCCTGGACAAGATACATATAATCCTGAAAGATATCTGTTATCCGCCAGGTATCTTTATCTACCGGAGTTACAGTATAACCGTTCACTAATGCTGCCGTCTCTGCCATTCTTTTAACCTCACCTCTCTGTACTTACTTCTATCTCATCAAATACCTGATATACTTTTCCTGCTATCTCAATATCAGCTGCCTTCACTCTCGTCCTGTTTTCTATCTTCACTGATTCCTTTGTCACTGTAAAGAAAAGATCCTGCCCATGCCAGTTCAGATGGAAAGAAAGTTTCCTCCACTTCTTGGGCAGGCTTGGACGTATCCTCAGATTTCCTTCAAGGACGCGCACTCCTCCGAATCCGAATACTACAGACTGCCAGATGCCTCCGATAGATGCAGAATGGATTCCTCCGTCTGAGCTCTTCATGAAGGGTCCCATATCTATATTCAAAGATTTCTGGTACAGGCTGTAGGCCATATCCCTGTCTCCGATATCATTTGCCAGTATACAGTGTGTAGAAAGTGACAATGATGAATCGTGAAGCGTCCTGGGCTCATAATAATTCCAGTTGGCCTTTTTCACTTCATCTGTGAAATAATTCTCCAGCAGATAGAACAATATCATTATATCAGCCTGCTTTGAAACCTGCAGCTTGTTAATCTGCTCAGCATTATAATCCCTGTAGATGAGCAGCACCTCTTCCTGCTCTTTATATTTTGTCAGGTCGATATCCTCAAGGGTAAGGTAAGAAGCATCCTGGGGAATGACAAGATCTGCTCCCGGCTGGGGCAGATATATCTTTCCGGCCAGTTCCCGCCACTTTTCATAATATGACTCCAGGTTAAGCTTCTCTGACAGTTTCCCAAGAAGCCCCGGCTTTTCCTCTGACAGCTCTTCATAGCAGCTGACAGCTTTGTTCAGATTCCACCAGGCCATATAATTTGTGTAGGCATTGTCGTTTACATGCTCTTTATATTCATCAGGGCCAATCACATTATTGATGTGGTATTTCCCGTCATCTGCACTGTACTCCAGCCTGGAGGCCCAGAACACTGCCGTGTCAAACAGAAGCTCATACCCATAGTCATCCATGAAGGCCTGGTCCCCTGCCGCCTGATAATACTGCCACATGGCAAACACTACGTCTGAGGTGATGTGCTGCTCAATCTTGCCTGACCAGATAGTCTGAGGCCTGCCTGTCACTATGTCCACATCCCCGAAAGCAGGCGTCACCTCACCGTCATCATACCATGCCGATTCCCATGGAAACTGCGCCCCTGCGTAACCATTCTCCTGCGCCTTCTTGTGTGCACCCGGAAGTGTAAGGTAGCGGTATTTCACAAGCTTCCTGGCTGTTTCAGGAAAAGTGAAGGTGAAATAAGGAAGCACAAAAATATCTGCATCCCAGAATGTATGTCCCTTGTATCCCTCACCTGAAAGGCCCTTTGCCCCGATATTCATCCTCTCATCGTGAGCCGGCGTCATTACTGCCATATGGTACTGTGCAAAGCGGACCGCAAGCTCATCCAGCTCGTTTTCAGAATCAATACTTATCCTGGCCCGGCTCCACACCTTTTCCTCCCAGGCAGCAGCACTTTCTCTGGCCAGGATGTCATAGCCGCATTTAAGCGCCTCCTGAAGTTCACGCACAGACTCCTCCTGAAGCTCCTGCACCGTCCGTCCTGCGTGCTCTAAATCCCTCAGCGTATGGACATTTGATATCTTTTCAAAAGTAACTGTCTCATCCATGGCTGCATCCCACTCATAATCACAGTATACATGGCGCCTTCCCATACCTATTCGGCCTTCTTCGCCGCTGCCGAAGCCCTCCCGCTTCACAGCCGAATTTGTCACAAAGGTGATGCCGCTCTCAGTTGTCCTTGAGACGTACTGCATATATTTATGGTCATAGAATCTCTTCTCACCCTCTGAAAAATGCTGTGCGCCGCTGTTCGTCACCTGCCCGTCAATACCGGTACGGAGACGTATCTTCATATCTCTGTTAAGGGGCGTGATACTCACCTGCTGCGCTATGACATGCATCCTTTTCATGGACACGATCCTCTTAAAAGTCAGGCGGACCCTTTTGCCCCTGGGAGAGATCCAGATGACATTCCTGACAAGCTCACCTGTCTTCAGGTTCAGGAACCTCTCGTAATTCTCTATGCGCCCTGATTCCAAGCTGAAGCGCTCGCTTTTTAAATGCAGCTCCATAGATGTCACATCAGCAGCATTAGGCAGTTCTGTAACCTCAGATTCGTCAAATTTATTAAACGTACCTGCGATAAATAAATCCCTTTTCTCATTTACATACTCTTCTTCAAGTGCGGAGCGCAGCCCCATATATCCATTCCCCAGACACATGACAGACTCGCATTTTCCCAGGCTCTCAGGTGTGAACCGGTCCTCCGCCAGAATCCACTGTTTCGCCCTCTCATAATTCATCGCCGTATCCATACCGTTTCTCCTTTCGTCTTCCTGCAGCGCCTAAATACAGGTATAGCTTCCAGCCCGCCCCTTAAGCCTCATACCTGAAGCTCAAGAGCCGGACCGGAAGCATCCCTGCCAGCCGGGCACTTTTTTGTGCCTGTATCTTTACTATGTGCAGACTTAGCTGCTGTTATTCAAAATCTACTGTCTGATTCAGTTCTGCTGACCGGAAAATAGCTTCCATCAGCTTCAGGACACGGAGCACTTCCTCATTTTTGACGATCTGCTCTGCATCTCCTGATATAGTCCCCATTACATTCCTGTAATAGTCCCGGATGTCACTGTGAACTACCGGGAGCGGTTCTGTGCAAATCGTATCCTCGGTCCTGGGTGCCATAGTCTTTGTCAGCCCTGCCGCTGTCTTCACCGGAACTGCATCATTCTTGTCCCAGTTTGTGACACGTACCACCTCGCCGCTCAGATCCCAGTCACGCACAACTGCGCTTCCGTCTCTGCCCAGCACGTACCACCGGGGAAGGTTTATGAAATTGCTGGTTCCTACCTCAAGCATAAATACAAGACCGTTTTCAAAGAAAAGTGTGGCTGTGAATCCATCGTCTACCACTTCATTTGTAACGTTTGTAAGTTCAGCATATACCTTTTTTACTTTTCCGTCAATCATCTGCAGAGCCTGATCCAGGATATGCACACCCCAGTCCAGGACCATGCCGCCGCCATGTTCCCTGCAGCCTCTCCAGTCTCCCGGGATTCCCCTGGAGCCGTGGACTCTGGACTCGATCTTGAATACCGGTCCCAGCATTTTCTGCTCCAGTATATTCCTCACTGTCAGGTAGTCCTCATCCCATCTGCGGTTCTGATGTACAAAAAGACGCGCTGTCTTCTGTGCTGCCATCATTTCTTCAAAATCCTTTGATGTGATGGCAGCCGGCTTCTCACAGACCACATTTTTTCCCGCCTGCAGTGCCTTTATCACAACTTCCTTATGAACGTCGTTGGGAGTCGCGCAGAGGATCAGATCGATCTCACTGTCTGAGAGCACCTCTTCCAGGCTGCTGTAGGCATAGAGGCCGCACTCCTTTGCAAATATCCTGCGTTCTTCCTTGATGTCATATATCCCTTTTACACGGAGATGGTCAATCGTCTCCACCAGTTCTCTGTGCCAGTTTCCCATGCCTCCAAATCCAACTATAGCCATGGTAAAATCCCTGTCTGCCACTTTTACGTTCCTCCTTGCCCAGATCCCGTCTCGGTATCCGGTCCTATAGTATTATGCCCAGTACATTTCTCCCGGGTCTTCAAATATAATGATCTGCTTTAATGCTTCGATAGATTTCACAAGCCCTTCATTCTGGCTCATAAGCCCGTCCTCATGCTCAATGCTGATGACATGGTCATATCCCACCATGCGCAGCTCAGAGATGAGCTTTTTCCAGTACCCCATATCATGGCCATATCCGATGGAACGGAAGAACCAGGAGCGTTTCAGAGCGTCTCCGTAATAGGAAGTATCCAGCACGCCGTTGATCCTGCACATATGCTCATTGATCTGAGTGTCCTTTGCATGGAAGTGGAAGATGGCATTTGCCTCACCCAGAACACGCACTACTTCGATTGGATCCATCTGCTGCCAGAACAGGTGGCTCGGGTCTAAATTTGCACCGATCTCCGGGCCCACCGCTTCCCTTAAACGGAGAAGGGAATGTGTATTGTAAACACAGAATCCCGGATGAAGCTCAAGAGCTATCTTATCTACGCCGTGAGCCTTTGCAAATGCCACCTTCTCCTTCCAGTATGGGATCAGCACTTTCTCCCACTGCCACTCCAGGATCTCACTGAAGTCTTCCGGCCAGGAGCATGTCACCCAGTTTGGCTTCTGGGCCATTTCATCAGAACCCGGGCAGCCTGAGAATGTATTCAGAATAGAAATACCCATTTTCTCACAGAGCAGGATAGCATCTGTCAGGTCCTCATCAAACTTTTTGGCTGTCTCTTTATCAGGATGGATCGGGTTCCCATGACAGCTGAAACCGCTGATGGTCAGGTTATGCCTCTCAAGAGTATCTTTAAACTCCTGAAGCTTTGCCTCGTCATTTAATAAAACCTTCGGGTCGCAGTGTGCTTTTCCCGGAAAGCCGCCGCATCCTACTTCTATCATCTGAACGCCATGTCTTTCCAAATATGCACATGCTTCTTCGAAAGACTGGTCATTAAGTACCGGATTAAATACTCCTAATTTCATTTTTACTTCCTCCTGCTATAATAGTTATTTCTCGTCAAAATATACTGGTTTTCCTGTCCTGGCAGACTGGTAGATCGCTTCCAGGATCTGTGTGACTACAAATGCCTGCTCCGGCTTTACAACCACGTCTTTTCCATTCATGACTGCATCATAGAATACCTGCTGCTCGATCACATCAGGGTTCTCGCCCTTGCCGTCATAGAAGGCCACGCCTGCCGGATCCAGCTCCGGTTTCTCCACGATCTGCTTATTGTATTTGACAGAATTGATGCGCAGTCCGTCTTTCATATCAGCTCCTGCTTTTGTACCGCAAAGTGTTGTCTTCGCCTCATCCACCTCCAGGCTGTTCAGCGCCCAGGCAGATTCCAGCATGATCGTTGCACCGTTCTTCATTTTAATAAAACCGAATGCGGAATCCTCTACTGTATACTTCTTGGGATCCCAGTCACCCCAGGCATTGGCTGTCTCAGTCTGGTCGCCCAGCTTCTTATATACAGAGCCCATCACTGATTCCGGCTGGTAGTTATCCATCATCCAGAGTGTCAGGTCAAGTGCATGTGTGCCGATATCGATAAGCGGGCCGCCTCCCTGTGCTTCCTCATCCAGGAATACTCCCCATGTGGGGACAGCGCGGCGCCTGATTGCATGAGCCTTAGCCACATAAATATCACCCAGGTCACCATTGTCGCAGGAACGTTTCAGATAAGTGGAATCCGGACGGTATCTGTTCTGGTAACCGATAGTCAGGACCTTTCCCGTCTCTTTAGCTGCATCCAGCATTGCCTTGGCATCAGCTGCTGTCTTAGCCATAGGCTTTTCACACATAACATTTTTTCCCGCATGAAGGGCGTCGATGGTGATCGTGCTGTGGGCTTTATTAGGAGTCAATACATAAACTGCATCCAGATCTTCCTTGAGCATCTCTCTATAATCTGTAAAAATCTTAGCATTCGGCCAGCCGTATTTCTCTCTGTAATCAACTGCTCTCTCCTCGATCAGGTCACAGAATGCAGCAACCTCTATATTTCCCTGTTCTCTGATCGCCGGAAGATGTTTTCCTCTTGCTATTCCACCGCAGCCTACAATTCCTACTCTCATTTTTTTGTCCATTTTAAATTCTCCTTAATTATTTTTTATCATTTCAGCGATACTTTCGCGGCTTTTTATCCCGCCCTTGCCTTTTTCTCCTGCATCTCTTATAATTGCATTATATCCATCTTAAATTGATATTTCTTGCAAAATATCTCCTTTGGATAGCATTATTTCCACCATCAGGAGGCACCTAATGAAAAGTGAAGGTACACTTGCTGTAGATAAGCAGCTGCATGAAATAAAACCACACGGAACGGCCCTGTTTTCCTTTGCCACTTACCGTATGATCAATCCCTCTGACACGCTTTTTGTCACTTCCCACTGGCACCGAGAGGTAGAGATCCTCTGCTTCCAGAAGGGATGTGCCCAGGTCCTTCTCAGCGGACGGGAATATCCTGTAAAAGCAGGTGACATCCTGTTTGTGAACCAGGGGGAGCTGCACCAGATATCCTCCACTGATCCCGGCCTGCTATACCATGCGTGTGATTTCCCTCTGGATTTCTTATGCTTCGCCGGATATGACTACGCCCAGAGCAATTATCTGGATCCGCTCTCAGACAAGGAGCTGTTTTTCCCCACACTGCTTTCCCATGATTCCCTTGCTGCTGTTCCAGTATACGAGGAGCTTCTGGATATCATTGAAACTTTTGACAGGAAACTGCCGGGATATGAACTGCGGGTCAAGGCTTCCCTTCTGAAAATCATCAGCTGTCTGATACAGAACAGACTGCTTCTGACCACCGAGGAGATGGGCAAGAAAGCAAATGCCGGAAAAGACAGGCAGCTGAAAGAAATCGTTTCCTATATCCAGGAACATTACGATGAAAAGCTGTATCTGGAGGATATTGCTGATGCATTCCACATGTCAGGCAAATATTTTTCACGGTATTTTAAGCAGAACTTTGGACGGAATTTTGTAGAGTACCTGAACAATTTCCGGATTGAAAAAGCCTGCACAAGGCTGGCCTCCACAGATATGACTATACTTGAGATCAGCCTGCTGGTGGGTTTTGATAACCTGAGCTATTTTATCAGAAAGTTCAAGGAGATTACTGGATTTACACCCTCATCCTACAGGGATTTTGTGACCAGTAACACGCTTCGCGGGACGGTGACGTGTGAATAGTAACGTGACCCGTCCTCCTGCGCTGAAGAGCCAAACAGTTATTTTGATTTTTTATATTATGTAGTATATAATGGCCATATAAGGTTTTCATATCAGGAGGTATGTTATGTCCGTTAGAAGTAAGGAAACAAAAGCTACGGGAAGCCGTCTCGTAAACGGCCTCATCATCACGTCAGCTGTGCTCAGCGTTATTATGGTCTGCGTACTTGTAATACTTGTCTTGACTATTATCAAAAAAGATAATACCGGCACCGCACCTGCACAAGAGCTCCAGCCAGCCACAGCGGAAGAACTCCAGCCAGCCAGATTCTCTTCCGGTTCTGTCTATGTAAACCACAACGGCTGGACAAGCATGAGAATGGGCAGCAGCATCACCATTTATCATGAAGGCAGCGAAAAATATAAACTCACAGGCAAAATGGATTACAATCTTCTTGCCGCAGAAGAAGGATTATACTATACAAAAGACCAGGGCTTCTACTATTGTTCTTATGCTGATGGCAGCGAGACGCTGCTTATGGAATACAGCAGCCCAATACATCCTATAGGAATGATTGGTGAGAAGTTCTTTTTCACAAGTGCGCCGGATAATGCAATGCAATTTAGTATACTCCAATATGACTCTATCACGCAGGCCGTTTCAGAACTAGGTCTTCCTGAGCTGTGGGGTGATGTAGAAATGATATTCTGTAATGACCATTTCTACTATATTGGCGGGCGCACAGATGTGAGCACCCGGCCGCTGTACGAAGTAGATATAGAAAAGGGAGAGGCCCGGCAGATCGACCCTGCCTGCGGTTCCGGACTCCTGTCATATGGCAGCAAGGTCTATTACTCTCATGCCGAGCCGGCCGGCAGCATTCCTGATGCTGCCATGTCCCTGACTGAACTTGACACAGAGACAGGCACAAAAAAAGAAATCAGCCGCACTGCCCCCGGCAAAATGAAGACGCCCGTGTTTGCTGACAGCAATTACATTTATCTTCTTTCCTATGGGGCAGAAGAAAGCCGCATTGTACAGCTTAATGTGAAAGATGGGACAGAAACTGCCGTTATTACAGGACCAGGGCTTTCTGTTATAGGTGAATGTGAAAACGGTTTTTATTATTCATCCACTGGCCAGCCGGAAAACACCGTCTTGTTCCAGTTCAATGAATCAGACGGCAGTACAAAAGAGATAGGAACAGTAAAAGGCAGTGTCCTTGGATATGCAGACAATTATGTCTATTACAGCATTTATAACCAGAATACTAAGGCACAGGAATATTATCGCACACGTTTTTAAGCGGCAGCGGCGTGCTTCGCACGATAAGAAATAATTGAGGAGGTGCAGTAATGACAGGAAGAGAAAATCCAAAAGATAATGATCTGTTCTTCACTTGCAGTCTGATAGAATACATTGCCCGAAAGACAAAAAACAGGCGGTCTGACGTGGTAAATGCTCTGGGAAAAGCATCTATAGAAAAAATATATAATCTGGCGGATATTTATCACAGCGATAATATAGAGCGGGTCAGTGATGACTTTATCCAATCCGCCAGAATACAGCATGGTACGTTTGATAATGTGGCCCGTGCAAAATACGCTGTTCCAAGCTATTGGGACATAGGGAAAGTGTACAAACGCCTGATTCTCGGGATAGCAAGTGAGAAGAAAATGGATGTAATTGAAGCATTATTTGCTGCCTACAATTCCTTTATCAGTGACAAGATTGATGATTACAATAGCAGTTTCTATTATGACGCACCGCAGAATATTCTGAACTCATATCTGTATGACACAATTGAGTGAAAAATGGTAAATACACAGACCTGCCAAATAATACGAAAAAAGTTCAGTTACTGTTCCGGTATTCCTGGGGTGACATACCAAAATGCTTTTTAAATAATTTGCTGAAATAAGAGGCGGAAGAATAACCTGTCTGCGCCGCAATCTCTGAGCAAGACAAGCCGCTGCTTTCCAGAAGCATCTTAGCCTGCTGCATCCGGATGCTGTTAAGCATTTCGTTTGGAGTCATCTGGTACGCTTTTTTAAAGCAGCGGATCAGATGGGATGAATGGCAGTTTACTGCCGCCGCCACCTCAGCCAGTGAGATCTCCCGGGCATAGTGGGATTTTAAATACTGCATGGCCAGCGAGGCGATTTCATTGCCGCCTGAGACCTCTTTAGATAAATTCAGCATCATTAACAGCTCTGCAAAAAGAAGCTGGTTCTGCAGAGCGTTATTATTTACAAGCTTTTTTTCCACCATGGCGCTCTGCTGGTATCTGTTAATGGACAGAGACTCCAGGCTTTGAAGAAGACTTATAAATTTTGAAGCATCAGGTTCTGAGAAATGCATCTGTGAGGGGAGCAGCAGCGTCGAGGTGGCTACCCGGTAAAACCTGAATTCCCGGCCAGGCAGCTGTGGATTTCTGGAAATAGTATCTGTATACTCATAAGACTCCGTGCTGTAAAAATGCAGCCAGTGAAAATAGCTGGTAGTCTGGCAGGGTTTATGCCCCCAGTGGGTGCGGTCCGGGTGCAGGATCAGCATATCATTTTTCTTCAGATGATACGAAAAAGGCCCGTCTGTCATAAACAACTCACCCTTTTCCACAAATAACAGATCAAAACATCCAAGGCCGGAACGTCTCCTGTGAAAATCTCCGGGTCTGTATAAAGCATCCCCCGAATAGATAAAGAACGGGTAAGGCGGAGTGGCTATAGTAATATATTCCATAAATGTCACCTCTTATTTGCAAATATTTTTATATACTTTTTCTTATAATTCCACTATATTTCTATATTCCATTATAACAAAACAGTCATATTTTACAACTGATAATGTGGTTTTTGTACAAGTATCTGCTAAATTTAACCATTGTCTTCTGCTGTCGCTCCCTTATAATAATGAGTATATTTAACGGTGTTGTTTCCGGAATTCACGCGGAGACTGATGATGGCACTGCTGAAAAAGCCTGTTAAAAGAAGACAGGGTACCAAACCCCGACAAACCCGCAATTTCCAGAATAGGCAGTTCCGTTGTCGTGAGGTAATTCTCTGACACGGTAATACGCACAGTATCCAGGTAGGACTTTGGAGTCATTCCTGTAGACTGGCGGAACAGCTTAGAAAAATGGCCTGTAGAAAAGCCGCATAGTTCTGCCATCTTGTTTACTGTTATCTCATCTGTATAATGCAGACTGATATAACTAATGGCCGGTGAGATCAGATGAAAATCCTGTGACAGCAATTCCTGATCTCCTTTATTGGACTCCTGGCACCGGCAAAAACCAATAGTCAGAAGCGAAAGGAGATGCTCAATACTTTTCCTGGCAAGAGGTTCATCAGGTCTGTTCAGCTCACTAACCAGCATATTAACACAGGTAACGTATTCTTTATGGTTTGTAAGGACATGTGTTTTGGGCAGTTCAGGCAGATTCCAGTATTCTGGCTGAAAAAAGATGAAAATCCATTCGCTGGGATTGGAATCAGGACTTTGGGCTATGTGAGGCTGGCCCTCGTTGATAAAGGAAACCGTATTTTTATGAAAAGGATAGACCTTGTCACGTATAAAGAAAACACCATTGCCTTTCAGGCAGATACCGATTTCCGCGCAATTATGATAATGGAGATCATTCAAAGAAGTGTGCTTTTGTGTCCATAAGACATAGTAAACAGGAAAATCCTCATTCAAGTTTTCCTGAAAATAAATATAAGAATTTGAGCGTACTTTTTGCATAGTTTTTCTCCTTTTCCGCATAGAATCAGTGAATATATAAGCATTATAATAAATATATCTTCAAAAAACAAGCAATTCAGAAAGGTGGTATCAGATGCCCGGATACGCAAATTGGAAAGTATTATATAAAGAAGAATTCTTTCAGCTTCTACAGGAAGGTTATCAGATTGAGGATGCACTAAGGCCTGACACACACACGGGAGAACAGCTTCCTATCCCTGATGGAAATATCTGCATTTCTGACGGAACTGAGGAAGAATACTGGAAGGAAGCCTACGAAAAGCTGTGGAACCTCCGGCAGAAGGGACTGCGGGCAGGTTACGCCTATCAGGAACCTGAGACCTTTGATGAGATCCAAAAAGTTTTTTCCGCCATTCCACACTGGGAAGCTTTATCACCAGAAGAATACAGTGAAAGAATATCAGGGGCAGTTCACGGACGCTTTGCCGGGGTTGTTTTGGGAAAGCCCCTGGAGATAGGCTGGAACCGCTGTCAGGTCAGGGAGTATCTGGAAAGTGTCGGTCAGTACCCTTTAGATGATTATGTGGAAGGCTACTCCAGAAAACTTAACCTCCACCTGAGAGAGGACTGCATCCCCAGCACCAGGGGACATATTCATTATGTCCAGCCCGATGATGATGTTCACTACACGATCCTGGCATTGCTGCTGGCAGAAAAATACGGATATCAATTTACCAGCGACCAGATAGGACAGATCTGGACAGAAAATATTCCATACCGTTGGTTTTGGTGTTCATCCAGACAGGCTTATTATAATTATATAAATCTGGAAGAAGGACAGGAAAGAGAACAACATTTGCAAGAGATACCGACTAAATGGAATCCCTGGAGAGAATGCCTGGATGGACAAATACGAACTGATCTCTGGGGATATCTGAATCCCGGTGATCCTGTTGGAGCTGCCAAACTGGCTTACAGGGACTGCTCTTTTAGTCTTACAAAAAATGGCATTTATGCAGGCATGTTTATTGCCGGCTGCATAAGCGCTGCACTGACAAAGCAGCCCGGCATAGACCAGATACTCGACAGCGGTCTGGCAGTCATACCGCCAAAGTCGAGAGCAGCAGAGGCTGTACATAATGTAAGGTTATGGTATCAGGAATGCCAGGACTGGATACCTGTCTGTGATAAAATTTATCAGCAATACGCAGAACTGCCGTTTGCAGCGGCCATAAACAATCTGGCAATTGTCGTGCTTGCACTGCTGCACGGCGAACTCGATTACGAAAAAACAATCACGACAGCTGTCATGTGCGGTCTGGATACAGACTGCAATGCCGGAACAGCCGGCAGTATTGTGGGGGCAGCAATTGGAATACAAAATATAGAAGACAAGTGGACAAAACCACTCCAGAATACTGTAAAAACAACAGTTGCATCCTTTGGGGAGGGCAGTATATCAGAGATAGCTGTGAGGATACAGGAAGTATTTAAGAAGAACTGTTTAAAAGAGCAGAAAACTACCGCATAGCTGCGAAAGGGGGGACACCAGTATATTCTCACATTTAACAAATCAAATATAATAAAAGAGGAGGATTTCTTATGTCAAAGAAAACAACAGCAGTATTATTAGCACTCTCAACAGTCTCCTGTACAACAATGTCAGCCGGAATTACCAGCCTTGCAGCTGATGAACCGGTTACGATTTCTTTCGTACAGGCACAGCCAGAATACCAGGAAGCCGCCGGACAGCTTATCCAGGCTTATATGGACGAGCATCCTAATGTGACTATTGAACTTGTCACAGACAGCACAAACCTGAAAACAAACCTTCAGGCGGGCAATATACCTGAAATTTTCTATACAGAAGGCTATAATGTCATGAAGGCGTATACCGATTACATCACAGACCTCTCTGACCAGCCGTGGGTGGAAAGTATTTCTGATGAAGCGCTGGAATGTGTAACACTGGACGGAAAAGTAGTGGGAATGCCTTTTACCATGGCCGGGGAGGGGATCGTCTATAATAAGACCATGTTCCAGGAGAACGGCTGGGAGATACCCACCACCTTCTCTGAGCTGGAAAGCCTCTGCCAGCAGATACAGGACGCGGGAATCACGCCTTTTGCCAATGAATTCGGCGATGCCTGGCTGCTTGGCCAATTGATGAGTGCAGGAGGATATGCATATATCCCGGATACACAGGATTTTACAGACAAGCTGTATGCCGGCGAAGCCACCTTTTCCGATAATGAGCAGATGCAGCGCACCTTTGACGTAATAGACCTGATGCTGAAGTATGGCCTGCCTGATTCCTTAAGCTACGGCTGGAATGAAACCTGCGCTGCCTTCGCCACCGGTGAATGTGCCATGGCTTTTGAGGGAGACTGGATCTGGGATACTGTAAACCCCATCGATCCTGAACTGGACTGCGGCATCTTCGCCCTTCCTATTACTGAAAATCCGGAAGATACGAAAATGATCGTTGACGCCAATATGTGCTGGCATGTGGGAAAAGGTTCACCTCATCCGGAAGCTGCAATTGATTTTATCAATTGGGTGACCACAAGCGATACCGCCAAAGAAATACTCCTGACAGGCTATAAGATCGTTCCATGTTTTAAAGGATGGACCTATGAGGGGAATAATAAACTTTCTGAATCCACCATGGCATATATGGAAAGCGGAATGACCTACAAGTGGTGGTGGCAGAAATGGCCGGACTCCTTCCGTGAAAACGCCGGAAAAGAATACCAGAAATACGTATCAGGTGATTCTTCCAGAGAAGAAGTACTCAGTGCCATCGACCAGCTCTGGACAGAAATGACTGCTGAATAATGTAAGATGCGGGGACTTATGGCTCCTGAAAGTCCCCGCGCTGTTTAAATATACCGGAGGAGACAGGAATGAAAAAGAATAAAAAATACTGGCTGAACTATGGACTGTTCGTAGGTCCGATTCTATGTTCCTTTTTTTTGTTTTATTTACTGCCCATTATCCTGGGGATAGGTTATTCCCTGTATGACTGGAATGGAATCAGCAACGCTAAAAAATTTGTAGGGCTGGACAATTATATCAAGCTGTTCACTGGTGATAAAAATTATTTTGCATCTCTCATTTTCACTTTTAAATATGCTTTTTTCAGTGTCATATTGACAAACCTTCTGGCTATGGCATTTGCGCTCTGGGTGACGGGACGCCTGAAAAGCTCTGTCTGGATGCGCACCTGTTTTTTCCTTCCTAATGTGATCTGCGCTGTAGTTGCAGGCATGCTCTGGAAATTTATACTGAATCAGGCAGTGCCTCAGCTTGGCAAGATAACAGGGATAAGCATCCTGGGCACAAAGCTCCTCGCCTCCCCGCAGACAGCGTGGATCGCCGTCCTGATCGTATCTCTCTGGCAGGGCGCCGGTTATAATATGATCATTTATATTGCAGGGCTTCTGTCTATTGACAAGGGATATTATGAGAGTGCAGCCATAGACGGCGCCGGCAGGATCCAGCGTTTTTTCAAGATCACTCTCCCGCTCATGATGCCTTCAATCACAATCTGCCTGTTTAACACCATTGCAGGCGCCTTCAGGATGTTTGACATGAACCTGTCACTGACAGACGGAGGACCAGGCCGGGCTACACAGGGAATGGCGCTGGATGTGTTTAAAACAGCCTTCAGTGAAAACAGAATGGGCTACGGTTCTGCCAAGGCCATGATACTCTTAATCATTGTCATAGCTGTCACTTTTATACAGACCGGGTTTACCAAGAAAAGGGAGGTGGAGATGTGATTAAAAAAATCGGGCGGTTAGTCCTGGAAATAGTCAGCATTGCACTGGGCCTCCTATATATAATGCCTGTTCTGATGGTTCTGCTGAATATGTTCAAGCCTCTGGGAAAAATCATCGTCAACCCGTTTACGCTTCCTGAAAGCCTGTTTCTTGATAATATCAGCTATGTCATACAGAACATGCACTATTTTACTGTATTAAAAAATACGCTGATCATCGCTGTGGGAGTTGTGCTCATTTCCGTGCTTGTAAGCTCCATGGCAGGATGGATGCTGACCAGGGACAATTCCAGAATGAGCAAGATCATTACGGTCCTGCTGCTTTCTTCCATGCTGGTGCCATTCCAGACTTTTATGATCCCCATTGCCAAGCTGGCTTCGGCTCTGCATATCAATGACACCACCTGGGGATATATGTGGATCCAGATCACGCTGTATGCCCCCATGGGAATTTTCATGTATGAAGGCTTTGCCAAAAATGTGCCCATAAGCCTTGAGGAGGCCGCCAGACTCGACGGGGCCTCTACGGTAAATACTTTTTTCAGGATCGTGTTTCCGCTGATGAAGCCCATAACCTCCAGTATCGCAGTGCTTTACGCCCTGTGGATCTGGAATGACTATGCTCTGGCAAGCATTATGTTATCCAGCCAGTCCAAAAAAACTCTGACCATTGCCATATATTCCTTTTTTTCTATCCATTCGAACCGCTGGGATTATGCGCTCACGGCTCTGGCCTTTTCCATCATCCCCATTGCCGCTCTCTATATTGTAATGCAAAAATATGTTGTGGCCGGTGTTACTGCCGGTGCTGTGAAGGGATAATAAACTCATGAAAGAACTGCAGGAAAAGCTAAAAAATTACGTTGAACAATTTAACAGCCAGGATGAAGAGATCTACAGGCAGGCCATACCAAACGGTGAAGCCCTGGAATGGCTAAGACAGGAGATTCCCCTTCTGGACTGTCCTGACAAAACAATAGAAGAAATCTATTATTTTCGCTGGTGGGTATACCGCAAACATCTAAAAAAAACACCTGAGGGCATGGTAGTGACAGAGTTTCTGCCTCCTGTCCCCTGGGCAGGGGCGTATAATACCATAAACTGTGCCGCCGGATTCCATCTGGAAGAGGGAAGATGGCTGAAAAACGCAAAAACTTATTTAAAAGACTATCTGTTATTCTGGCTGAAGGGCAGCGGAGACCAATTTTCCTACAGCTCCTGGCTCGCGCATGCCGCCTGGCAATACAGTCTGATCACTGGTGATTTTGAAACAGGGACAGGACTTTTGCAGGATTTCATCCGGGATTATAAGGTACGTGAGCAAAATCACATGACAGGATACGGCCTCTGCTGGTCTGATGATGACAGGGACTGCATGGAAATGTCCATAAGCGGAAGCGGCCTGCGTCCCACCTTCAATTCTTACCAGTACGGGGACGCCAAAGCGATCGCCGGATATGCAGAACTGGCCGGACAAAAAGAAATCCAGGACACCTTTGAACAGAAAGCGCTCCTGATCAAAAAAAACGTACAGGACTGCCTCTGGCGGAATGACTTTTTCCGTGTCATACCCATGAACTATCCTGGACAGGAGACATCTGAAAAATCTTTTGGGCCTATTGATAAAGACAGTGACGTCAGAGAGCTCTTAGGATATATACCGTGGTATTTTGGGCTTCCTGACCCTGGCTATGAGAGTGCTTTTAGCCAGCTTCTCACAAAAAACGGATTTGCCGGGAGATTTGGATTTACAACAGCAGAGCGGAGGCATCACAGGTACATGTTTGAAAATGAACATGAGTGCCTCTGGAACGGTCCTGTGTGGCCCTATGCAACTACCCAGACCCTGAAGGCAGCTGCCGTCCTGCTGAAAAATTACCAGCAGGATGTAATCACCATTGAAGACTATTACAGCTGGCTGAAGCTCTATGCCCAGAGCCAGCACCTGAAAAAAGATGACGGCACTGTTCTCCCCTGGATCGACGAGGATATGGATCCTGACACCGGGATATGGACAGCCAGACAGATATTAGAGAAACAGGGCTGGAGGAGAGAAACAGGTGGATATGAGAGGGGCAAAGATTATAACCATTCCATGTTCTGTGACCTCGTCCTCAATGACCTTCTGGGCATCGGACCGGGCAAACATGGGGAGCTTCAAGTGAATCCCCTTATTCCCCGGGATTGGACATATTTCCGAGTAGAAAACCTCTGGTTCCGTGGCAAAAGATACAATATTATCTACGATAAAGACGGGACACATTTTGGCGGGGAAAAGGGGCTGAAAATTTTAAAAAGCACCCCGTAACAAAAAGAAGATGCCTGACCTGCGTTTCCGCAGTGTTTTGGCATCTTCTTATCTTATCATCTACCTATTCAGCTACTTTCTTCAAATCTGCAAATGTTTCCAGATTATAATCTGCCAGCCCGCACTTTACGGCATCACCGATGGCGGCACAGTCCATTTTTCCTGCTATAGCCGCTTCCAGCCCTGCTTTTGCGTCTTCCACCACAAGGCAGTCCTCCGGCTTCTCTCCCACAAAACTGGCGGCTTTTACAAACACCTCAGGATCCGGCTTGGAATTAGTGATATTGTTTCCGTCAGATATTGCATCGAAATAGCCGTCAAGGCCCAGGCGCTCCAGAATGAACCTGGCATTCTTGCTGGATGATCCGATAGCCAGCTTCGCGCCTGCCAAACGCAGGGCATCCAGAGTATCTTTTACCTCAGGGCTCAGGTCCCCGGGAGTCATATTTTTCAGAAGTTCTTTATATATCTCATTTTTTTCTGCGGCATAACGGACTTTCTCTTCTTCACTCATGGTGCCCTCATAGCGCTCCAGAATGATCTCGAAGCTCTCCATCCGGCTGACTCCCCGGAGGCGGTTGTTGATGGCCTCGTCAAAATAGATTCCCAGCTTATCTGCCACGGCTTTCCATGCCTGGTAATGATATTTGTCTGTATGGCAGATCACGCCGTCCAGGTCAAAAATAATAGCTCTGTATTTCATATCTTTATTTTACCTCACTCTCTTTAAGGGCACTTTCACACTGTCTTCCACCAGATACTCTTCTCCGTATACGAAGATGGTTCTTGCATCCCCTTTAACAAGCCTGAAGGTACTTCCGCTCTCATCGATCTCTACCTGGATCTGGCTGCCTTCATATTTGATCTTGAACTTATATCCTGTCCACTGTTTCGGGAGGGAGGGCTCAAAGTAAAGTCCCGTCTCTTTCAGACGCAGTCCTCCGAACCCGTAGACGATGGCCATATAGTTGCCGCCCATATTGGCTGTGTGGATACCGTCTTTTGTATTATGATGAGTGTTGAACAGATCCAGCTTCGCGGAGTCCCCGAAGTACATATAGGCCTTGTCATCCAGACCCAGCTTGCTTGCCACTATGCTGTAGATACATGTGGACAGTGAAGAGTCGTGGGTCGTCACTTTCTCATAGTACTCGAAGGACTTCCTGATCGTCTCTAAAGACTGTGCGTCCTCAAATATGAAATGTGCCAGAACCGTATCTGCCTGCTTGCAGACCTGATAACGGTACAGGTGGAGCGGATGGTAATGCAGCAGAAGCGGAAAATCTTCCTTCGGCGTATTTTCTATATCCCATACCGGCTTGCTGAGGAAAGAATCATCCTGGGGATTTATTCCAAGCTCTTCATCATAAGGAAGATACATGCATTCTTCTGCTTTCTTAAAACCTTCCAGTTCCTCTTCTGTCAGTCCCAGCTTCGCCTTCACCTTATCCAGCATGCCTGCATCCTCCAGAAGTTCATAGAAACGCAGGGCCCAATGCAGGTTGTACTGGGCAGACACATTTGTGAAATAATTATTATTTACCATACACGTATATTCATCAGGGCCTGTCACTGCATTGATCACAAACTTTCCTTTATAAAAGTGCCCCACATCCATCCAGAGCCTGGCTGTCTCAAAGATGATCTCCGCACCCTTTTCGGCTATGAATTCCAGATCCTTTGTGGCAAGGTAATAAGCAGTCACTGAATATGCTATATCACCGTTTATATGATACTGGGCTGTCCCGGAAGGATAATATCCCGAACATTCCTTGCCCATGATAGTCCTCCAGGGATACAGCGCCCCCTTCTTATGGCCCAGGATCTTTGCATTATCTCTTGCAGCATCCAGGATAGAATAACGGTAGGCAATCAGATTTTTTGCTATTTTCGGGTTAGTGAGAGTGAAGAATGGCTGCATATACATTTCTGTATCCCAGAAATAATGCCCTTCATATCCCTCGCCGCTCAGTCCTTTTGCAGCAATATTGCAGTGCTCATCTTTACCCACTGACTGTACCAGCTGATACAGGTTATAGCGCACAGCAAGGCTTAAATCGTCATCCCCTTCTATCTCCAGAGAAGACTGGTTCCAGAACTTGTCCAGATATTCCTTCTGCGCCTGATACCAGTAACTCATAGGACGCTCCAGAGCCTCTTCCAGTTCCTTCTTAGCAGCCTCCATCACATCTTTATGACGAATACTGTCCACAAACACAGAATATTTTGTAAGAGTTATGCATTCTCCCTTTTCCATATATGTGGATAACCTGCAGACTGCCCTGTGCCCTGCCACAAAACACTCTTCTTTTGCTTCTTTAGAAAGCACATTTTTCACGGCAGTGCACACAGTAAGCCCTGATTTTGATGTATCTGTCACAAGACATGATACCCCTCCTTCCAGAGCTGCCCTGACAGGCACCAGGTGGTTGAAGCTTTCCCCCGCTACCCTGGGGTCATCAGGATTACAGTAGTTTTTCACATCCCCGATATGGGTGGAGGTCAGCAGCACATTTCCTTCAAAGTTCAGCGCTTCCACTGTATACTCAATTGTAAATAATGTCAGTTTTTCAAATGAGGTCATCCTCTTGACTGTGATACGCATTTCTCTGCCTTTAGGAGAACGCCATGTGACTTCACGGCCAGTATATCCGCCCTCCATATCCAGATATCTTCTGCTGGAGAGCACTTCTCCTTCAAACATGGAGAACTCCTCACCATCTGCAGACAGGTAGATTCCCTGTGTGTCTGCCACATTCAGCATGGTCTGCTTCTCTTCCACAAACCCGAAGAGCTTCTCCGCCTGCTTCATTTCCGCAATGTCATAAAAACCATTGATATACTCACCGCGGATAGAGTCATACCCCTGAGGATATCCTTCCTCGAAATTCGACCGCACGCCGATATATCCGTTAGCGTTATGGAATACTGTTTCATTCAGAACAAGCGCATCATTATCAAGGCTCAGGCCTTCCACTTCATAAACAAATTTCGTTGCCATAGGTCTCTCCTTACTTCACTGCGCCTGCCGCGACACCCTTGATGATATATTTCTGGGCGCAGAGATAGAAAATAATTACAGGGATGATGGTGAGCATCAGTCCTGCCATCGCCATGTTCCACTGGATCGTAAACTGTCCGAAGAAAGAGAAGGTGGACAGCGGAATGGTCCTGTTCGCCTTGCTGGACAGAACTAGTGAGGGCAGAAGGTAGTCGTTCCAGATCCAGATAACATCCAGGATCATGACCGTCACTGTTGTGGGTTTTAACATGGGGAATACGATCTTCCAGAATACTCCGAATTTATTGCATCCGTCGATCGTTGCCGCCTCCTCCAGTGATACGGGTATGGACTTGACAAATCCATGGAAGAGGAACACGGCCATACTGGCCCCGAAACCTATATTCATAAATATCAGGCCGCCCAGCGTATCCATCATGGGGATATGCAGTGTATCGCGGATCCAGCCCATCTCCTGCATAAGAGGCATCATCAGTGTCTGGAAAGGGATCAGCATTGTAGCTACAAAAATATTGAACAAAACTTTACTGAGTTTATTATTCACACGCACCAGCATCCATGCAGTCATGGAAGCCAGAACTATAATAAACAGGATGGATACGACAGTTACTATAACAGAATTGCTGAGAGCCCTCAGGAAATTCATCTTATCCATGGCCTTGGCATAATACTGGAAACTGAAGCTCTGGGGAATGGCCAGTATGTTATCGTAGAGCTCGCTCCTGCTCTTAAAAGAATTCACCAGGATAATGTAGATCGGGAACAGATAGCAGAGGCACAATGCCACTACCGCTATGTTTAAAATAACGCTCTTAACGCTTCTTGACTTGTGAACTTTTGTCTTCGCTGTATTTGTCATTGCATCTCTACCTCCCTCTTCTTAGTGATAGATACCTGAACCATTGTAATAACTGCGACAACCAGGAAGAATACGATAGCCTTAGCCTGCCCGTATCCAAAGTTGTTCAGTGAGAATATTTCATTGTAGATATTCATGGCGAACATTTCTGTTGCATTGCTGGGTCCGCCGCCTGTCAGGGACAGGTTTACATCGAAGATCTTGAAACAGTTAGACAGTGTCATGAAAAGACAGATTGTAAATGACGGCATGATCAGAGGAAACTTGATTCTGAACAATGTCTGCCAGAAACCTGCTCCATCTACCTGTGCAGCTTCGATCACATCATCCGGAATCCCCATAATTCCTGTTATATAGATGATCATGATGTATCCCGCCATCTGCCATGTACTTACAATAACAAGCGCTACAAGAGCAAACCTGGGGTTGAGCAGCCAGTTAAAAAAGATCCCTGTGAGGCCTGTGGCTTCACCGATCGCCTGGAATGCATCCGTAAATATAAATTTCCAGATATAACCCAGGATCAGGCCACCGATCAGGTACGGCATGAAAAGCATGGCTCTTGCTGCATTCTTCACTCTCAGTTTGCTTGTTACCATAAGTGCAAAGGCAAGGCCCAGTATATTGATCAGGATAATCGCGAATATTGTAAATAATACCGTATGTCCTGCTGATGTCATAAATCTGCTGTCACTGAATAAATTAACGTAATTTTCAAATCCTACAAAAATCTTGGGGTTTAATGGAAGACCGTCCCATGAAAAGAAAGAATATCCAATACCAATAAGGAACGGTATCACGACTACTAAACTGAATATAAAAATTAGTGGGAGGGTAAACAAGGCATACCAGCCTGCTGTTTTCTTTTTCTTCATCTCTTATCACTCCTTGCCGTTCATACCGGCTTTTAGTCATACGGCTTCCTGTTTTGCCAGGAAGCCGTAGACTTTCATATAACATTTCTCCGTAAGCCTTCAGACCATGCGGCCAGGCTTATTTGATTCCTAATACACGCCGCTGTCCCGCGGGGTGCTGCTTACACATTAAGCAGCAGGCTTATTTGCTTGCCTGAGCCCATGCCTCGTCTAATTTTGCCAGGAAATCTTCCGGTGTCATATCTGTTGTGAAGAACTCCTGAGCTACTGGTACAAGGTAAACGTCAACACTTCCTGCCGGCCATTCGTTCATCGGCCATGTGATTGTCTTGCCGTCTGCGATATATTTAGATACATCCTGTGAAAGAACATCCATGTTTTCGTTTTCCATACCATCTACTACAGGGATGAAACCGAATTTATTCATGAGATAATCTGTTCCTGTTTCACTTGTATACAGCCATTCAAGGAATTCTTTTCCTGCCTTCTGCTCTTCCGGTGTTGCCTGTGAATTTACATACCATGCTGTCGGAACGCTTACTGCAAGTTTATCATTTCCTGCCAGAGGAAGCGGAGCAAGTCCCATTTCGAAATCCATTTCGTAATCAGCGAACATGCCTGCTGCCCAGTTGCCCTGATGGATAGTTGCAGATTTTCCTGTTGCAAAATCACCGATCTCTTTATCATATGTCTGCTCCAGAGGATTTACACAATTATCTCTGATTGCTGCATAAAGTTTTGCGAATTCCTGGAATTCCGGTGTGTCAGCCATCTTCACTTCGCCGGCTCCCAGCTTCTGTACGAATTCTACAGGATTTTCCTGAAGTGCGAACGGAGTATTGAGTATATGTCCGATCAGGAAATAGCTCTCAGATGAAAGTCCCAGCCCATTGATATCTGCCGCCTTCTGCTCTTCCAGATATTTGATGAGTGAATCTGTATCTGTTACTTTAGAAGGATCATAGAGGCTCTTGTTATAGACAAGTCCAAAACCTTCAGCTGTGTAAGGAATGCCTACCAGCTTGCCGTCGATCTCATTTCCCATGCCCTCTGCAATCTTGTCCGCAAATGAGATATCGCTCAGGTCTGCCAGGTAAGATGTCATCTGGACTGATTCAGCTCCCGGAGCCAGTGAGAAGACTGTAGGTCCCTGATTGTTTGCCAGTTTTGTCTTTAACTGCTGGAAATAATCATCTCCTGTAGTTCCCCATACTTCAACTTCCACGCCTGTCTCGTCTTCGTAAGCTTCAGCCAGTTCTTCCAGCTGGTCGATGATCTCTACTTTAGACTGGAAAAGGATGATCTTCTTAGCGCTTTCTACATCATCGCCGCTCTGTGTCTTGGCAGCTTCCGTCTCAACCTTATCAGCTTTGGGAGCTTCTGTTTCCTTAGCTGCTTCTGTCTTGTCTTCAGCTTTCTTTGTCTCACCGCTGGATGAATTTCCGCATCCTGCCAATACCATGGATGCTGTCATAGCTGCTGCGAGTAATACACTTGTCACTTTCTTCAATTTCATAATCATATCCTCCTTTGATTTGATTAATAAGATTGTAAGTTTAAATTTACCGGCCATCTTAGCCCGTGGCCCGGGCTTTTCGTTTTCTTTTGTAAAACGTTATACTTGAATGATACAGCAGAATTACTATTATGTCAATAGCTTTTCTTTGTTTTTCCGTTATCTTGCATATTTTTGAGAAATTTTTACAAAAAAAATGTATAATCAGCCTTTAGACTTCAAGCTATATTATACATTTTTTCATTTTTTAATAAAATTATTTACTATTATTTTACTTAATTTTACCATTTTTGACCTATTTTACCATATTCCGCGGCCTTTTATCCCACACGGACTTTCTCCACTTTATTGAAGCCGAGATCTTGAGAGTCTCCATATCTGAATTTCCTCTGATAATATCAACAAGACTCTGGGCTGCCATGTATCCCCTCTCATAATTAGGTATACAGACTGTTGTCAGGCCCATGGCTTCAGCCAGGTCGCAGTCATCAAAGCCTGTCACCGCCACATCCTGGGGCACCCTCAGTCCGCTCTCGTGGAATGCGCGGATCGCGCCTATAGCCATGTTGTCATTTGCACATACTATGACCTCCGGTACCTCCCCTGAGAGAGTCATGATCTTAGCTGCTGTATATCCGCTCTTTTCCCTGTAGTCGCCGGAATAGTAATTCCGCCGCTGGAAGGGAATGGAGTTTTTTTCCATCACATCCAGAAATGCCTGATACCTCTCGCTGTTGTCATCTGTACTCTCCAGCCCGCCCAGAAAGCTGAACCGCCTGTAGCCTCTGTCAACCACCCCCTGGAGCATCTCCACCATGGGATCATAATTATTGACTACAATGCTTTTGATATGGGGATTATCCAGCACCCGGTCCAGCACAACAATAGGATAATTCTCATTTGCAGCCCTGTTCATAACCTCATTGCCCATCTTCACATCAAGAGTAATGCACCCGCTTGTCAGGTTGCTTCTCATGTATTTCTCACATGATTTATTCGTGCAGATCATCAGGTCAAAATTATTCGCATTCGCATAATCATTGATCCCCTCAATGATTTTCAGGTAAAAACTCCTGTCAAAATCGCTGAAATTAAACAGTATGGTATTGCTCGTACCCGACTTCAGATTCTTTCCCGCAGCATTGGGAAAATACTGCATCTCCTCACAGAGCTGAAGAATCTTATTCCTTGTCTCCTCCCCCACATTCTTTCTGCCGTTTAAGGCATTGGAAACCGTTGAAACCGACACCCCCGCCGCTTTTGCAACATCTTTGATCCCTACCATAATTACACCCTCATTCCCTTTATCATTTTCGTAACAGCCCGCACCAGCCCCACATAGCTCTCCTGCCGGCCTCTCAGCCTGGCATTTTCTTAATTTTACTTATTTTACTGGTTTTACTTTGCATTTTACTTTACTTTATTTACTATTTTACTATTATTTTGTTGTTTTTACAAGTAAATTATTTCAGTGTGACATCACATGATTTAATCTGGTGAGGTATGCTTATATTTAGCAAATATCGATAATATCTTTAATATTTATGTAACTATTCAGTACCCTCACAGTTTCCTGTAAAAATCCATTTAAAATCGCCTTCGGCGATGGGGCCTTTTCACCCTTGAATCACTTTTTACGGTTTGTGCAGTAAATGCACAGACCTGTTGAATAACTATTTATGAACGTTCTTATAATACTTAATCGCAAGTAGGATGCATAGATGAAATACATACCAGTTATTGATAGCTGAATAAAAAAATTGTATATTTTAACGAAAATAATTATATTTTTTTAATATATATTCCGATAAAATATTTTGAAATGTGTTATCTATTCAAGATAAAGCCACTAATTTAGTATTGATTTATAATGTATTCTCATTATTATCTTTATAAATTTTTGTGATGCCAAAATAATATATAAGATCCAATAATAAATTAGCAATTTTTTATTATTTATCTTATAAATTTATATATAATATTATACATACAAACTTTTTATTCGAAACCATCAATATTGACAATTATTATATTTTGTAATATTATATTATCAGACAATATAGTGCGATTGAAATTAAAGGAGATGATTCCGTTGACTTCCAATGACTTCCAAAAATATTAACAATGTGACTTTATAGTTAGAGTCAACAAGTTATTTTTTAACCAATTTTCCAATTAATCCCATCTCAGTTTTTGTGTAACTAAAAGATAACTTTAATATATGTCGACAAAGCCGCCCCTTAGGAGGAACACCGCTTTTGTCCTGACTACTAAATATTAATTCTTATAAACAAGACAAAATCGAAACTTGAATAACTATACAAGAAAAGAAGTGAAAAGAAGTGGCTTATACACGTATCAATACTGGGGAAACCTCCTACATCCAGTAGCGATATAGCTTATTAATGATGAGTATAGCTCATTTAGCTATGACTATATCATGCCAGGGGGAATAGACTATGAAGAGAATAAGTAGTGTTTTGTGCAGTATTCTAGTATTTAGTTTATTAATTAACTTAATTTCGATTCCGGCTTTAGCAGCAGATAATGATGCAAAATTGTCTGAACAGCAATATACAGAATATTTACTCGAAAAAACAGGAATAAAGGGTAAAGATGTACAGATAATCAATCTCCAAAGTGGAGAACTTACACGGAGTGTTTCAAGAGAAGAAAAAGCCTTTTTATACAGCGAGGACTTAGGTATAGGAATGTCAAAAATTACTATAGCAGTACCCTATGCTGTGGATGATGATGGAAACTTAATAAATGCATATGTAGCAAATAGCACAGATACTTTACCTTTTGGCTATAGTCAAAGTGATAGTTATGTTACGGTTTATGGTGAAATTGTGGTTGTACGGGATACTATATCTAAAGCAATGTTTTATCCATTAGGAGCAAGATGTATTGTCCAGAGTACTAATAGTAATGTAAATTCATTAAGAAATTTGGATATGTACTATAGAGTTTATGCTGATAAGTATTCTTATCCAAGTCAGATACCTGAAAGAGAGAATGTATTATACGAACTATCAGGGCAGAGAACCACATTCAACCTCAATCAGATTAACTACACTAATACACGTAGTTGGCCAGGAAACACAATGCTTTATACTCGAATTTATGAACATGAAAATTATTTAAACGTAACTTTTAATTATAATTGTAATGGAAGTAAGTATTTTGGAGTCACCTATAACTTTAAAGATAGGATAAACTATTAGTACCTGACATTGAAGGGAGCTGGGAGGGTTAAGTTGAAAAGAAACTTTCTGTTTTTAATATTACTGCTGGCTTCCGGCTTGTTACTATATGGATGCGTGGAGAAGCACGAAAAGCTGCATCATGTTGAATCAGTAAAGGATGTATTTTTCCACGATGACGGTATTTATTATCAAAATAACTATTGGGGAACAATAACTGATGATTCAATGCTCAGCAAAGAAGAATTTCTGAAAAATCTTGGCCTTGAGGAAGGACAGTTTGAAAAACAGCAAACAGTATATTCCGTGTCAAAAGAGCCCTACTGCTACATTGAAGAATTGGAGTGCGATGCACACCTTTGCTGCATATTTTCGCCATTGAACCATGAAGATGAGACAGAATATCTGGCCAGCGTAGGATATTTGGTAGATGTAAACTCCCAAAATTATAAGGAAATTGGAGAAGGGCTAAATAAAATTCTAGATTCCCTGCCAATAGACACTATGGTTTACAGGAGCCAGGAAATAGAAAAGGATGGTTATAGCTTCAACAAGGTATATTCACCTGGTAAAAAATATTTATTATTAAGTCTGGCGCTCTTTCAAAATCAGGATGGCCAGTCATTTGAAATCAGAAGCTATTACAAAAATAAAGAAAGCCAGACAGTTACGTTATACTTAGAGGCTGCTAATAAAATCGTAAAATAATTTGTAAAATAATTCAGGCTATCTGCGATTAAAGGGAAGTGCCGCAATGGCACTTCCCTTTAACAACTAAATAAATTGATTGCTGTTAGCATCGTACTCGTAGTCGATTCCCTTCAGAGCCTCCACGATCTGCCTTCCGTCCACGGACAGGCTGCGGCACATCTCATCCAGGCTGGGATAATAATCTCTCAGCTGGGTATTGACATAACTCAGCAATATCACCGGGTCTTTTGGTATCATTTCTCTTTTCTCACCGCCGTTAATTTTCCATCAGTTACTTTAAGAAGTATCGTATCACCGGCTCCGATCTCTCCGGAAAGGATCAGCCTCGCTGCAAGAGTCTCCACATTCTTCTGCAGGAACCTCTTCAGAGGTCTTGCTCCGTATACCGGATCGTAGCCGCCTTCTATGATATAATCTTTTGCTTCATCTGTCAACTCCAGACTGATCTCCTGATCTTCCAGCCTCCTGTTTAAGTCAGCCATCATCAGGTCCACAATGTGGCCGATATTGTCCTTTGTCAGCGGTTTGAACATAATGATCTCATCAAGACGGTTCAGGAATTCCGGTCTGAAATGAGCCCGCAGGTCATTCATGACCATCTCTTCATTTTCCTCCCTGACACTGCCGTCCTCCTGGATGCCCTCCAGCAGGTAGGCTGATCCGATATTTGAGGTCATAATGAGAATTGTATTTTTAAAGTCTACTGTTCTCCCCTGGGAATCCGTGATACGCCCGTCATCCAGTACCTGGAGCAGCACATTAAATACATCAGGATGTGCTTTCTCTATTTCATCAAAAAGCACTACTGAATACGGTTTTCTTCTGACAGCCTCCGTAAGCTGTCCGCCCTCCTCATAACCTACATATCCGGGAGGCGCTCCGATCAGCCTGGACACAGAATATTTCTCCATATACTCACTCATATCAATGCGGACCATATTCTGTTCATCATCAAACAGGCATTCCGCCAGGGCTTTAGCCAGCTCCGTCTTGCCCACGCCTGTGGGGCCCAGGAATAAGAACGAACCGATCGGCTTTGTAGGATCCTTAATACCTGCTTTTGAGCGGAGGATGGCATCTGTTACTCTTGATACACCATCATCCTGGCCTATGACACGTTTGTGCAGCTCATCATCCAGCCCCAGGATTTTAGTCCTCTCCCCTTCTGTCAGCTTGGAGACAGGAATTCCCGTCCATCTGGAAATAATACGGGCAATCTCTTCATCTGTGACATTCTCATGCACCAGAGAAAGATCCTGGCTTTTAACCTTCTCTTCTTCTATTGACAGCTCCTGCTGAAGCTTTGGCAGTTCACCATACTGAAGCTCCGCCGCCCTGTTCAGGTCGTAATTTCTCTGGGCCATCTCTATTTCTTTATTCATGGCCTCGATCTGTTCACGCAGCTTGGAGAGTCTGTCCACTGAATGCTTCTCATTGTCCCACTGAGTCTTTTTACTGTTAAATTCATCCCTCTGCTCTGCCAGCTCCCTCTGAAGGACACTCAGCCTGTCCTGGCTGAGCTTATCCGTCTCTTTCTTAAGGGCAGCCTCCTCGATCTCCATCTGCATGATCTTTCTCTGAAGCTCATCCAGCTCCGCAGGCATAGAATCCAGCTCTGTCTTAATCAGGGCGCAGGCCTCATCTACCAGGTCGATAGCCTTATCAGGCAGGAAACGGTCTGAGATATAGCGGTGGGATAAAGTGGCTGCAGCCACAAGTGCGCCGTCAGTTATCTTAACGCCATGGTATACCTCATACCTCTCCTTTAATCCTCTCAGGATGGAAATAGTATCTTCCACGCTTGGTTCATCAACCATCACAGGCTGGAACCTTCTCTCAAGCGCTGCATCCTTCTCAATATACTGCCGGTATTCATCCAGGGTGGTAGCCCCGATACAGTGCAGTTCACCGCGGGCCAGCATGGGTTTAAGCATATTTCCCGCATCCATGGCGCCGTCTGTCTTGCCCGCTCCCACGATCAGGTGAAGCTCATCTATAAAAAGAATGATCTCACCGTCACTCTTTCTGACTTCTTCCAGAACAGCTTTAAGACGTTCCTCAAACTCGCCTCTGTACTTGGCTCCTGCCACCAGCGCACCCATATCAAGTGAAAATATCTTCTTATTTTTCAGTCCCTCCGGCACATCTCCCCGGACTATACGCTGGGCCAGGCCTTCCACCACGGCTGTTTTGCCCACGCCGGGCTCACCGATAAGGACCGGATTGTTCTTCGTCTTTCTGGAGAGGATACGTACCACATTCCTTATTTCTGAGTCACGCCCGATAACGGGGTCAAGCTTCTGGTCCCTGGCTTTTTCTACCAGATCCTGTCCATATTTGTTCAGGGTGTCATATGTGGCTTCCGGATTGTCAGTTGTGACTCTCTGGTTGCCTCTAACTGTTGACAGCGCCTGCAGGAACCTGTCTCTCGTGATCCCATATTCCCTGAATATCTCCTTAATTGCAGGATTCGGATATTTTATCATTGCCAGGAATAAATGCTCCACAGAGACGTATTCATCTCCCATAGCCTTGGCCTCATCCTCGGCGCTGACCAGGACTTTATTCAGATGCTGGCCGATATAAGGCTGACCGCCTGAGACTTTAGTCCTTTTGGCAAGAGCATTTTCAACGTTTCTGGCAAAATGCTCTTTATCTATCTCCATCTTTTCAATTAATTTTAAGATCAGGCTGTCTTCCTGATTTAAAAGGCTGTACAGCAGATGTTCCTGCTCCACCTCCTGATTGCCGTATTCATAAGCGATCTTCTCCAGATCGTTCACTGCCTGCAGTGATTTTTGCGTAAATTTATTAATATTCATAATAGAACCTCCTCCGTCCGTTAATGAACACACAGGTTTGTTGTTTGTTCTATAACTACTATAACATACTTTTTTTAAATTGCAAGCACTTTTTTAAAGAGCAGCACACATTCTATTATAAACTTCATTTTTCAGCCGTTCACTCTCAGCTTTTTTCTTCGCACTTTTATCCGGCATTACCGGCTCCAGGATCTTCAATGTCACATATGGCTTTCTCCTGTAGAGCCTGGCTATCCTGCCCGGCATTCTGAACGAGACAACCATAGGCAGCACAGGTACATCACAGTCATATGCCAGCACAAATGCGCCTCTGTGGAAACCTCTCAGCTCCCGGCAGTATGGATGCAGCACTGTCTCCGGGTAAAGATGGACTATGCCGCCTTTTTTTAAATATCCTTCGAGCTGTTCCATGGTTTTCTTAAATCCTTTTTTAGACTCCAGTATAGGCACCGCCCCCAGCAGCCTTATGATATGGCGTATGACAGGTATCTGGAAATTGGACTGGAGAGTTGGAAAACAGACATGCCTCTCTCTCAGTGCACTTGCCAGAAATACACAGTCCAGCATATGCACATGATTGCAGACAGTCACCATACCGCCTTTCACCTTCCTGAAGTTTTCTCTGCCCTCGATCTTAAGTCCCCACACTGCCCGGCCCAGAATCGTGACGATCAAAAAGATCACTGTCTTTAATATTCCTCCTGCCGCCTTAAATAACAGGCTGCCCGGAAAAAATTTATATTTTTCACTGATCCTGAAAGGAATCGGCGTCCACATTTTTACGATATGCTCTTCCTCAATATCCCGCATAATCCACTCCCGCTTCCTGAGACTGCCACTGTTCATCTTCCATGAGAGCCTCCGTGAACATCTCCTCCATCTTTTTCACACACGATTTCAGATTATATTTCATAGCATGCTCACTGTATACCTTTTCCATCCGCCTGCGCTCTTCATCCTGCTCTATCCAGTAATCTATCTTTTCCGCCAGGTCACGGCTGTTTCCGGCTTCAAACAGGCTTCTCTCATCAAGTGCAAACTGGGGTGTCGCTGATTTCTCACTGTCCGCGATAACCGGGACAAGGCCCCTGGCTATGGCCTCAAGACATGAAATGGCCTCGATCTCAGCATCAGCCGCGTGCACATAGAGATCTGACCATGCAAGGACATCCAGAAGCCCCTCATGGCTGTAGAACTTCAGGATAGGAGGATTCGGGAGTTTCTTTCCAAGACGTTCATATTTATGATGGTTCAGACCCTGTCCGGCCAGGACCACCCGGATCCTGTCAGAGAAACGCGAGAGCCTCACTGCCTCCAGCAGCACATCCTGGCGCTTTTCATTTGAATATCTGCCAACCATGACGATGACAAACCTGCCCTGCAGCTCTGCCGGCTTTTCCTTTTTCTCATATACAAAATCCGGGTCCACTCCGTTAGAAATAACATGAAGCTTTGCCTCATATCCGTTTTTCTTCAGCTCTCCCGCTATAAACTCACTGGGACAGTGGATATGTGTAAATTCACGATAGAAATGACTGTAAAAAAACTGATAAAGCTTCTTATTGACCCCTGGTGATGTCCCCATTCCCAGAGTGTATGTGATATTCTCCGGCTGCAGATGGAATGCCGCCGTGTGCACCACTCCCAGCTCTTTTGCTATTGCAAGGCCGCGGCTTGCCAGCTGGAAGGGCAGGATAAAGTGCACCAGCTCTGCCCAGCCTATGGCCTCTCTCAGGATATTCTCATCAGGCTTTGCAAATGTCATCCCCTGCTTTGTCACTATGTGGTGTACAATTGGCGTAAGATAATATTCTTTTACTACATATTTATCTTTCCTGCTCTCTCCCGTGCTTACCACACGCACCTCATGGCCCAGCTCCTTCAGCCCTTCATACAGCCTCTGGGATGTCATTGTCGTCCCGTTATTTCCATTGTCAAACTGATCTACAATCAATAATATTTTCATCTCATTCTCCCGCCTTCTTATTTCTAACCCGGCACACACGCTCCGGCATTTCTGCATGCGCCGTCTGCTTCTTCCGTCTCAGCCGAGACGCAGCCCTGCATTTTCCCTGGCTGCTTCCAGAAGCTCCATCACCATGACAGAGTGCTCCAGAAGTTTATAACATTCCTCCAAATCCTTCCTGGCGTACATATCAGCAAAAGCTTCCCACTCAAAGCACATGCGGCTGGCCGCCTCCGGACATGCAAATGTCAATTCTCCCTGATCTGTGACTGACCTGGCCAGGGTACACAAACTGACACTTCCGTCCACCTGCACATAGCCTTTCGTCCCCTGTATCACCCCGAAGCAGGGGCTGTAGGAATCCTTTGCCGCAGTGCACGACGCCACCATTCCCGGATATTCCAGAATGAGTGTACCGGACGTGTCCACCCCATTATACCCGCTGTTATAATGGTAGCTGATCTTCTCCGGCCTTCCAAACAGCGCTGTCACAAAATGCAGATTATAGACATTTATGTCATACAGTGCTCCTCCGTACAGCTTCGGGTCAAAAACCGGCTGCACCACACCCGCCAGATAATTGTCATATCTGGTTGAATACTGCGAAAAATTACATTGTACCATTTTTATATCCCCGATATTTGATATCTGCTCTTTAATAAAAGCAAATGTGGGATAATGAAGAGTGGTGATCGCCTCAAACAGGAATACCCCCTTCTCCTTTGCAATACCTGCCAGCTGTGCCATTTCAGCGGCACTTGTAGTCATGGGCTTTTCCAGTATAACATTCTTCCCATGCTCCAGCGCTTTTTTAGCATACTCATAGTGCATGCTGTTTATTATCCCTATATAGATGATGTCCAGGCTGTCAAGCTTTAAAAATTCCTCATAATCAGTACATACAAGCGGGATGCCATGTTTTTCTGCCAGCTCTTTACCCTTACTGCGGCTGCCTTCTCTCACACAGACGGCCGCTGCCTGCACACCGGCAGCGCCGTCTATTGCCCTCAGGCATTCCTTCACTATTTTTCCTGAACCGACTATTCCTGCCTTCATCTGCTTATACCTCCCAGGTTTATACATTATTTCCGCGTGCCGGGCTTATCCGGCTTCTGCTTAATTCTGTAAGTATATCACATCTGACGCTGTTTTTTCCACAAAAGCTTTATCATGCTCCACAAAAATCATTGCCGGATGATATTTAAGGATCAGATTTTCCAGCTGTATCCTTGAAAAAATATCAATATAATTGAGGGGTTCATCCCAAATATAGAGATGTGCCTGCTGGCACAGGCTTCTTGCCAGCATCACTTTTTTCTTCTGGCCCTGGCTGTAGTCCTCCATCCGCTTCTCAAACTGAACTCTTGAGAAATCCAGTTTCCGAAGAAGCGCCCGAAACAGAGTGCCGTCAATCCCGTTCTGTTCGGCAAAGTCCTCCAGACGCCCTTTCAGGCCGCTGACATCCTGAGGGACATAAGAAATGATCAGGCCGCTCCCCACCCTCAGTTCTCCGCCTGTCTCTATATCTTCACCCATGATTTTCTTCAGCAGAGTTGACTTCCCGCATCCGTTTTTTCCAGCGAGCGCGATCCTCTCCCCCCTGCGCAGGGCAAAGTTCACATGAGAACAGACTGTCTTTCCATCATATGACAGGGAAAGGTCTTTTGCCTCAATAAGTACTTCTTTATGGTATACGAGAGGAAATAATTTGATTTCTTCCTCTTCTTCTATATTTTTAAGCAGTTTTTTCTTTTCTTCGGCAGCTCCGCTAATCCTTCCCTCCACGGCTTTTGCCCGCTTCATCATTTTAGCGGATTTATGTCCGATAAACCCTCTGTCCGGTTTAGGGCCCAACCCGTCCCCTCCAAATTTTGTTTTCTCTATTTTGTCTGACCAGCCCGCCGTCCTTGCAGCTGCCTCTGTCAGCCTGGCGATATCCTTCTGAAGCTTTCTGTTTTCAGCCATCTCAAATTCATCCTGGAGCTTCTTATTCTGCTGCCATGTATCGAAATTGCCCTGCTGTATCTCTATATTTGTCTTGTTCAGAGCAAGAATGTGATCCACACATCCATTCAGAAAATGTCTGTCATGGGAGACGAGCAGAAACCCTTTCTTCTTTTTCAGGTATTCCATGATTTTCTCTCTGGCTTCGCCATCCAGATGGTTTGTAGGTTCATCGATCAGAAGAAATTCATTTTCCCTGGAAAAGAGCAGCGCCAGCAGCACCTTCGTCCTCTCCCCATTGCTCAGTGTCTCAAAGGGCCTGTACAGGACCTCTGCATCCACATCCAGCAGATCCAGTTCCCGGCAGAGCATCCACAATTCATAATCCGGATGGATCCCCTCTATCACATCCAGAGTATTCCTGGATATATCCCCTGTATCAAAAGGGAAATACTCAAATACTGTGGGTGACTTGATGCTGCCCTCATATTCCAGTTTTCCCATGAGCAGCTTCAAAAATGTTGTCTTGCCTTTTCCGTTCCGCCCAATAAATCCCAGCCTCCAGCCGGTATCTATCCTGAAAGAGACATTTTCAAAGATATTGTCATAGCTTCCTTCATAACAAAACGTTAAATTACTCACATTGATCTGTGCCATATAATTCTGCCTCCGTACATCCGCGGCAGTTTTCCTGCAAGCGCCAAAGCATGTTTGAAAAATGCTCCAGGTACTGCCGCATTATAAAAAGCGCAGGAAATACCTTCCTGCGCTTCTTTGCACGGTCTGATGCATACACTGCACCTCATGCTTCTAAACAGATGAAAGTAGATTCCTGCAGGGCACAGCAGACAGGTACACCATTTGTATACCCGAGCCTTTATTATACGCTGGGCTGCTGCGCCCGTCCATAATGTTATTCATTATCTGCAGAAATCTATGCTCATCTTTCCATCTCCAATCATTACGAAGGCAGAGCCTTCTGTCTGTTTTGAGACAATCACCTACAGGAACATACTGCATTCCCGTATGCAGTTCAGGCACGCCCCGCGTCCCTGCTGCCAGGATTTATCTCTAATTATCTACCAACATAACATGGCTGCCCGCATTTGTCAAGACTGCCTGTCCGCTGTTTTCTTCCTTTACCTTTGATACATTGATCTCATCATCGGCTTGATTCCGCCGGCATTCAGAATCTCAAGAGCCTTCTCTCCCAGCTTCTCAGCCGTAAACACCTGGCCTGTCCTCTTAAGGACCACAGTGCCCTGCTCCAGATCAACTTCCAGGATATCACCATTTTCCGCCTTCTGTGCCAGTCCCCTGCACACTATGGCAGGAAGCCCCAGATTAATGGCATTCCTGAAAAAAATGCGGGCAAATGAATCTGCGATCACAAGTGATGCCCCCATATTCAGCATCGCAATAGGCGCATGCTCCCTGCTGGAGCCGCAGCCAAAATTTCTTCCTGCCACCACGATCCCGCCTTTCGGAAATGCTTCTGATATTTGTTCGTCTATGCCCGCGAAGCAGTGCTTTCCCACTTTCTCCGGCTCAGACAGATCCAGGAACCGTCCCGGATAGATCTGGTCCGTATCAATATTGTCACCCAGCACCAGTACAGGCGCCTGATATTTTGTCTTCATGATAAATTCCCTCCATATATAAACTGCGGCTTTGTCAGACAGATGCAATATATCCCTTCAGGGCAGATGCGGCGGCCACCGCCGGGGATGCCAGATACAGCCTGCCCTCCCTGCTTCCCATCCGCCCCGGAAAATTCCTGTTAGATGTAGTCACACATACTTCCCCTGCTGTTATGACTCCCTCATGGGCGCCCAGGCACGGCCCGCAGCCCGGAGTTGAAAGTGTGGCTCCTGCATCCAGCAGTTCCTGTATATATCCTTTATCAAGGCATTCACGCATAACCTCTGTGGAGGCAGGGATCACTACCAGCCGCACACCCTCCGCTATCCTTTTACCCCGCAGTATCCCCGCTGCTGTCCCAATGTCTTCTGTCCGCCCTCCCGTGCAGGTACCTATCAGAACCTGGTCAACCATGATTTTTTCCAGTTCTGCCAGAGGTTTTACGTGATCTACGCTGTAAGGGACTGCTATCTGCGGCCCCAGGCCATCCACATTGAAGATATATCTCTCCGCATACTGGAAGTCAGGGTCTGTCTCCTGCACCTCATAAGGCCTTACTGCCCTCTGTGACACATAGGAAAGGACTTCCTCATTTGGCTGCATATAAGCTGTCTTGGCCCCCATCTCCACTGCCATATTGCAGAGCACCATCCTGCCCGGAACCCCCAGCTGCTCTACATAGCTGCCTGTAAATTCTATACCTTTATAAACTGCCCCGTCAGCTTTCATCTGACCCAGCACATATAAGATCACATCCTTGGGCATAGTGCTCCGGTCCGGTTTTCCTTCTATACGTATCTCAATAATTTCAGGAACCCGCATCCACAGCTCCCCCGTCAGAAGTACAGCTGCCATATCAGTAGCCCCCACTCCTGTCCCGAAAGCTCCAAACGCCCCATGTGTCGTTGTATGGGAATCAGTAGCAGCCAGTATCATTCCCGGATAGACAAGCCCTGCCTCAGGCATGACCTGGTGGCATACACCGGCGTTGATATCAAAGTGGTATTTAAGCCCCTGCCGTACTGCAAAGCTTCTCATCTGTCTGTGATTTTCCGCCGCGTTCACTGTGGGGCAGGGAGCATAATGGTCAAAGACAAATGCCGCTCTCTCAGGGTCCCACACCTTCTCACCGCCCATCTCATAAAATGAATTAATCGTCTGCAGGTAAAGATCATTGATCTCAGCAAAATCGATCTTTGCCATCACGATCTCTCCTGTATGTACCTCTTCCCTTCCGCCGGCTCTGGCGAGTATCTTCTCAATTGCATGCATAAATAATGCCCTCCTAAAATTAAAAATTCATTTCCTGATCCTGTCCTCTTCACCATATATCTTTCATTTCACAGCAGCAGCCTGAACAATTCCATATAGATGGGGATCAGTACCATACTGAGTGCAGTCGTGACTGTGATCACTACAGATGCAAAACCATAATCGCTTCCGCTCTCTTTTGACATGATGCCCAGCTGCGTCATTGCCGGCATCACAGTCATAATGCAGAAAACCTGTTTCATGGAAACGGGCAGGTCTATCATGCTGCAGGCAGCGATCATAAGTGCCGGCGATGCCAGATATCTGAAAATAAGGATCCATACAAGCTCTCTTGACGGCCTGATATCTTTTCTTCCATTTGTACGGATCACACAGCCAATAAATATCATTGCCAGCGGCGTCACTGTATTTTTCAGATAAGTGACAGGAGACATGATAAATGGCGGCAGCGTGATGCCTGCAAGGACCGCCGCTATTCCCGCAAGCAGTCCTATGATGGCCGGGGAAAAGAATTTTCTTATCTGTATCCTTTCTCTGATCCCTGCATCTCTGCGCAGCAGCCATGTACCCAGGCTCCAGAACAGTACTGTGTTGGCCATATAGTATACCATGGCGTCCGGCATTGCCGCCTCTCCCAGAAGAGCCATAATGACCGGAAAGCCAACGATCACTGTATTTGAAAATGCAGCTGCATTAATAAATACGCCTCTCCGTCCCCGGGGGACTCTGCCCGCCTTAGCCAGCAGCAGCGCCAGCCCCGTACATATAAGTATATTAGCCAGAGGCGCCGGCAGCGCCCGGCACATCTCGATAAGCTTCTCCCTGCTCTCACATGCAGATAATACATTGCAGAACATATAGCAGGGAATTGCCAGCCTGACGCAGAATTTAGATACAACATCCCTGCCCTTTTCCCCGAACCACTCTTTTCCTGCTATACAGAAACCTACTCCGATCAATATAAGGAGCGACAAAATACCTGTAATGCTGTCAGCCATATTAACCTCTCCGTTCTTTCCTGAGTATGGGAAGGGTAGAGCCTCCATAGGGCATGACAAGTACTCTGGCCCCCCTCCCCTTTGAAATGACTGCTGCATCAAAAGCATCCTGCAGTTCATGATAGGGCTTCATAAAAATACTCCTGACAAACTCATCCTCAAGAGAAGATACAAGAAAAATCTCTGCTTTTTCCATGGTAAGCGCAAATCCTGCCGCCTTATGGCCCCCCAGCCTGAATTCTCTTCTGATCCGCTCCAATATCTCGCCCGGACTGCCCGCATTTACCATCCACTCTTCAAAGACAGGTTCCCCCAGCCCTTCACCTGCCTCTCCAGTAAGTATAATAATCCCGCCTTTTTTCACGGCATGCCTTGCATTGTCCAGAGCCTTCTGCATCTGATACAGATTCAGGTCCTTGGGCCTTCCGCCCTGCGATACCACTACAATATCCGCCTCCTCATCTATCTCCCGTCCATATATCTCATCCAGCAGACGGCAGCCCTCTCTGTGGGCCAGGATGTAATGTCCGGCGACAGCATGAATTATATTTTTATGCTCGTCCAGGATGACGTTCAATATAAAGTCAATAGGACAGTACAGAGCCGCCTCCTCCAGATCCCTCCTCACAGGGCTGTCCGCATTTCCCACCACAGCCTCCTCATCAGTAAGCAGACTGTGATTTATCTGTATCGCTTCCCTGGTGGATACCCCCGGCATGACAGCCTTGGCCCCTCCGCTGTATCCTGCGAACCAGTGGTATTCTATATTCCCCAGACAGATGCAGAAATCTGCCTCCGCCACTGCCCTGGTGACATCCACCGGTGTTCCGTGGGCAGTCTGACCCATATGCACAAAATCATTTGGATCCATGTCAATACACCTTATTTCCCTGCTCACAGCCTCCCCGGCCAGATGCACCTTCTCCTCTTTAGTATGTCCTCTGTGGCTTCCAAGAGCAAACACAAGCGTGATCTCAGACGGCTTCACCCCGGCCTGCTTCAGCTCCGCCAGAATATCCGGCATAACGGCCCAGGTAGGCATAGGCCTGGTGATATCACTTGTGATGATCACTATGTTGTGCCTCCCTTTTGCCAGATCCCTCAGCCTGCCGGTGCCAATGGGACAAAGGAGAGCTTCCTCAACCGGCTTTCTTCCTTCTTTTCCCTCCATTTTCGGGCAGCTGCCAGCCCTCATTATATCCGCCTGCATATCCTCAGGGATCCATAAACTTTTGAATCCATCCCCATAACCCAGCTCAACTTTCATTTTCACTCCTCCTTTTTCCAGAGAAGCTCCGGGCTGGTCACCAGCCCTGCCGGTCTGAAGTGATAGGACGTCAGCCAGTTAGAACCATGGGACCTCCAGGAATCAGGTCCCCAGTATGTCCACCTGATATCAGGCAGATGAAGCTGGCCAAAGGTATTAAACCTGTTCCCATACACTCTTATCCGCAGTTCATGCTCCCCCTTTTCAAGACATCCCAGGCTTTTCTTATGAGGGGCGAAGGCCACAGGTCCAAGCTTCTCCCCATCCAGCCACACTGCTGTCAGGTGTCCTTCATAGCGGGGAATAAATATTTGGGCCTGTCCCTTCTCTTCAGCTGTAAACCTGAATACATAGTCCAGATTCCCTCCGTAGAACGGATATCCCTGGAGCACAATATCACCGATCCTTATCTCCCGCTTCCGTCTTGTCAGCGCTGTTCTGTCACCGTGTACAGCCACTCCGAAATCTCCCAGAAAATACATAGATTCCAGATTTGTAAGCCTGCTGTACCTCAGACGGACCTCAATGGTGTTCTCTCCTCTCCTGACTCTGAAACCTTTCAGGACAGGGATAGATTTATCCACAAAATACCCCTCCGGGGCACACTCCTTCTTTTCTCCGTTGAAATACAGTTCCAGATCCTGGGGCCTTTCCAGTGCCAGCATTCCTTCACACTCAATTTCTGAATATATCATGTATCTGAGCTTCAGCGGATATTCCTCCTCCTGCTCTGACTCTCTGACCCATGGCTGTTCCACATTTTTATGTGATCTGACCGGCCAGCCCAGCTTTTCTCTTATTTTTGTATCCACTCTTAAAATATTGTCCTGACTCTGCCAGCCATCGCTGTCAATTTCCCACTCTGCATAATCCATCAGATAAACATTCGGTTCTTCAAATCTGACATCATCCGGCACATCCAGTCTCTGTACCCTGTACTCTTCCCTCTCCCCAGGGCCGTCATGATATCTCTGTATGCTCCCCTCAGCAGGCATCTCTGCCGGCTCCAGCAGCCACAGGAAACTGTCCTGTTTGTACACATCTTCATAAAACCACGTTCTGCCATCACGGTAAATAACATCTGTCTCCTTCTTCCCGCCGGTCAGAGTGTCATACAGGGTGATCTTCCAGAATCCCTTTACAGAAAATTCTGTCTCATCCGGCCACTCTGTGTCCTGGTTGGAATTATATGCATGGGCCAGAAATATCCACCTGTTATCCCCGTCTGTCCTCATCTGGTAAATAAGATTATTGATCCTGGCTCCTGACAGGATATCCCTGTAAAATGTCCTATAATCATCCGGCAGTTCTCTTGCCAGAAGTGTGGCATCCAGAAAACGGTATTTCTCCACTGCCTCCAGAAGGGCATGCTTCTCAAACGGAATACAGGTACATATCTCTGCCAGCGCCTTTGCCTCCCCTGATTCAAGCGCATCTATATACTCAGGAATATGGCCCATAAAGATTACATTTCCCCCTCTTTTCCTGAATCGCTCCAGCCGTTCCAGAGTCGTCCTGCGCAGCGTGATACAGTCTGGTACGATAACAGCCTCATACCCCATCTCCCCAACATGCATCACCTTGTCGTCCGCACAATCCTCAGGCTCATCTGAAAGCAGGGATTCTGAGATATAGTCAAAATCCACAAGCCCAAACAGCAGCCATTCGGCCATATCCTGAAAATGTTTGTCCTGCTGGCTTCTGATCCCATCCAGCTGGGTATTCACTCCCCAGTTCACCCAGTACGATTCTATGGGATGGACGACACCAACCCTCACATCTGGTTTCCCCCTTGTCATGGCTGTGTTCACCCTTGCAAAATGGTCTGCTATCAGAGGATATTCTTCCTTCCACGGAGCCTGGTAGTTAAAACTGGACGGAAAATCTCTTTTGGCTTCCCCCTCCATGGACACCAGGGAAAGATGGGGCACTCTGAAGGACACACCCAGGGCTGCCTGCCAGTCCCCCTGTATCTTGTAGCCCTTAAAATCAAAATGCCAGTTTGTGACACCGTACAATTCTGACATTATCCCTGCACTGCCCTTCTGTCTGGCCACACTCTGGCACTGTTTCAGCGTAACGAAAAAATGGTCATCCCTGAGCATATCCACCCCCGGAATCTGGAAGCTTCTGTAAAACCTCATAGTCTCCCCCACAGCCCTTGTCTGAAGGTAAAGATTGTCTTCCCAGAATACATGGCCCGTAAATACAATACCGTGTCTCTGGCACCATGCTCCTATGGTATCAGAAAAAGCTTCAACAAACCGTTCACAGACATGATCGTGGTAATGGTACCTGGCCTGGGAGAGTTTCCCATTTTCCCGGTTCCATATCAACTCAGGAAGCCTGTCTTCTATGTGATATCCGTACCGGGCTGCAAATGTATCATCAAAGTCATTCGTATATGGAAAATTTACAGGCGTCCTGCTGTCATGATCCATGAGAGAGTCCTTTTTCGTAAACTGCGGCTCATCAGTAAAGACAGCAGGTATCCCGTCCCCGAACATTTCACCCATGTGCCGGTAATAACCTTCATATGTCAATTCCACAAACCGTTCCACCGCACTTTTGTTCAGCGTATCCAGATATGTCTGTCCGTTATACCAGGGAGACTCCTCCTCCAGCTGAAGATAAACATACCATATACCTTCCCCATCCTGTATATCCCGCATTATCTCATAGCGCTCCAGATATCCCTCCTTCAGCCATACCCGGAAACAACAGATGAAATAACCCTTTGGCTTTGCAGTGTTCCCCCGGTCATCCGGCTGGTATTCAGACTCCAGCTTCTCAAAAGACTCCCTGCCCGCCTCGTACCCTTCCAGTCTGTCTGGCGAGATCACCATGTGTCTTGCCCTGTAACATATCTCCTTTGTCACCAGTCCCCCTGCAGCGCCTGACGGCCATCTGTCTTCATCATAGAGATAGCAGAGCAGACCTTTTTTCTTTCCGTACTCCGCACATTCTTTCACCAGCCCAAAGAACTCGTCACTTAAATACCTGGTGGCCATGCCGGACCTGGAATGGGGAAAGAAACCGCCCATTCCCATTTCTTTAAAGACGTCCAGCTGTCTTTTCAGTTCATCCAGTTCCAGCCTGCAGTTCCATGCCCAGAACGGCGCCTCCCTGTATTCTGCACCCGGGTGTTCAAACTCCTCCTGGCTCCATTTTCCGGCGCTCTTATCATACATTCCCATCTTCTCACCTATCCTTTCACGGCTCCTGATACCATACCTGCCTCAATCCTCTTATTGAAAATAATGTATAAGATCAGTACAGGTATAGATATCAGCACAACATCAGCAAAAATCAAATTCCAGGAGCTTTCATACATGCCATAAAACGTATAGATAGACAGCTGTATGGTGGCGTTTTTGCTTCCCGGAAGAAAATACAGGGGGTTTGTAAAATCATTGTATATATGCAGCGCTGTCAGAACGATCACCGTGGAGATCACAGGCTTAGCCAGAGGCAGCATGATCTTAAAAAACAGTTTTACGGGACCGCATCCGTCAATGACGGCTGCCTCATCAAGTTCTCTTGGAATATTGGGAAAATATCCCCGGAACAGGATCGTGGCAAAGCTGGTCTGGGTGGCTACCTCCACAAGTATCAGCCCAAACAGCGTGCCGCTTAAGTGGATGCTCTGCAGCAGCCTGTAGGTTGGCACTATAGATACAGGGACGATCAGCCCTGCCAGGATCAGAAAATTCAGGAACTTAGACAGCCCATCCTGACGCCTCTGGATAATATAGGCCAGCAGAGAGGTAAACAGTATGATGAGGCAGACGCTGATCACAGTCAGCAGGATGCTGTTCTTAAAAGCTCTAAGAACAAGATATTTGCTGCTGGTTAAAACCTCCCTGTAATTTTCAAATATCTGTGTCAGGGAAAACTCTGCCGGAAAGCTTATTGCCATAAGGCCCGCTTCCTTCTTTGTCTTCATTGAATTGATGACTACAAAATAAAACGGGATCAGATAGATAAATATAGTAATGAAAACTGCAAAAGCCTGCCATAATACAGTCCTTATTTTTTTGCCTTTTCCTCCAATCACATTTCCACCTCCTTCTTGCCCAGATAACCATACAGAGGAAATGCGATCGCCGTTATAATAAGAAAGAGCACTACATTCCCAACTGTTGAAAGTCCGTAAAGCCCTGCCGCAAACATCCTGTATGTGACAGTTGTCATCAGTTCCGTGGCAAATCCAGGCCCGCCGCCTGTAGTAGAATATACAAGGTCAAAATTGCGCAGGCCTCCGATCAGGGAAAGCGTGATGACTGAATTCATGGCTGTCCTTATAAGCGGAAGGGTGATAAACCTGAAAGACTGTCCCCCACTGGCTCCGTCTATTTTTGCAGCCTCATAGTAATCCTTGGGAATAGACTGGATCCCTGTAATATAGATCAATGTGGCTACCCCGAGCCCCTTCCAGATATCTATTCCCATCACAGAAAACAGAGCGATCTTCTCATTCGTCAGCCAGTGTATGCTCCCCGCCCCCAGGGCGCCAAGGGCAGTGTTGATAAGCCCTGTCGTAGGATGCATCAGACTTTTAAAAGTAAAGCCTACCGCAAGTGCACTCAGCAGTGTGGGGAAAAATATGACTGTTCTCAGATATCCCTGGATCTTCAGCCCCTTAGTCAGCAGGACAGCCAGCAGCAGTGCGATCACCACCTTGCCAAAGCTGGTGCCGAATCCATAGATCAATGTGTTTTTCAGGCCTATGCGCAGGGACGGCTCTGAAAAAAATGTTTTGTAATTGTCCCATCCTATAAAGTCCCAATCTGTCAGCGTCCATTTTGTAAAGCTGTAAAAGAAAGAGGAAAAGGTAGGGATTATAAAAATAACAATATATATCACAAGGGCAGGGATCATAAAATAAATCGGGTACATCCTGCCTTTTAACCGTTTCGCGCTCATATATCAGACCTCCTTTTAAGGCATAAAAAGCCCCGCAAAAGTATATTTACCTGTAAAACGATATCTACTTTTGCAGGGCTGGCTTTCACTCTTTATTTCCAGCCTTCCAGACCAAGCTGGATGGCTACTTTTGCATTGTCATCGTCTATCTGCTGTACTGCTTCTTCCGGTGAGATGGCTCCGCTGGCGGCCTCAACGCATATATTCGGCGTGCTTGCTCCCTTTATGGGGGTTACGAATTCCTGAGCCGGATACCAGCTGCCATTGTCATAGTAGCTGATGGCCTCTTTCACACACTCATACATATCCGTGGGATACCGGGCTCCTTTCACCATGACAGGACCTGCCATTGACTGTTTTTCAAAATACGCATCCAGGCCTTCCTGGGAAGTCACATATGTCATCCAGAGCTTAAGAGCTGTCTTCACATCCTCACTGGCATTCTTTGCAATATACCAGCTGTGGGGCATCCAAACTGTAATACCAGTCTTGTCCGGGTCATTTCCGGGAGTGGCAAAAAATCCAATATCGCCAATAGCATCCGGATAGTTAGCTGCCAGCACGTTTACTAATTCCCTGGTCAGCAGGCAGTAATGTGCGCCTTTCCCCTCTGCCAGCATACTGATCGCCTGTTCTCTGTTGGTTGACAGATAATCTTCATTGTAGAATCCATTTGATGATACATCCTCCATCTTCCTGAATGAATCCACATAGCTGGGGATATCCTTCAGACGGACCTTATTAGCCGTATAATCCTGCTCAAACTCCGGATATTCACAATGTACATTGTAGAAATCTGTAAGCCATATCATCTGTGCTGTAGATTTTGTGTCAAAGGATCCAACCACTGCAGTATATCCCGCATCCTTTACCGCCCTGCAGTTCTCCACAAACTGTTCCCATGTCTTTGGCACCTCCAGGTTCAGTTCCTTATAGATTTTCTTGTTATACGCAAAACCTCCTGCATATACCGGCATGATAGGTACACCAAATGTCTCGCCGCTTAACTCTACACTTTTCCTGTAAATATCCTCCAGATTATCCAAAAAAGCTTCCCCTGTCACAGGCTCCAGATTTTCCGTGGGAGCAATATTGCTCATAGCCGCTCCTGAATGCCATTCCACCAGTCCGTCCAGTTCCCCTGTTGCAGCCCTTGCAGTGACCAGGGTGCTGAAATTATCATCAGATACCTGTTCCACCTCAAACTCAACATTATATTTTTCTTCAAACCTGGCCATCTGATTTCTTACACCATCATTGATCAGCGGGCCTACAAGCGCCGGGATGGTAAGAGTATCCTCCCATGTCACATCTCCTGTCCCATTCTCACCTGCCCCCGTCTCTTCACTGCCGGCTGCCTCAGTCGTGGTCCCGGACTCCCCGCCCTTTTCTGTCCCGGCACCTGTTTCCTCCTTAGTATCCGCCTGTGTCTCAGTCTTTGCTGTCTCTTTCTTTTCTGCTGTCTCTTTCTGATCCCCGCCTGCCCCCTTACACCCCGCCAGAGAACCTGTGATCAGACATGCAGTTAACGCCAGCACCAAACTCTTTTTCATATAACCTTCCTCCTTTACCTTCCCCTTTGTATTTGTGGCTTTATTATACCAATCTGTCCCCTCAGACAAAAAGGTAGAAAATAGCACAATATAATGTAACATCTGACACTTGTGCTGTCTTCTACCTTTAAAGTATTAAGTATGGCTTGGCGCATCCGCTCAGGTCATTTTATCAGCCCCATGGCTGCTGTCTATATTTTTTGCATATTCTGAGGGAGTCTCACCTGTTCTGGCCTTAAACACTTTCCCGAAATATCCTGCATCCGAAAATCCCAGCATCTGGGCCACCTCACGTATCTTTGCCCCAGGATTCTCTTCATATATGTGCTTTGCCTGAAGTATCTTTTCTGCAAGTACAAAATCATAGAATGAAGTATCTGCATATTTATTAAAAAGGCGGTTTACATATGTCTGGGATATGTAGAACCTTTCTGTGATATCCCTCAGCCGTATATTGCTGCTGATATTTTTATATACATAGTCCCTGATATCTTCATAAAGCTCCTTCGAATCCTTTCTGTATTCCCTCCTGCTGTTCACCTGCTCCGTCACAAAATCACACAGGTTAAACAAAATATCACTGGCGCTCCTGGCATAGACATAAGCTCCGTCCATGGCCTCCAGCGCCTTCTTTATAAAATCAGGCTGTTTCCCTCCCATATTCATGTGGATGAGTGTGATGATATCCATGACCTCAGACTGGATCCAATGAAGGGAAGCCTGTTCATTCTCCCATATACGGAACAGTTCAATAATTACATCCTTCAGCCCCTCCCACTGTCCGCCCTTTACCAGGGCTGTCATTTTCCCTCTCAGCCTGCTGTCAATATCCGTATAGCTGCGGGAAAAAAACTGTTCCGGCCGCCCCATAATGGTCTTTCCTACGACCATCTGCTCATCTGCCGTCTTTGTGAGCAGGCATATCTTCTCCTGGACTCTGCTGGAATCACTTCCCAGGTTTTCATAGATGCATGTATAATAATTTTTCCCCTGCATCTCTTCTGCACGCTTCTCCAGAAGAGCGCAGAACCTCCTTAAGCTCCCTCTGCGCAGCAGGATCAGGCGTTCATTTATGTAGCGGCCCCCGGCCATGACCAGCTCCTGCAGTCCCCACTCCTTTACTAGTTCAAACAGGCGGGGATTTCCCACGGGAAGAAGAGTTTCAAAGCTGCCGGCATGGGGACATCCGCTGCGCAGCAGCACCAGCACGTGATCCCTGCCATTGAGTTCCAGCCACTGTATAAATTCCTCCGCCATCTCACCTTTCTTGATAAATTCCTCAAACTGCTGTTCCAGGTGCTTCAGGCGCTGCCTGTCCAGCTTTTCCTTCAGGCTCTTCAGTGTATCAGCCACTACCGGGTCCTTTAAGGGCTTCAGAAGGTAGTCCTCACTCCCCAGCTTCATACATTCTCTCACATAGGGAAAATCCTGATATCCGCTGAGTACCACCGTTATGATTCCGGGCCTCCTATCCTTCAGGACCCGTATAAGCTCTATCCCATCCATGGCCGGCATCCTGACATCAGTCATGACTACGTCCGCCTCATGTTCTTCTAAATATTCAAGCACATCCTCCCCATTTTCACAAAGGGCGCACACTTCAAATTCCTCCGTATTGCGCTCTACGATTCTTTTATTGTACCTCTGGATTACAGGCTCATCTTCTGCTATCACTATTCTGTATTTCATCTTCCTGCCTCCTGACAAATATTGGAAAATACTACTCTTGCACCGCCCTCTGCCCTGTTCTCCAGCGTAAACCTGATCTGCTGGTTATAAAACAGCTCCAGCCGGGCAAATGTATTTAAAAGTCCCAGGCTGCCTATTCCCCCTCTGACATCATCTTCTTTCCCCATCACACCATTCTGATAATCCTCTATCTTTTGCTTCAGCCCGGCCAGCACATTCTCCCCAAACCCTATCCCGTCATCCTGGATGCTTATCTCCCAGCCTCCGTCTTCTCTGGCTGCCGCCAGGATCTCCACGTGAAGAGTGCGTCTCTCTTTTGCAAAACCATGATAAAACGAATTCTCAACAATAGGCTGGACAATGAGCCTGGGTATCTGAATGTTCCTGATGTTTTCATCTGCAGAGATCTCATACGTTATTTTATCCCCAAAACGTTCCTTCATCAGCGCCAGATAATTGGATGTATGAGTAATCTCGTCCCCAATAGTCACAGGCTGGTTTTCCGATGCCGTGGAATACCGCATCATGTCAGATATCCTCTGACATACCTCCACCACATCATCCGGCCTTTCCTCCAGAGCCAGCTCCATCACTACATTGAGCATATTGTGGATAAAATGAGGGTTGATCTGTGCCTGGAGGGCGTTAAAATGTGACTGCAGCTGCCTGGACCTGCTCTCCACCTCTCTTTCCACCGACTCATTGAGCTTATTCTTCATAATCCTGAATGAGTGGTTCAGTGACACAATCTCGTCCTCCTTCTCATTGACGATCCTGTCCGTATCTGCCATTGTCTCCATGCTCATATTTTCCATGGCTGTCCGCAGCTCGCGCAGAGGCTTTGTCATATGGCTGGCCATATAATAGGCCAGACAGACCATCCCTATCATAAATGCTGCAGCCACCCCCACCAGCACATTGCGAACAGTCCTGAATGACTGGCCTGCCAGCTCAGGATTCTGTATGGCAGCCACGCTCCAGCCTGTTTCATTCGATGTTTTGACTCCCGTAAGTCCGTATTTGCCGCTGTCATTCGTTTTTCCGTCCCTGATCAGCTCTCTGCAGTATGTAAGCTTTTCCCCGCTGAGGTTCTCATCACCCAGGCCTCCATTTCCAAAGACAGGAGCACCATATTGATCCAGTACCAGAATATCATATTGAGAATTAGAGCATATCCTGCTTAAATATTCTGCAGTCTCCTGGACCTCCACATATCCGATTCCCTTTCCCGGGTCGCGTATTACCCTGGCTACAGAGAATACATCCCTGCCCTCCTTCTGTGACCAGCTGTCTTTATGAAGAGGCAGTATCACCCTGCGTCCGGCGGCTTCCTCCACCTCATCCAGCCAGTCCAGCTTTTCTATCCTGCCTGCAATAACCTCAGGATTCAGTACCCTGTCTTCATTGCCTGAAAACAAATTTCCTGACCTGGTAAATGCACAGAAACGGTAATAATTGCCGCTCACAAAACTGCTGTCAACATATCTGCGTATCTCCATAAGACTGTTCTGGACTGATGCTTCGTAATCCTCATTCCTGTCATCTGAATATGTGAGATTTTTAAGGCAGCGGATCATGTCCTGGTTGGAAATAAATGTCACAGCCTGGTTATCCATCAGCTCCAGCTTATTATCTATAATCATGGAGATCTCTTTCGTAACACTGTTCAGGGAGTACTCCACATTATCCCTGTCATTCCGGCTGATATAATAATAGAGCACAAATACACCCACTGCCAGGACTACCAGTCCAAAAGCCGAGGAAAGCAGTGCGATCTTATAATGCAGTTTCTTCATTTTACGCCGTCCTTTCTTAGATAAACTATATCCCATAATCATGGCAAAATCAATAATTGTCATTATTTGCCATATTGGGCATATCAAATACAGGGACAAAAAAACCGGATATGGCTGCGGTTCCCCGCATGCCATATCCGGTTTCTTTATTCTTTCAGCAGCTCTGCTGCCGCAATATCAATATCCGCTGAATATTTACTGAGCTTCTGTCTCAGCCGGTGTTTCCGCCTCTGAACCAGCCTCTGTCATGCCAGGTCCCTCACCTCCGGCAGTAGTCTCTTCCTCTGTCTCTGTCGGTCCCTGCTCTTCTCCTGCTGTCTCAGATTCAGCTGGTGTCTCTGCCTCTGTTGTGTCTTCTGTTCCCTTTGCTTCTGTCTGGGCTTCAGTAGCGGCTTCTGTGCTTTCTTCCGGTTTGCCCTCTACAAATGTTGTATTGTCCTGGAGGAACTGGATAGCCTTATTTGTCAGGACATTTGTCTCAATCGTTGTCCTGCCGTAACGCTCAATTACGTCATCTGTAGTCACATTTGCATTTGCAGCTATTTCTTCCAGAGCCTTCTGGTACTCATCTTCTGACACTGTCATTTCCTCTGACTCTGCAATAGCTTTTAAAATGAGCTCTGAGACAAGTGAATTGCGCAGAGTCAGTGTCAGCTGTGAATTGAATTCATCCAGGTTCATGCCAGCATTTGCCTGAAGGTATTCATCCAGAGTCATTTCAGCCTGCTTTGCAACTTCTTCATAAGTAGCGTTCATCTTTGCCACACGGTATGCGATAACATCCTCAGGATACTCGTTGATCGTAGATGCCTGGTAAACCTGGAAAAATGCGTCGTTGAGCTTCTGAGAATCCAGCTGTGATTCTTTCTGCTGCTTCAGAGTGTCCTCAAGGGCCTTCTTGTATTCATCCACTGTACTATACTCAGAAATTTCCGTTACAAGGGCATCTGTCAATTCAGGCGTCCTCTTTATGGTATTAACAGTTACTTTGAACACTGCCTCTTTTCCTGCCAGATCCGGATTCAGTGAATATGTCTCAGGAAAAGTTACCTTTACGTCCTTTGTCTCCCCTGACTTCATGCCCACAACGCCATCCTCAAATCCTGGGATAAATGCGCCTGAACCGATTGTCAGGTCATAGCCCTTATCGCTGCCGCCGTCGAATACCTCTCCGTCCACACTGCCTTCATAATCAATATTTGTAACGTCACCGTTCTCCACTGTGCCGTCCTGGATCTCTTCCATCTTGTCATTCTGGCTGATATCGCTCTGGATCGCGCTGTCGATCTCATCCTGAGTCACTTCCACCGGATCGTAGTAGACAGTAAGTCCCTTGTACTCGCCCAGTGTCACATAGTCAAGAGCTTTATATGCAGGCTCTTCCTTTGTGAGATCCACCTCTGCCTTGTCAGCCGGAGACTCTGTGCTTCCTTCTGTACCGTCTTCTGAACCAGGAGCCGCAGCTTCCTCTGTGCTGCCTTTTTCTGTGTCTTTATTCTCTGTTTCTGCTGCCTCAGTGGCTTTTGTATCTGTCTTTTCTGTCTCTGATTTATCAGCAGTCTCTGCAGCTTTCTCTGTTGTCTTTGATGTCTCAGCGTTATTTGCTGCACATCCTGTTGCAAGCAGCGCTGTACTTAAAAGTATGGCTGCGACAATCTTTTTCTTCATAATAGTCTTATCCTCTCTTTACTATGCTGTTAATGCTGGTTGCTATGATCCCATTTCAGGAACCGGCGTCGGTCTGGACGGATCAAATACTGACTCTGCGTCGAACAGATCATCCAAAAAGTCGTTTCCATTAGGATCTGTATGATAATACATGCGGTATCCGTCCAGATTTCTCCGTCCCTGCCTCATATAGTTATCTCCAAACTGTACCCAGTACTTGCTTGAATCTACATTACAGTAGATATTGAAGCCCTGGCTCTTTAAATACTCAAACTTCTCGTTGCCCTCGTAGCCTTCCCAGCTTCCGATATCAGCTCCGAATGCAAAAATAATGATGTCAGTGGGACCTACGATCGGCTCAACAGTAGCCTTCCATCTCGCCGTATCAGTCTTGATCTTTTCAAGACCTTCCTGCTCAACATTTAAATGGCCCCATGTATGGCTGGCAAATACCCATCCGTTTGCCTTCATGGCATCTGCTACCTTCTTGGCTGCTTCCACATCCTGGTCATAGTTAAAATCCGGATGCTCATCTAAAAACTTCTGCTGATCTTCCTGGAGGCTTGTCCTGTCCCTGTAATCAGTGTCGGTCCTGTAACCCAGCACACCGTTATACCCAGTCAGTGCGATCGTCCCCTTTGCACCGTGGTAGGAAAAATCAGGATGCTCCTTAACAAATGTATCAATCAGCGGAACCATATCGTAATCACCTACTGATACAGATCCATCATCCTCAATATACTCATTTTTGACCTGTCCATTTTCATCCACGATAAGCCTGGATGCAAATCCGTCACCGTCCATGTAATGATAATAGCTCAAATCATCCTGGGAAAGGACAAATGGCTTCTTATCAGGCGGAAGCAGGATCTTACCCTTCACAGCATTCCCATTCTCGTCAAAAGTCACCATATCGTGGAGATTCACCAGCACATAACCCTTTTCATACATGGACTGGGTGATCTTATTAAACTCATCGATCGTAGTCATGACCTGATTATAACCGGCTTCATTTCCATCCCCGTCAAATGCCTTGGACGGGTCTTTTATGAGGGTGTGATAAAATACATGCGTAACCTGGTCCAGCGGATATTCCACACATGCTGCTTTGGCGCTCTCATACTCTGTTACCGCCTTCTGCATATCGGCACTGGCTGAATACGACGTCTGACTCTTCAACAGCTCTATAGCTCCGTCATAGTCATACATGGCCGCCTTCAAAGCCGCCTCATCCATCACTGCCTGGTCTCCCTGGGCAGGCTGTCCCGTCTGGGCTGCTGCCTCAGTCACTGCCTCAGTGCCCGCAGGCGCCCCCTCAGTCTGGCTTTGGCCATCCTGGCCCTGACTTATCTGATTCTGTTCTGTCTGGTCCTGGCCTGCCTGGCCCTGCTCTGTCTGGTTTTGTTCTGTCTGCATCTGTTCTGTGGATACATCAGCATTATGGTTTCCTTTATCTTTCTTGTCCAGGATATACTTTACAAGGATAACACAGAACACCGCAATAATCAACACAAGCACTAAAATTATGATCCTGCTTATCAGCACCTGCCGTTTTCTCCTGGCTCTGCGCTCCTCCATCCTTTGTTTTCTTTCGTCTTCCATGTCTTCTCCTCCGCAATGTTTTGGTCAGCCTGAAGGGATTTACAGCTGCGGGATCGGTGTATGCCTGGACGGGTCAAATACCTCATCCACATTAAACAGATCCGTCAGCTTATCCGGGCTGTAATACATAAGATAGCCATCCAAATTTCTTCTTCCCTGGCGCATATAGTTATCTCCAAACTGCACCCAGCTGGTCTGGGATGCGTCTACATTACAGTAGATATTAAATCCCTGGCTCTTCAGGTAGTCAAACTTCTCATTTCCCGAATAGCCTTCCCAGCTGCCAATATCGGCCCCGAACGCAAATATAATGATATCTGTAGGACCCACGATAGTTTCCACATTTGCCTTCCACTTGTCTGTATCCGTCTTAATCTTGTCCAGAGGCTCATTTGTGACATTCAGATGTCCCCATGTATGGCTGGCAAATACCCAGCCGTCTTCTTTCATGGCTTCAGCCACTTTCCTGGCGCCTGCCACTTCACTGTCAAAGTCGAAATCCGGATGCTTCTCCAGATATTCCCTCTGGTTGTCCTGAAGGTTCTTTTTATCCCTGTAATCACTGTCAGTCCTGTATCCCAGCACTCCATTGTAACCAGTCAGGGCTATTGTGCCTTTTGCCCCGTGATAAGAAAAATCAGGATGCTTTTTTACAAAGCTGTCAAGAAGGGGAATCAGGTCATAATCACCCACGCTGACCGTCCCGTCATCCTCCACATACTCATTCTTCACATCACCATTATCATCTACGATCAGTTTTGACGCAAAGCCATCACCGTCCATATAGTGGTAATAGCTCACATCATCCTGAGAAAGCACGAATGGCTTCTTGTCCGGAGGCAGCATGATCTTGCCCCTGACAGTATTTCCATTCTCATCAAAAGTAACCATATCATGCAGGTTCACAAGGACGTAGCCCTTGTCATACATGGACTGGGTAATTTTGTTGAACTCATTTATCGTAGTCATAAACTGTTCATAACCCTTTTCCTTGTCATCCCCGTCAAATGCCTTAGACGGATCCTTTATCAGTGTATGGTAAAATACATGTGTTATCTGCTCCAGAGGATATTCCACACATGCCGCTTTGTCAGTTTCGTATTTTGCCACCGCCTGTTTCATTCCCGTACTGGATTCATACATGCCAGAATTCTTCAGAAGGCTGACAGCCGCATCATAATCGTACATGGCTGCCTTCAGGTCTGCCTGTGCGATCAGATCCTTTTCTTTTTGGGCAGCGCTCTCTGTCACCGGCTCCGTCATCTGTTCTGTCCCCGCCGTCCCTTCCGTCTGGGCATCTTTCTTTGGTTTCCCCTCCGTCAGGGTCCCGTTGAGCAGCATGTAGCAGAGTACGCATATGATCAGCATCAGCAGGACAATGATCACCTTGCCTATCAGCAGCTGGCGTTTTCTGAGCGCCGCTTTCTCCTGCGCCCTTCTTTTTCTGGCCTGTTCTGGTTCCATTATTATTCTTCCTCTCTCGTATTGTTCCAATCCGCACCAGCTCATACGCAGGGCGCGGCCACATCTTCAAATGCGCAGGCAGACCTGTCGCATTCTCATGTATTATAGCATGTAATTGTTACTAAATTCTTTAAGAAACCTTAAAGAAATATTGCACTTTTTTCTAAAGGATGTTAGAATGAATCAGGAATGGTAACAACTCAGTTCATACAGCCTGAGCAGTTACATATAAATAATTTTTCAGGAGGATGACATATGCCTACATTATTAACTGTCCTGCTCATCATTCTGGCAGTTTTGGTCGTTTTATTGATTGCTCTGTTCATTTTTGGAAGAAGAGCACAGAAGAAGCAGGCTGTCCAGCAGGAACAGATGGAAGCTGCCAAACAGACCGTCTCCATGCTGATCATTGATAAGAAGAAGATGAAGCTGAAAGAATCCGGCCTCCCTCAGATGGTGATCGACCAGACCCCAAAACTGATGAGAAGAACAAAACTTCCTATCGTAAAAGCCAAGGTTGGACCCAGGATCATGTCTTTAGTCTGCGACGCAAAGATCTATGATACCGTGCCGGTTAAAAAAGAAGTAAAAGCTGTTGTCAGCGGTATTTACATAATGGAAGTAAAAGGTGTACGCGGACCGCTGGAGCAGACAGCTAAAAAACAGGGCTTCTTCAAACGTATCAAAAGCAAGGTTACAAAAAACGAAGCCTCCAAAACTGATAAAAAGCAGAAAAAATGATGTCAAAACCCCATTTGTCCTTATTGAAGCAAATGGGGTCTTTTCATGTCTTTTGCCTGAATATTCATGCTTATCGTACAATCAGCCAGATGTTCATAGTTCACTTCCAGCGCATAATCAACCTTTACATCAATAATATCCTTTGATTCATTCAAATCAATATTTGTCGCGGCGATCCCTACCAGCAGATTGCCGAAAGGCGTATCGTAGTAGGTCACATTCTTCTTATTTTCTTCAAAAACCATATGGACATTGGAGAGCCCCCTCTTTGTGACCTCCATGCTCTTTCCGTTTATTTTTATGAGGTTCTGGATTTTGCCTTCTAACCCCTCCATCACTTCATCATACTTTATATAGTGTCTTCCATCCTTCTGAAAATATGTGCCTGTAGTGATGACTTCTATCTCGTCCTCATTATTATCTTCCAGAAACTGCAGTCCCTTAATACTGAGCAAAATCTCTTTTGTCATAATATCCACCTAAAATTCTTCTATATTGATCTGTCTCGTAGTTTCAATATCGTAGGGCAGTATAGAATTAGCAAACTGCTTAAACTTATCCGCCGCATCACTTACAAAGAAACGGTAGCAGTCCCCTTTTCCATCCTGAGGCTTCTCACTGGCCAGCCCTTTTTCTCTTAAGAGCGCCTCCAGCTCCTTCGCCGTCTCATAGGCAGGATTCACGAGAGTTACCTTCTCCCCGACTATCTGGCGGATCGTAGACCTGATGAGGGGATAGTGGGTACAGCCCATGATCAGCGTGTCAATGTCTTTCTCCAGGAGCTCGCCCAGATACCTGCCGGCTATCTCTACTGTTACAGGGTCCTTCAGGAGCCCTTCCTCCACCAGAGGCACAAACAGAGGACAGGCCTTCCCGACCACCTGTATATCCTTATTCTGCTTCTGTATAAATGTGGTGTAGACCTGGCTGTTCACTGTTGCCTCAGTGCCGATCACACCGATCCTTTTATTCCTGGTGGCCTGGCAGGCTACCCTGGCCCCCGGCTTCACCACGCCGATTATAGGGATATCCAGCTCCTGACGGATCTCCTCCAGCGCATATGCACTGGCCGTATTGCACGCCACAACGATAGCCTTAACATCCTGTGTGCGCAGGAAACGTATGATCTGCCTGGAATATTTCAATATCGTATTTTTCGATTTGCTTCCATACGGCACCCTGGCTGTGTCCCCGAAATACACAATGCGCTCATTTGGTATATTGCGCATGATCTCCCTGGCCACGGTCAGACCGCCCACCCCTGAATCAAAGATCCCGATGGGATTTTCATTATTTATGCTCATATATTTTTGCACCTTTAAATCATTTATTTTAACTTCTGCATTCACTTCCCTATTCTACCCTCAAACACCATGGATTTCAAGTGAAGTTTTGATATTAAAGCCCAAAAATCAGGGGTTCCCCATCCGCCCAGGCAAAAATCACATCCTTTTCCTCCATAAATACTGTCCTTGCCGCAGTCCCTTCTGTGATCTCATCCCTGAAGCTTTCCCATTCATCCGCGGGAGCCAGCACCTTCAGGATAACAGAATCAGCATACTCACTCTCCAGCACAGCCAGCTTCCTCTGGCCGATAAGATACTGAACCTTTCCGATGTCTGTATACTCCGCCTTCAGCGTCACTGCCTTTCCGCTCTGCTTCTCGATCACCTCACAGGCGCTGATCCCTTCCTGGGCCGCCTTTGAATATGCTCTGACAAGTCCGCCTGTTCCCAGCAGGGTCCCCCCGAAGTATCTGGTGACTACCACTGCCGCATCATGAAGTCCCTCTCCGCGGATCACATCCAGGATAGGCTTTCCGGCTGTCCCCTGGGGCTCCCCGTCATCGCTGCAGCGCTCTGTGGGAGGATTTTCACCGATACTGTATGCAAAACAATTGTGGGAAGCGTCCCAGTATTTCTTTTTCATCTCTTCTATAAACTCCTGTGCCTCCTCCGGGCAGGACACAGGCCGTACTGTCGCTATAAACCGGGATTTTTTTTCGGAAATTTCCCCTTCTCCGCCCCGGTAAAGTATTTTTTTCTTTTCCATATCCTCATCCTTCTGATTAAAATACGTAAATGGGTAAATGATATACTAAAGATTATACCTAAAGAATATGTTAAGAACAACTGAATTTTCCATTTTTGTCTTTATTTCAAAAGATATGTTTGTTATACTTAAAGCATCTTCCAATACAAGGAGGTTATACATGAATTACGGAAGGGAAAATCTCTCTAAAAAGAAAAAAGATATGACCGGTTCCAAGGTAGGAAAAAAAGTCGGCCTGACTGTCGTTAAAGCCGTCCTCATATGCCTCCTGGTGCTGATCGTGGCAGGCGGCTGCGCCGGGTATGGCATCGTTAAGGGCCTGATCGACAGCGCTCCTGACATATCAAATATGAACGTGGCTCCAACTGCCTCAGCTACCTATATTTATGATCAGACAGGAAATCCTATCCAGAAACTTACGGAACCCACCTCCAACAGAACCCTTGTCAAAATAGCTGACATCCCCCTGGACCTGCAGCATGCCGTAGTCGCTATCGAGGACGAACGCTTTTATCAGCACAACGGCATCGATATAAGAGGTATCATCAGAGCAGGACTCATTGGAGTGACCAGCGGGCATTTTTCTGAAGGAGCCAGCACCATCACACAGCAGCTGCTGAAGAATAATGTCTTTACAGACTGGGTGACAGAAACAAACCTGATAGAAAAATTCAAGAGAAAGTTCCAGGAGCAGTATCTGGCAGTTAAGCTGGAAGAGAGCATGACTAAAGAGCAGATCCTGGAGGATTACCTGAACACGATCAACCTGGGGGCAGGAGCTTACGGCGTGCAGGCAGCAGCCCACAGATATTTCAACAAGGATGTATCTGAACTGACACTCTCTGAGTCCACTGTCCTGGCGGGGATCTCCCAGAACCCCACTGCCTATAACCCTATCCTCTATCCTTCAAATAATGCGGACAGGCGTAAGGTAGTTCTTGAAAAGATGGTTGAGCAGGAATACATTACGCAGGAACAGATGGATGAGGCTCTGGCTGATGATGTATACTCCCGTATCCAGAAGACTGACTCAGAGACTGAGCAGACCTCTGTATATACTTATTATGTGGACGCGCTCATCGACCAGGTAATGGACGATCTGCAGACAGAGCTGGGCTATTCCTATCTTCAGGCATATAAAGCGCTCTACAGCGGAGGCCTCAAGGTCTATTCAGCCCAGGATGACGCTATCCAGCAGATCTGTGACGAAGAATTTGCCAATCCTGCCAACTATCCCTCCTTTGTGCAGACAGGTCTTGATTATGCCCTGAGCATACAGCAGAAGGACGGAGAAGTATTAAGCTATGACACAAACGACCTGCTGACTTATTTCCAGGAAAACGGGGAACCGGATTTCAACCTGCTCTTTGATGATGACGATACGGCAAGAGCATACGCACAGCAGTACAAACAGTCAGTCCTGAAATCAGGGGATACAGTCCTGACAGAACGCGTCTCCCTGATCCCCCAGCCGCAGGCTTCCGTTGTCATCATGGACCAGTCTACAGGTTTTGTGAAAGCCATCGTAGGCGGCCGCGGCAGGAAAGAGGCCAGCCTTACCCTGAACCGCGCCACCTCCACAAGGAGACAGCCGGGTTCAACCTTTAAGATCGTCAGCACTTACGCACCTGCCATCGACAGCGCCGGAATGACTCTGGCAACCGTATTTGATGACGAGCCGTATGCTTATACAACGGGTGTGGAGGTGAAAAACTGGGACAGCTATAACCAGTATAAAGGAATGACCACCATCCGTGACGCCATCACCAACTCAGTCAATGTAGTTGCCGTTAAGTGTCTGACACAGATCACACCGCGGCTTGGATTTGACTATGCAGAGAAATTCGGCATCTCTACCCTCTACGATGATGTGAATCTGGATGTCCGCCAGCCTCTGGCTCTTGGCGGTATCACAGACGGCGTTGTCAATAAGGAGCTGACAGCCGCATTTGCTACCATTGCCAATAAGGGCCAGTATAACAAACCAAAATTCTACACTAAAATTGAAGATGTAGACGGCAACACACTCATAGACAACAGCCCGGTGAGCACGACAGTTATCAAGGACACTACTGCTTTCCTGCTTACAAGCGCAATGCAGGATGTAGTCACCAGGGGAACAGCTTCAGGGATCAACCTGGGCGAGATGGCTGTGGCCGGAAAAACAGGTACTACTGATGATTACAGGAATATATGGTTTGTAGGCTACACTCCATATTATACATGCGGTATCTGGGGCGGATATGACAACAATGACGAGCTTCCCGAAGGAGATATCTACCACACTTACAGCAAGGTGCTCTGGAATTCTATCATGACCCGTATCCATGCTGAACTGCCCGCCATGCAGTTTGAAGTGCCCGCCAATATTGTAAAGACCACAGTATGCCGCAAGTCGGGCAAGCTGGCTATACCTGGCGTATGCAGCAATGACCCGAGAGGCTCTCAGGCCTACGAAGAGTACTTTGTATCAGGCACTGAACCTACTGAGAGCTGTGACCTGCATGTAGCAGTTTCCGTATGTTCCAAGACAGGACTTCTGGCTACAAGTACCTGCCCGTCCTTCAACAAGATCTGTATCAAGAGGCCGGCCGGCAGTGAAGGTACTACGGAAGATTCCAATTATGCACCGCCTTACCAGACATGTCCGGGACACACAGTGATCGAACAGATAGACGACCTGCTGGGCGGGGATAAAGAAAAGGAGTCCGAGTCCGAGACTGAAGCTCCCCAGGAAGGTGAGGCTCCACCTGACCAGAACGGCGGCGGTGAAAATCCGGGTGATCCGGGTGAAAACGGACAAAACGGTGAAGACGGTGGCGTCCCTCCTGAAAATGGAGGCGGCGATGCCGGACAGGAGGTTCCCCAGCAATAAAAAAAGGGCTGCCTGATTCAGCCCTGACGCAGCGTCAGGGTGATGATCAGGCGGCCTTCTTTGACACTGGCCTCTGCCCTGCCTCCCATTTTTTCTGTCAATTCTTTCACTATGGCCAGACCCAGGCCTGATGACCCTTTGGACCTGGAACTGTCTGCTTTATAGAACCGTTCAAAAAGACGCTCCGTATCTATATTCTCCGGATGTTCTGCCCTGTTTGAAAATATAAGTTCTGTACCCTTCTGCTCTATCTCTATATCCCCGCCTCCATGCAGCAGAGCATTTCGCAGCAGGTTGTGGATTATCCTGGCAAGGCTTTCTTTTGAAGCCATGAGCCTGACCTTTTCATCCTGGAACCTGACGGCGGGTTCCATAGAATGTTCCTCGAATTCACAGTACATGCCAAGTATACATTCGCAGAATACAGGATAAATACTCACAGGTTCACATTCTACAGCATAATCATCACTGGAAAGCTTTGTATACAAAAACAGCTCCTCTAACATATCCTTTAACTCACTCAGCCGTTTACCGATGATCTCACGGTACCGCCGCCCCTTCACCTCGTCTGTGCACTCACACAGCATCTGCAGATACCCGGCTGCACTTGTGAGCGGGGTCCTGATATCGTGAGCGATACTGGAGATCGTCTGCTTCAGTCTGAGCTGGGAACTCCTGTGCCCTGTCTCCTTCTTACGGACAGCGTCTATCAAATCATTCAGTTCACGGCAAAGGGCCAGGAATTCTTTATTCCTGACTCCTGTACCCACCTCTATATAACTGCCATTTCTGACCAGCTCCAACTGCTTTCTGATATTCCTGATCTCCAGCCTGTACCGCCACAGCTGTACAGCAAGCAGGAGACATGCCAGCCCTGCGGCTGCAGCTATGAATCCCATATAAAATACCGCCTTTCCTGTCAGATATCTTTTTTGCTCAATATTATGCTTCCAAGCACTGTCCAAAGTATAATATGGGCCGCTCCCACTGCCGCCGGCAAAAGATCTCCCACACCTCCATATGCCAGCGGATAATTTTCGATCGATGAGAAAAGAAAATAATCCTGGAGCCACTGTGTTCCGGTGAGTGAGAAGACAGCTCCCGCTATCATAGTAATGAATCCGGCGCCTATGATAACAGCGGCTGTACATCCTGCCGCCTTGCTCCTGAATGTGGCGCTGATAAAAATCATAAGCGCCGACATGCCATTCATCAGGACCCAGATGCCAGCCAGATAGAACAGGCAGCTGTCCGGAGCGTTCCAGGCGAAAAATCCCCCGGTGGCCGCATTCAGCAGCAGCGTGACAAGAAATGTCACCAGCAGATAAAATAAATTGACTATGGCCATCATCAAAAGCTTGCTGCATATATACTTCCACTTTTTCTCATGAACGGAAAAAATATTTTTTGCAAAACCGCTTTCAAAATCAGAGCAGACAAAGACTGCCGCCAGAATTCCTGCCACTACTGCGAACAGCCCGCCTTTTATATTTGTCTGGCGGAACATATCGAGTACGCCTGTAGTGCCGGCCAGCTCTTCCATAGCCCCGGCTGCGGCGCTGTCAAGGCTCTCACCCCCGACTTCCAGCCTCAGGCCCATATTAACAGCCAGTTCCCTGGCGTCAGGATTCAGTACCACATACATCAGCCCAAATGCCAGTACAGTTGTAAATAAAAGTATCCCAAGGCACACATACAGAGATTTTCCTTTAACCATCCTTCTGATATCCATACGCAGCAAATTAAGCATGTCTTTCACCTCCGTCCATCAGGTTCAGGAAGTAATTTTCCAGATCCATACTGTGTACGGAACAGCCTGTAACTGTTATTCCATGTTCCACCATAAGAGTGTTGACTGTCCCCGTATCCATGAAACCGTAAATATGCAGGGTCTTTCTGTCATACACCTCGTATTCGGCTTCCGGTATTGTCTCAGACAAAAGTGCGGCTGCCCTGTCAGCATTGTCCACCTCCAGAAGGAGGAAATCCCTGCATATCTCTTCCAGTTCTTCTTTTGACATCTGCCTGATAAGCTCCCCGTCTTTAATAATCCCATAATCCGACGCCAGCTTGCTGAGTTCTCCCAGTATATGGGAACTGATGAGTATCGTCTTCCCCTGCTCTTCATTAAGCCTTCTCAGACTCTCCCTGATTTCCCTGATCCCTTCCGGGTCAAGTCCGTTTATGGGCTCATCCAGCACCAGCAGGTCGGGATTACCCAGAAGCGCCATTGCTATGCCCAGCCTCTGTTTCATCCCCATGGAAAAGCTCTTCACTTTTTTCTTGCCTGTGTCTGCTATTCCCATCAGTTCCATAGCCTCATCGACACCGCCATCCTTTACAAGGCCCATGCATTTTGCTTTCAGCAGCATGTTCTCCCTGGCGCTTAAATTGGGGTAGAGTCCCGGAGCTTCTATCAGGATGCCCAGCCTCCTTCTTGCCGTCTCCCCGCTCACCGGTTTTCCGAATACCCGGATATCACCCTGTGACGGATGAACAAGTCCGCTGATCATTTTCAGAGTAGTAGATTTACCTGCCCCATTCCTTCCGATAAATCCATAAATACTTCCTGATTTTACCCTGAGGTCCACATGGTCCACGGCCGCTTTATCACCGTAGATCTTCGTGAGTCCCTGGGTCTCTACTGCATATTCTGTCATTTTACTGACCTCCATATCTTTCATCTGGCTGCTGTCAGCAGCTGTCTTTTCTTTACCATGACATGAGTATACAAAAGAAATCTTCAATCTTCGCAAAGAAAAGTTTAAGAAAGTTTAAAGCCCATTCCCCAGACTGTCTGGATATACTGGTCAGTGCCGCTCTCCTTTAGCTTAGAGCGGATATTGCTGATATGGACATTGATCGTCTTATCTTCAATATAGCATTCATCCTCCCAGGCATATTCATAGATGACCTGCTTAGTGAATACTCTTTTGGGATGGCGCGCCATCAGCTCAAGGATCTTGAACTCGTGGCGGGTCAGTTCCACTGGTGTGCCTGAAACTGTCATTTCCTGGGTATCTGGATTGATCTTCCACTCCCTGTAAGTGATCTCACTGTCCTCGCTGCTGTAGCTCACCCTGCGCAGCTGTACCTGTATCCTGACAAGCAGCTCCCTCAGTTCAAAGGGCTTGCATATATAGTCATCAGCTCCCGCACTTAACAGGCTCACCTTACTGTCCAGCTCATTCTTTGCCGACAGCACGATCACCGGCGTCTTTCCGGCAAACCTGCCCAAAAGCTCCTCACCGCTGATTCCCGGCAGCATCAGATCCAGCAGGACCAGGTCAAATTTCTCCATTCCGTAACGCAGCATTCCCTCACTGCCCGAGAAAGCCTGCACGCAGCTGTATCCATTCTGCCCCAGGTACTCGGCTGTCATATTGTTTATATTTGTATCGTCTTCAATAATTAATATTTTCTGTTCCATCTTTTCTGCACCCTGTCTGTCATATTTCCTGGACTGCAAAAGGCTGCCGGCCCTGCCGCACCATAGCGGCAGGCTCCGGCAGCCCCTGACTGCGCCCGGCTGTATCAGTCCAAAACCAGCCTTGCTGCTCCGTAAATACCTGCATCATTTCCCAGTTCAGCCAGTGCAAACGCTGTATCTTTGCATCCGCTGAAAGCATATTCCCTGTAATACTTCCTTATATAATCGATGACTACCTGTCCGGCCTTGGACACCCCTCCGCCGATAACAAATACTTCCGGATCTACAACGCCTGCGATAACTGCAAGTGCCGTGCCCAGGTATTTTCCAAACTGCTCTGCGATCTCCGCAGCCAGTCCGTCCTTTTCCTTGACTGCATCAAATACCGTCTTGGCGCTGACCGGCCCATTTCTGAGAACAGATGGCGCATCTGACTCATCCAGCATTTTATTTGCAAGGCGGACGATCCCTGTAGCTGATACAAACTGCTCCAGACATCCTTTATTCCCGCAGTTGCAGCTCTCTTCCATGGAATCCTCCACATGTATATGTCCGATCTCACCGCCGGCTCCGTGGCTGCCTGTGACGATTTTGCCATTGACGATGATGCCGCCGCCCACTCCTGTTCCCAGGGTCACCATGACTACATTATGGTATCCGGCTCCGCCGCCCTTCCACATCTCGCCAAGAGCCGCTACATTAGCGTCATTTCCTGCACGAACAGGAAGCCCTGTCATTTTTTCCATCTCTTCTGTCAGCTGCAGATATCCCCAGTGGAGATTCACTGCCACCATGACATTCCCTTCTTCATCAACAGGCCCCGGCACACCGATGCCCACTCCTGCTATCTCTTCCCTGTCCAGCTTTTTCTCAAGAATCTTGGCAGCGATAGTATCCGCCACATCAGGAAGGATATTGATCCCGTTATTCTCTGTTCTTGTATGGATCTCCCACTTATCCAGCACTTCTCCCTTTACATCAAACAGTCCGCACTTTACAGTAGTTCCGCCTACATCAATTCCAAAACAATATTTCTTCATAACTATTCTTCTCCTTCTGGTGTTCTTCTTTTAGCCAGTGAATTCTGCACACGGTTGTACAGTTCCTGGGCTGCATTATATCCCATCTTCTTCTGCCTGTGGTTAACTGCTGCCGATTCAACAATAACGGCCAGGTTCCTGCCCGGTCTGATGGGAAGTGAATGGCAGACGACCTTATTTCCTAAAAACTCTGTATATTCCTCTTCCAGTCCCAGCCTGTCGTATTCCTTCTCCTTGTCCCACTCTTCCAACTTGATGACAAGGTCGATAGACTGGGTATTCTTAACACTCTCAACACCGAACAGCGTCTTTACGTCAATGATGCCGATACCTCTCAGCTCTATAAAGTGCCTTGTAATATCCGGCGCGCTTCCTATCAGAGTCTCATCGCTGACCCTGCGCAGCTCCACCACATCATCTGATACAAGCCTGTGTCCCCTCTTGATCAGCTCCAGGGCAGCCTCGCTCTTGCCGATACCGCTCTCTCCCATGATCAGGACACCCTCGCCGTATACATCCACCAGCACTCCGTGGATAGAGATACAGGGAGCCAGCTCTACGTTCAGCCACCTGATGATCTCCGCCATAAAGGAGGATGTGGTCTTGGTGGTAGTGAGCACCGGGACCTGGTACTTGTGGGCCAGCTCCAGCATATCCTCATCCGGCTCTGTCTTAGTCGTATATATGACGCAGGGGATCTTGCTGGCCAGAAACTGTTCATATACAGGCAGTTTCTTTTCTCTTGGAAGATGCTCCAGATAAGTATATTCCACATATCCGATTATCTGTACTCGCTCTGAATCAAAATGATCAAAATACCCTGTAAGCTGCAGGGCCGGCCTGTTGATATCCGGAAGTGTCAGCTTAACGGGCGACATATCAATATCAGGCGTCACATTTTTTAAATTCAGCTTTTCTACTAATTTCGTTAAAGGTACGCTGCTCATAGATGTTCTCCTTCTCCAAATTCATTCTCCCGGCAGCGCCCTTTGGGGACTGCCTGTTTTGTTACTATTCTACCATACTTATTCCGGAACATCAAACCGTAATAAATTTTCTTAATGGAAAAATTCATATACCTTCCTGGCGCTGGCCTCGTTCATGGAAGGGGCCCCCGCCAGTTCTTCCACACTTGCCTCCCGCACTGCCTCCAGGGATTTGAATGTCCTCATCAGTGACTTTCTCCTGGCCGGACCGATGCCATCTATATCATCCAGGATAGAATGTACCTGCTCCTTGCTTCTCAGTGACCTGTGGTATTCTATAGCAAACCTGTGGGCCTCGTCCTGGATCCTGGTGATCAGCTTAAAGCCTTCTGAATTCCTGTCTATGGGAAGTTCCACATTATTATAGTAAAGCCCTCTTGTTCTGTGATTGTCATCTTTTACCATGCCGCAGACGGGAATGGACAGATTCAGCTTTTCAAGCACCTGGAGCGCGATATTCACCTGCCCTTTTCCTCCATCCATCATAATCAGGTCAGGGAATACGCTGAAGCTTCCCATCTCCTTTGCACTCTCCTCAAGCCCTCTGCTGAAGCGTCTTGTGAGCACTTCCTCCATGCTGGCATAATCATCAGGACCCTTCACTGATTTTATCTTGAACTTTCTGTAGTCGCTGCGCTTTGGCTTACCCTTCTCATAGACTACCATGGAACCAACTGATTCAAACCCGCTGATATTAGATATATCGAAAGCCTCCACGCGCACTGTATTTTCCAGCCCCAGGATTTCCGCGATCTCCTTCATGGCTCCTATGGTCCGCCCTTCCTCCCTCTTTATCTTATCCCTGTCCTGGCTCAGGATGATCTGGGCATTTCTGGCCGCCAATTCCACCAGCTTTTCCTTTGATCCCCGCTTTGGTACCCGTATATGGACTCTCTGTCCTCTCTTCTGCGTCAGCCAGTCCTCTATGATCTCAGGCTCCTCGATCTCCTCCTGCAGCATCAGCTCTCTTGGAATAAAAGGCGTCCCTGCATAGAACTGCTTCACAAAGCTGCCGAGTATGGCCCCCTTCGTATCCTGCGGGGCTACGCGCAGGTAAAAGTGATCCCTGCCTATCAGCCTGCCGTCCCTGACAAAGAACACCTGCACCACTGCATCCGTATCATCTGACTCCATGGCGATGACATCCTTGTCTTCCCCGTCGCTGCTTGTGATCTTCTGCTTCTGTGCCACCTGTTTTACGCTTTTTAGCTGCTCCCTGTACTCGATCGCCGCCTCAAAGTCCATATTTTCTGAAGCCTCGTCCATTCTGGACTGGAGCATTTTCAGGATGGGCGCATAATTGCCGCTCAAAAAATCGATCACACCGTCAATTGACTTTTTGTACTCCTCCTGGCTGATGAAGCCCTGGCAGGGGGCACTGCACTGTTTGATATGGTAATTCAGGCAGGGCCTGTCTTTTCCTATATCCCTGGGCAGCACTCTGTGGCAGGTCCTGATCTTATAAAGCTTATGTATGAGCTCTATTGTATCCTTCACCGCCCCCGCGCTGGTATAAGGCCCGAAATACTTGGATTTATCCTTCTTCATGGTCCTGGAGAAGAGCACTCTCGGAAAATCCTCATTCACAGTCACCCTGATAAACGGATAGGCCTTGTCGTCCTTCAGCATAGTGTTATACTTGGGCATATGCTCTTTTATCAGGTTGCACTCCAGTACAAGGGCCTCCAGCTCTGAGTCTGTCACGATATACTCAAAACGGCTGATATGCGTCACCATCTGCTCTATCTTGGCGCCTTTATTCCTGCTGCTCTGGAAATACTGCCTTACCCTGTTCTTCAGGCTGACGGCCTTGCCCACATAAATGATGGCATCCCTGTCATCATGCATGATGTAGACGCCGGGGCGGGCGGGCAGTTTTTTCAGTTCTTCTTCTATATTAAACATATCCTGTCTTCCTCTCTCATCAGTGATACAGTACCATATGCAGTATTACGTGAAAACAGCCCGTACCGGCGCATCATGCGGCGGTATGGGCTGCTGCCCCGGATTCTCCGACAAACACACGGAAACATCTCACGGGATAGTGTTTTATTTTGTATCCGGATCAGGCATGATAATTACATCCGGCACCTTCTGCTGGCTTTCCTCCGGCTGTTTATCCTCCAGAGCCGGTTTTCCGGCTGTGCTGTCCTCCAGCTGTCTTGTGCCGTCAGCATTACCGTCACTCAGTTCAGATTCCTTTACCTTGCGGAATATTTCCATGAACTCTTTTCCTGTGATCGTTTCTTTCTCGATCAGGAATGCTGCTATCTCATCAAGAGCCCTGCGGTTCTCCAAAAGGAGGCGCTTTGCTTCTGCATATGCAGCCTTAAGCACTTTCATGACCTCATGGTCCACCTCCGCAGCTGTCTCATCGCTGCAGTTTAAGATCGTGCGGTTATCCAGATACTGGTTTTCAGGCAGCTCCAGCCCCATCATGCCGAACCTGTCGGACATTCCGTACTGGGTGATCATTGCCCTGGCCAGCTTCGTAGCCTGCTCAATATCATTGGCTGCGCCTGTGGTGATACTGTCAAACACAAGTTCCTCAGCCGCACGCCCGGCCACACATTCCACAATGCGGGCATCCAGCTCTTTTTTAGAATTGAGGAATTTCTCTTCCTCAGGAACATTCATTACATACCCCAGTGCACCCATAGTCCTGGGCACAATGGTGATCTTCTGAACCGGCTCGGAATCCTTCTGGAGCGCGCTCACAAGAGCATGGCCCACCTCATGGTAAGATACGATCCTGCGCTCTTCCTGGCTTAAGATCTTATTTTTCTTTTCCTTACCTACAAGTACTACCTCTACGGACTCAAACAGATCCTGCTGGGAAACTGCCCTCCTGCCTTTCTTGACTGCAAGGATGGCTGCTTCATTTATCATGTTCGCCAGGTCTGAACCCACAGCTCCTGAAGTTGCCAGAGCTATTCCCTCCAGATCTACTGTCTCATCCAGAAGCACATCCTTTGAATGTACCTTGAGTATATCCACACGGCCTTTCAGATCAGGTTTATCCACTATGATACGCCTGTCAAACCGTCCCGGACGCAGAAGCGCGGAATCCAGAACCTCAGGCCTGTTTGTCGCAGCCAGGATCAGCAGCCCCTTAGATGTGTCAAAACCATCCATTTCAGCCAGAAGCTGGTTCAGCGTCTGCTCCCTCTCATCATTGCCTCCGCCGTACCTGCTGTCACGGCTCTTACCGATAGCATCGATCTCGTCAATGAAGATAATACATGGAGCGCTCTTTTTGGCCTCCTCGAAAAGGTCACGGACACGCGACGCACCAACACCTACAAACATTTCCACGAAATCAGATCCTGAGATCGAGAAGAACGGCACATGTGCCTCCCCTGCCACCGCCTTGGCCAGCAGTGTCTTACCTGTTCCCGGAGGACCTACAAGCAGGGCGCCCTTTGGAAGCTTGGCACCGATCTGTGTGTATTTGCCCGGATTCTCAAGGAAGTCCACAACCTCCTGGAGAGATTCCTTCGCTTCGTCCTGTCCGGCTACATCCCGGAATGTCACGCCTGTCTCTTTCTGGGCATAGACTCTTGACTTATTTTTGCCTACGTTCATGACACCGCCGCCGCTTTTCGACATTTTCCTGAACATGAACCACAGCAGTACCCAGACAAGTATCAGGGGCACAAATGTCAGCAGCAGATTCAGGATCAGAGCTGAAGTCCCGTCAGGTATCTCCTGATTACATTCCACTCCGGCAGCCAGAAGGTTCTTTGTCAGATCAGGGTCATCCATAACGCCTGTATAATAAGTCAGCTCAACCCCCTGATAGGGCTGTTCCTTGGGCACGATCACGATATCTGTACTGGAGATCGTTACCTTCGCAACCTGACCCTTATCCACCATTTCCATAAACTGGTCGTAACTGATTTCCTTTGAGGTCGAATCTTTCAGCATATTGTTGAAAAGGCTCATGCCTAAAAGAGTAAGCAAAGTCACCACTAAAAAAATGACGATTGTCTGACCGCCCTTTGGAGGTTTCCCGTTGGAATTATTATTTTGATTATTTGGATTATTTTGATTATTCGGACCGTTACCTGGACCATTTCCCGGCCCGTTTTGCGGCATTTGGTTATTATTCATCTTTTTCCTCCTCGTACTAAGTCCCCTTTATTATAAGTACTGTCCTCCGATAAATCAAGACAAATAAATCATAAGTTTGTTAAAATCATGTGAATTTCTAAAGGTTTTCTAAAAAACCAGTGGCATAACACTTCACAAATGTAGTATACTCTTTATTATCTGCAAAACATGTCTAGAAATGCAAGGAAAGGTACGAAGTATATGAAAATCGGATTTGATAATGAGAAATACCTGAAAACGCAGTCCCAGCATATCAGGGAGAGGATTAACCAGTTTGACAATAAGCTCTACCTGGAATTCGGCGGGAAGCTCTTTGACGACTTCCACGCTTCCAGGGTCCTGCCGGGATTTGAGCCGGACAGTAAGCTGAGGATGCTCATGCAGCTGGCAGACCAGGCTGAGATCGTCATCGTCATCAGCGCCGGGGATATTGAAAAGAACAAAGTCCGCGGTGACCTGGGCATCACATATGACACTGACGTCCTGCGTCTCATAGATTCCTTTGAGGAAAAAGGGCTCTATGTGGGCAGTGTAGTCATCACACAGTATTCCGGCCAGTCAAGTGCAGACCTGTTTAAAAGCCGTCTGAAGAAACTGGGTGTCAAGGTATATACACATTACTCTATAGAAGGCTATCCGGGCAATATTCCGCTTATCGTAAGTGACAACGGCTACGGAAAAAATGAATATATAGAAACTACAAGACCTCTTGTAGTGATAACAGCTCCGGGACCCGGAAGCGGCAAGATGGCCACCTGCCTCTCCCAGCTCTATCATGAGCAGAAGCGGGGCATCAATGCAGGCTATGCCAAGTTTGAGACATTCCCCATCTGGGATCTCTCACTGAAGCACCCTGTCAACCTTGCATATGAGGCCGCCACTGTTGATCTGAATGATATCAATATGATCGATCCTTTTCATTTGGAGTCCTACGGAAAAACTGCTGTCAACTATAACAGGGATATCGAGATCTTCCCTGTCCTTACCGCCATCTTCGGCAGGATCTTCGGAGAAAGCCCTTATAAATCTCCCACGGACATGGGCGTAAACATGGCAGGAAGCTGTATCATTGATGATGAAGCGTGCCGCGAAGCCTCCCGCCAGGAGATCATCAGGCGTTACTATGCCGCGCTGAACGGCCTGCTGACAGGTTCCTGCACAGAGGATGAGGTATATAAACTGGAGCTTCTCATGGAACGCGCACAGGTAACTGCCGAAAACAGGAGAGTAGTGGGAGCTGCGCTGCGCCGTGCGGAAATCACAGGAGGCCCTGCTGCAGCCATGGAGCTCGATGACGGAAGGATGATCACCGGAAAGACCACAAATCTGCTCGGCGCTTCTGCCGCTCTTCTTCTGAATGCGCTGAAAGCTCTGGCAGGCATTGACCATGAGCATCATGTGATCTCCCCTGAGGCTATTGAGCCGATCCAGAGACTGAAGACCAGCTACCTTGGAAGCAAGAATCCCCGGCTCCACACAGATGAGGTGCTTATCGCCCTTTCCATGAGCGCATCCACAAGCCAGGAGGCCCAGCTTGCCCTTGCGCAGCTGCCCCAGCTCAAAGGCTGCCAGGTACACACCTCAGTCATGCTCTCCACAGTGGACATGAAGACCTTTATGCGTCTTGGCATACAGCTCACAAGTGAGGCGAAATACGAACACAACAGGATTTATCATTAGACCCTTTACAACTGAATCCAATTAGTATATAATGCAGGAATGTGATGGACAAGGGAGTCCGAAATGCAGCGCTTTGCGCTTAATTTCGGACTCTTTTTTTAATTATTCAGTACGTAACTCTTCAGTACTTTTATTATCAGATCGCAGGAGGAAAGAATATGCCAGTAAAATATGTATTTGTTACCGGAGGCGTAGTTTCAGGCCTGGGCAAAGGGATCACCGCAGCATCCCTGGGCAGGCTGCTGAAGGCCCGGGGATATAAAGTGACGATGCAAAAATTTGACCCTTATATCAATATAGATCCCGGAACCATGAACCCTATCCAGCACGGGGAAGTCTTTGTCACCGACGATGGGGCGGAGACAGACCTGGACCTTGGACATTACGAACGCTTTATTGATGAAAGCCTTGATAAAAATTCTAATGTCACCACAGGCAAAATTTACTGGAGCGTGCTCCATAAGGAAAGAAGGGGAGATTTCGGCGGCGGAACCGTACAGGTCATCCCCCATATAACAAATGAGATCAAAAACAGATTCTACCGCAATTTCACCTCAGATGAGACGAGGATCGCCATTATTGAGGTGGGAGGAACTGTAGGAGATATCGAGAGCCAGCCCTTCCTGGAGGCGATCCGCCAGTTCCAGCACGATGTGGGCCACGAAAACGCCATCCTGATCCATGTCACTCTGATCCCTTATCTGAAGGCTTCCGGTGAGATGAAGACTAAACCCACCCAGGCCAGTGTCAAGGAACTGCAGGGCATGGGAATCATGCCGGATATAATAGTCTGCCGCTCCGAGCTGCCCCTGGACAGCCGTCTGAAGGACAAGATCGCCCTGTTCTGCAATGTGCCCAGCAGCCATGTGCTTCAGAACCTAGATGTGGAATATCTCTATGAAGCACCGCTTGCCATGGAAAAGGAGCACCTGGCCGAGGTAGCCTGCGAGTGCCTAAAGCTACCCTGCCCTGAACCTGACCTGGAGGACTGGAAATCAATGGTGGAAGCCCTGCGCAATCCTACAAGAGAGGTGGACGTAGCCCTTGTAGGAAAATACATCCAGCTGCATGATGCCTATATCAGTGTGGTGGAAGCCCTGAAACACGGCGGGATCGCCAGCCGCGCCACTGTGAATATCCATTGGGTGGATTCTGAACAGCTGACCCTTGAAAATGCAGGTGAAATACTTAGTTCCATGGACGGCATCCTGGTCCCCGGAGGTTTCGGTGACAGGGGAATTGAGGGAAAAATCGCTGCCATCCAGTACGCACGCACTAAAAAGATCCCGTTCCTCGGACTCTGCCTTGGAATGCAGCTCTCTATTGTGGAATTCTGCCGCCACGTAGCCGGTTATAACGACGCCCACAGCATTGAACTGGACCCCTCCACCACGCATCCTGTCATTGCCCTCATGCCTGACCAGGACGGAATAGAAGACATCGGGGGAACCTTAAGGCTCGGCTCTTATCCCTGTGTTCTGGACAAGTCCACCACTGCTTATAAGCTGTACGGCTCTGAAACTATCTATGAGCGCCACAGGCACCGCTATGAAGTGAATAATGATTACCGCAGCGTACTTACGTCAAACGGTCTGACCCTGTCCGGCATCTCCCCGGACGGACGCATTGTTGAGATGATCGAACTAAAGGACCATCCATTTTTCCTTGCCACCCAGGGACATCCGGAACTCAAGTCACGTCCAAACAGGCCTCATCCCCTGTTCCGCGGATTCATAGACGCTGCCGTAAAACGGTCCGAAAATCCACCAGCCTGAGCGGCTCATATTCTCCTGCCAAAGCACTGGCCGATTATCATACAAAAAGCATGGTATGGTTTAATGGCGCCTGAAGCGCTGTACATACCATGCTTTTCCTTTGATCTTTAATCCTGCGGGCAGCGAGCCAGGTGGACATGCCTGAAGCTGCGTGAATCACACTGTTTTCTCAGTCCTCTGCCAGCACAAGGCTCTCATAGGGCCGCAGTACATATTCTATGGCATCTGCCCTGTCCCGCCGTCCTTCCCCGGAACCTTTTACATTTCCTTCCCCGTCTCTGTCCCCATAGCTGGCGCTGACAACCTTGTTAAAACGTTTCTCTGCAGTTACGCTCTCCTGACGTTTTCCGAAATTATTTAAAACCAGCAGGCCCCTGCCATCCTTTTCCCTGACATAGCAGATGGTATCGCCCTCTGACTCACAAGGCCTGAATTCCCCTTCTGTGATGATGTCTGCATATCTGCCCTCTTTCCTCAGGCTTACCAGCTTCCTGTAATACTGAAGTACAGATGTCTCATCCCGGCTCTCTGCATTGACATTTATATGCTCATAGTTGGGATTAACCTTCAGCCATACATTGTCTGCACTGGAAAATCCGGCATTTTTTCCATTGTCCCACTGCATGGGAGTCCTGCTGTTATCTCTGCTCCTTCTGCTCACAGCATTCCAGGCCTCATCCTCTGTCATTCCATATTCCAGGGCCCGTTTATACTGGTCTGCGGTAGCGATATCATCATAATCTGCCAGACTGTCCATGTTGATATTTGTCATACCGATCTCCTGGCCCTGATAGATAAACGGCGTGCCCCTCAGAAGCATATACAGCGTGGCCAGCATCTTCTTGCTGTGATCATTTATATCCTCCGGCGGCAGATATTTATTTACAGATCTGGGCTGGTCATGGTTTTCCAGATAAAGCGCTCCCCATCCACACTTCTGTGTTTCCAGCTGGGAATGAAAGATATTCTCTCTTAAGTCTGCCGTGGTCCATCCTGTATCCAGATACCACTCTCCTGTCTTTGGGATATCTATATCGGCATAGCTGAAATCAAATACCATAGAAAAGAAACCATCCTTTCCGATAAATTCCTCCAGTTCATCATCTGATACACTCACTTCAGCCACTGTCATACTGTTGTGGGGCTTAAATGCCCTGTCCCTCAGCTCCGCCAGATATTTCTCTATCCCCGGCTGGTTCAGTATATACGTCCCCGCATAAGAGAGTCCGTCTTCTCCATCGGGCTGATAACGGCTGATATCCAGGTTTTTCTTCAGATTTCCTATTGCATCCACCCTGAAGCCTCCCAGCCCTTTATCCAGCCAGTAATTCACCATGTTTATTATCTCATCTCTTACCTTCTCATTCTCCCAGTTCAGGTCAGGCTGTTTCTTCCCAAAGGCGTGGAAATAATATCTTGAGCCGTCTCCCACAGGCTCCCAGGCTGAACCGCCAAAATAGGAACGGAGATTATCAGGCGGCCCTCCATCCCTGCCGTCCCTGAAAATATAATATCCTGCGTATTCACCTTCAGGGTCCTCCAATGCCCTTTTAAACCATTCGTGCTCATCAGAGGTGTGGTTCACTACAAGGTCCATGAGGATCTTCATTCCCCGCCTGTCAGCTTCCCTTATAAGTTCATCCATATCTTCATCTGTCCCAAAGCAGGGATCAATATGATAGTAGTCAGAGATGTCGTAACCATTGTCATCCATGGGCGAGCAGTATACAGGACATACCCACAGCACATCCGCCCCCAGCCACTTCAGATAATCCAGCCTCTCTGTAATCCCCTTAATATCTCCGCTCCCGTCACCGTCCGCATCCCTGAAGCTCTTAGGGTAAATCTGATAAACAACCGCCTTTTTCCACCATTCCTTCTCCATCATCTCTGACTCCTTTCCTGATCACTTCCCGCAGTATTGAAACATGTTTCATTCTTTCTGTATTATACTCTTGCATCTGCTCAGAGTCAAGAGAACAAAAGTGCGCTTTGTGCACTCCGCGAGCCAATATTATGAATAGCGCAGCTTTTGTTCCGCGCGCGCAGCTGCGCATCCTCCCGGAGGGTTTTTATTCTATAGGAAACTTCGTTTCCTATAGAATAAAAAAGCGGCAGACAGAAGACATGTTAAACTGTCTTTTGTCTGCCGCAGCATATTTCTCACTCTCAGCTAAAACATTCCATTGCCTGCCGCGCCAATGACCGCAGAAAATTAATACGGATGGAAATTGCCCTTGCTGTCAGTTACGCCTTTTTCGCCGAATGTGTAGGAGTTGCCGTTGTCATCTACCCATTCGCCCTTTTCATTCTGCCTTGCAATGATATGATTTCCATTTGTATCATAGAAATCATAGTAGTCGGGATCTTCAATATCTGATGACGATGAAGTGCCTGACCCTGATGTTCCTGATGAGCCTGAAGAACCTGTTGGCGGGTCATAGTAGTATGTGACGCCGTTGCTGTCCTCCACACCTTCTTCATAGAAATAGAATTCTTCGCCGTTGTCGCCTATCCAGTTTCCATTTGAATCTATGTGTGCATATACTGTATTTCCATTTTTGTCAAAGAACCAGCGCTGTGTATCTTCATCGTTTGAACCGCTGGTGCTTTTAGGTGCACCTGTCTGTGCAGTCTGTCCGCCTTCTGTACTCTGAGTTCCGTCTGTACCTTGTCCGGCTTCAGTCTGACTGTTAGATTCTGACTGCTGGTTTGATTCTGATTCACCAGGTTTATTTGTCTCAGACTCTTTGGCCTCTGTAGGCTTTTCCGTGTGCTTCTCTGTAGGAGCCTCGGTCGCTGCCGGCGTCTCCGTCTGCATCTGAGTCTCTGTTGGCTTCTCTGTCTCTTCTTCTTTGTTACAGCCTCCTATCACACTGGCTGCCGTCAGGGTGAGCGCCAGGAGAACTGCTATCTTACGTTTCTTCATATTTATAGCCCCCTTTGCATAATTATCTGAACTTCCTTCAGCTACGCACTTTCTTACTTCAACATTTTACACTCTCATTAATCATTCTGTCAACTTGTCTCACAAATTATTCACAAACTTGAGCGAAACTTAAGATTTCCTTCAGGTTATGCGCATAATCAGGTGGTCTTTCCGTACCTGAGAGTCACGGGAATCCTCACGTCTGTCTCCTTGGGCCGCTGTTTTTCCAGCAGCCGTGCCATGATCTCCACCACCTTCTCTGCCATTTTTTCTACAGGCTGCACCACGGAAGTAAGTTCTCTGCCATTCATATCAGCCGCATAAGTTCCGTCAAATGCCACAGCACAGAATTCCCCCGGCACCTTTTTTCCTGACTCCAGCGCCGCATTTACAAAAGCAGCGGCAACCATATCGGCCGCCATCACTCCGTCCGCCTCAGGGTATTCCCTCAGCAGCCTTCTGGCTTCCTCTGTGTAGACCTCCATATCAGGGCTGTTCCAGCTGATGCTTATCCTCCTGCTCTCTATGCCGTGTTCCCCGAGGATCCGCTCCAGCTCCAGATGGCTCTCAAAGGAAACCACCCTGTCAGCCTTCTCTTCATCACACAGGTGAAGGACAAGTCTGCATCCATTCCGTATAAACTCCTCAGCTGCCAGTTTTCCCCCCATCCTGTGGTCGGCAGTGACTAACGGAATACTGTCATTTACGTAATAATCCAGCATGACCACGGGTTTTTCAAGGGCTGCATACTCTTCTCTGTCCAGGCTGCTCACAGCCATAATGATGCCGTCCACAATATTGGATTTTAAAAAGCCTAGATATTCCCGTTCTCTCTCTGTCTCACCGGAGGTACTGCAGAGCATAAGCTTATATCCCCTGAAAAACAGCTGGTTCTCTATACAGTCCGCCAGGGATGCAAAAAAAGGATGCCGGATACTTGGCACCAGCATAGCCACTATACCGGCTCTCTGGCGGAACATACCACGGGCAAGCTCATTTGGAATATAGTCCAGCTCTCTCATCGCATATTCTATCTTTTTCCTTGTCTCAGGGGCTACTGAGGCTGTGCCGTTCATCACCCTTGATACTGTGCAGGCAGCTACCCCCGCTCTCTTAGCTACTTCCCTGATGCTCGCCAAAATATACACCTCTTTTAAATTTGCATTCAAGATAATACGTTGCATCTATCTTACCATATACATTTTCCTGTGTAAAGCTGCGTAACAATTTCACATAATTTATAAACGCACAGACCTGCTGAATAATTGCCACAATTTTTACCAACCCCGTTTTGAAAAATTGATTCTTTTTTTCTTTCTAATAGTATGATACACTGTTTTTACCAGGCGGTTTTCTGAAATATGTTCAGATTTTCCGCATAAATATCTAAGTATACAAGGAGAAAAATTATGGAGTATGAAATCCATCGCATTTCTTCAAAGGAAGAGATTGACAGCTGTCCTGTATTTTATGTAGATCAGTACAACTGGGGAGGCACATACCGTCCCAGGACATATGGCCATCTCGCTTTTCTGCCGGGAACAGGTTTCTATGTAAAAATGATATGTGAAGAAAAAGACCCGGTGAGAATCTACAAAAATGTGAATGACCCGGTCCATCTTGACAGTACTATGGAAGCTTTTTTCCAGTTTTATCCCCTGGAACGTCCTGACTGCTATCTGAACTTTGAAGCAAATGCCAACGGTGCCCTTCATGCCAAATATGGCGATGGACGGAAGGACCGCAGTATATACCCTGACAGCCTTTATGAGGCCTGCTGCTGCAGAGGCCGGATTTTTGAAGATCACTGGACTCTCGAGCTGACTGTGCCCCTGGAGCTTATACAGTATGTCTACGGCCACTCAGATTTTGACACAGGCTCTGTCATTACCTGTAATTTCTACAAAATAAAGGAAAGTGAAGGGAATACTCATTTTGCAAGCTTCACAAAAATAGTCAATGAAACCCCAGATTTTCACTTGCCCCGGTATTTTGCAGCCGCTATACTTAGATAATACGGTAAGGGTGCAAAAATCCCATCACGCAGGCGTTTTTAAACGGATTTTTGCAGAAAGGAAACCTATTTAACAGAAAAGGAGAACTATCATGAAAGTTTGTATAACAAAAAATTATGAAGACATGAGCAGAAAAGCTGCCAACATCATCTTTTCACAGATCATCACCAAGCCTGACTGTGTGCTTGGCCTCGCAACAGGTTCATCACCTGTGGGAACATATAAGGAGCTTATTAAAAGCTACGAAAATGGTGATCTTGACTTCTCTGCAGTTACAAGTGTAAACCTGGACGAGTACAGAGGCCTTTCCGGTGACAGCGACCAGAGCTACCGGTATTTCATGAACCACAATCTTTTTGACCATGTCAATATCAACAAAGCTCATACATATGTGCCTGACGGGAAAGAACCGGATGCTGACAAGGCATGCAAAGCCCATGACGATATTATAAATGAAGTCGGCGGCATTGATCTGCAGCTTCTCGGACTGGGACATAACGGCCATATCGGATTTAATGAGCCGAGTGATGTTTTCCCCAAGGGAACACATTGTGTAGACTTAACAGAGAGTACGATCGAAGCAAATAAAAGATTCTTTGAATCTGAATCAGATGTTCCCCGCCAGGCATATACCATGGGTATTCAGAACATCATGATGGCCCGCAAGATCCTGGTAGTTGTAAGCGGCGCTGACAAAGCAGCTATCCTCAAAAAAGTGGTAGACGGCCCTGTGACACCTCAGGTTCCTGCATCTATCCTCCAGTTCCATCCTGATGTGACCATCATTGCCGACGAAGCTGCTGCAGCTGAGCTCTAAAAAGTTATAATTTTAGAAGAGAAATAAGGAGAATTAGTAACTATGATTATCAAAAATGCAATGGTATTCACTGAACGGGGCGGCTTTAAGACAAAAGATATCTGCATGAGAGACGGGCTGTTTATTGACAGTGAGATGGCTGCTGCAGACCCGGATGAAGAAGTTATTGAAGCCGATGGCCTTTATGCCGTCCCCGGCCTTACAGACCTGCATTTCCACGGCTGCGTAGGCTATGATTTCTGTGACGGGACCCACGAGGCTTTCAGGGCTATCGCTGATTATGAAGCTGCAAACGGCATCACCAGCATCGTCCCGGCTACTATGACCTTCAGTGAGGAAAAGCTGACAGAGATCTGCTCTGCTGCCGCTTCCTATAAAAGCGAGACAGGCGCCATCCTCTGCGGCATAAATATGGAAGGGCCGTTTATCTGCCCGGCCAAAAAGGGCGCTCAGAACGGCCAGTATATCCATAAACCTGATATCGGAATGTTTAAACGTCTCCAGGCCGCATCCGGCAGCCTGGTGAAGCTGGTGGATATTGCTCCTGAAGTGGAAGGCTCCATGGAATTTATCGAGGCTCTTCACAATGAAGTGGGTATTTCCCTGGCCCATACAACAGCTGATTATGATACTGCCCTGAAGGCATACAATGCCGGTGCAAGACAGGCCACACATCTGTACAACGCTATGCCTGCGTTTTCACACAGAGCTCCCGGAGTGATAGGTGCGGCATGTGACAGCCCCCACTGCAGAGTGGAATTGATCTGTGACGGCGTCCATATCCATCCCAGTGTAGTCCGCACCACTTTCAAGATGTTCGGAGATGACAGGATTATCCTGATCAGTGACAGTATGATGGCTACAGGACTCACAGACGGGGATTATTCTCTGGGCGGCCAGGCAGTCAAGGTAGTCGGAAATCTGGCTACACTTGCGGACGGAACGATCGCAGGCTCTGCCACAAACCTGATGGACTGCGTCCGCACCGCTGTAAAGAAGATGGGTATCTCCCTGGAATCAGCGATCAAGTGCGCAGCTGTCAATTCTGCAAAGGCAGCCGGCATCTATGACAAATACGGAAGCATCACCCCTGGAAAGATTGCCAACCTGGTCCTTCTGGACAAGGATCTGAAACTGGCAGGCGTCTATCTGAGAGGAAAAAAATACCCTGAGGCAGAATAACACCCAGGATAAATTTAAAAAGGCAGAAGCACACAGGAAGGATATCCCGGTGCTTCTGCCTTTTGTATTTGTCTGTGTCAGCCTTGCCTGCGGACACTTATCACACTATCTTCTTAGAACATGTAAGCGCTATGATGCCACTCCCAATATGACAGGCTACACTCAGAGATATTGGATCCATTGTCACTTCCATATCCGGAAATGTCTCCTTAACTTCAGCAAGCCATTCCTGTGCCTCCTCCATATTTCCGCCATATGCGGCAGCAAGGCACATCTGTCCTTTTTCCTTATATTCTCTAAAGCGTGTATCCAGGTCATTTTTAATCGCATCCAGAATGATCCGCTTAGCCTTGGCCTTGCCTCTGACCTTTGAAAATGCATCCAGCTTGTCGCCCTGGATCTGAAGTACCGGCTTCAGATTAATGATCGTCCCTATCGCAGCAGCAGCCGGAGTGATCCTGCCGCCCTTCTTCAGGTATTTCAGTGTCTCAAGAGTGAGATAAATGCTGGATTCCTTTTTCTCCTTCTCAAGAATAGTTTTGATCTCCTCCGCTGTCCTGCCCTGCCTCACAAGTTCCATGGCATCCATGACAGACTGCTTCTGAGTTACAGAAATACGCTGGTTGTCCACCACCTGGACTTTTCCGTCATAATCTCTGGACAGACTCATGGCAGTAGCGCAGGACGCACTCAGACCGCTTGACATGGGTATATGAACGACAGCCTCATATTCTTCCAGCACTCTGTCCCACAGTTCCATCACATCTGCCGGCGCAGGCTGTGAAGTTGAAATATCAGCATCTTCCTCAAGCCTTGCATAAAAATCTTCCTGGGTCAGCGTAATGCCTTCCAGAAACATCTCACCGTTAATAAAAAACGGCATAGGGAGTACAAATACTCCCAGCTCTCCGGCCTGTTCCTGAGTGATGCCGCTGTTACTGTCCGTTACAATCGCTATTTTTTTCATTATTAACCTTCCTCGATCTCAATACTCACAGATTTCTTACCGATTTGTTTCTGCTTACAGCTATCATATCATTGTACCGGACTTACTCAAACATTTCAACCCATATTTTCAGCAATTTTTTCTTCTATATAAAGAAGCTGCTCTTCTGTAGGGATATATGTTAACTTAACCGGTTCCATAATCTCTTCAAACCCCATCCCCTGCAGGCTCTCTCTGATCTGCGGGATGCTCTGGCCTCCCCAGCCATAGGAGCCAAAAGCTAAAAATTTCCTCTTCTTAGGTGCAAGGCCTTTCATGTAGCAGAGAAATGAGGCTACTGTCGGCATCATATTGTTATTGAGTGTGGGCGATCCCACGGCAATATATTTGGCCTTTAGCACATCTGTCATAATATCAGAGATATGATTGACTTTCAGGTCAAACAGCTTTGCTGAAACTCCGGCCCTGGTGAAGCCTTCCAGTATGGCCCTTGCCATCTTTTCCGTAGAATGCCACATGGAATCATATACAACCACAGCCTCCTCATTAGTCTCCCCATTGCTGAACTCATCATAAGCTGCCATGATATCCTGGATATGGCTTCTCCAGATGACCCCATGGCTGGGAGCTATCATATCCAGCTCCAGTCCCTTTACGATCTGCAGTGCCTTCTGGGTCTGTACACCATACGGCATCAATATATTTGCGTAATACTTTTTAGCCTCCTGCAGTACCACAGCCAGATCCACCTGGTCATCAAAATGCAGGTTAGAAGAAAAATGCTGACCGAAAGCATCATTGGAAAAAAGGAGTTTTTCTTCAGGGCAATATGTCACCATGTTGTCCGGCCAGTGCAGCATAGGCGTTGCCACAAAGTTTAAGCTGCGGCTGCCCAGCTTTAAGCTGTCCCCTGCTTTGACACCCATATACTGGTACTTGTCGCCGTAATGGGCCTTCAGGCCTTTCAGACCGCTGGGAGCAGAGGTTACGATCACTGCATTTGGCATCGCCTCCATCACCTGGGGAATAGCTCCAGAGTGATCCATCTCCACATGATTTGACACAAGGTAATCCACCTTTGCAGGATCTACGATTTCCCTCACACGGCGCAGAAGCTCCTCAGCAAACGGCGCTTTTACAGTATCAATAAGCGCTATTTTTTCATCAACGATCAGGTAAGCATTATAAGTAGCTCCCCTGTTCGTAGAATATCCGTGGAAGCTCCTCACATCCCAGTCCACAGCTCCAACAAAATAAATCCCTTTTTTAATTTCCAAACGGTCCATCTTCTTTTCCTCCTGAAAGCATACACCTCCGTGCATCCCATAACTTAATCCTTCGGATGGGCGTGCTTCGCACGATAAGGTATAATTATTTGTATATATCCCAAAATATCTGCCAATTAAAAAATTGGCAGATATCATTTTCACTTCTATTAATTTTTAATCTTACTCGTCTACTGAAAACTGGTCTTTTCCTACCTGGCAGAGAGGACACAGCCAGTCATCAGGGATATCCTCAAATGCTGTTCCCGGCTCGATTCCGTTTTCCGGATCTCCTGCCTCGGGATCATACACATAGCCACATACATCACAAACATATTTTTTCATATAAAAAATCTCCTTTCTGGATTTGTTTTAATAATAGTAATTATTACTGTAAATAATATATACCATTTTTTTGATTTTGTCAATGTACTTCTTTCCACATTTTATAAAAAACCGGAATATACATGCCAAATGAAAGCAGCATCAGTGCAATACAGACAATGATCATGCTGTTTGCAGCCGCTATCGGTATCTCCGGGAACAGTATCAGTATGAACATGACAACATACAGGACTGCCGTACATACCTTGCCAAACCATTTAGCCCCATCCAGCATCATTCCCTTTTTGAGGAAAATAATACCCATAATGCCCATAAAACCTTCTTTTATCACAAAGAGCACTACAAGAGGTATCATCCATTTAAACCTGAAAGAAAGGGATAGTACAATTGCTCCCTGAGTCAGCTTATCGGCAATGGGGTCCAGCGCCTTCCCCAGCTCTGTCACCATGTTCAGCTTCCTTGCAATGAAACCGTCCAGAAAATCCGTGATCCCGGATACTCCAATGATCAGTGCTGCCACCCTGTAATCCACAATTGTTTCCGCAGTCAGATACCTCCAGACAATAAATGGTATCAGTATAATGCGGAAATACCCCATCATATTTGGAATGGTAAATATCTGTCTCACAAGCGGCATTTTCTCTTTTGTATCAGCCATCTCTCTCCCGCCTTTCTGCAACCTATTATCTCACCAAAGTGCAGAATCCGCAACTAAAAATATTCATAACTGTTCAGTATCTTCACACTGTCAGGACCGCATCCTCACCTCTTCCAGTGATTTGGATATATCGTGGCGTATGGGCTTCCATTCTACCTTCTTAAACAGCGCTGAAGCTGTGACAGGGATATAAGTCAGCATAAAAACAGGAAAAGTAAAGCTGTACAGAATCTTTTTAAATCCGGAAGCCTGGATCCGCTTCCACTCGCTCAGGACCGTGATAAATCCCATCATAAACAGAGTTATATATACATTGAACAGGGCAAATCCTGCCTCTGCCATTATACGCTCCAGGTATACAGGCTTATAGGCTGCTGACACAATTACAGCAGCGCCATTTAACAGACAGCACAGAAATGTCAGTATCACGGCAGGCATGATGGTCATCAGCATGTCAAAACAGGCAAAGCTGTGTTCTCTGCCCAGAGTCCGGCCCAGTGACCTGCCGTATTTTTCGAATACCTGCAGGTTTCCCTTGGCCCATCTCATACGCTGGCACCAGGACTGTGAAAAAGTAACAGGCTGCTCATCATAGAGGATAGCATCTTTACAGTAAGCCACCTTCTCCCCCTGCAGGATACTGTCCACAGTGAACTCTATATCCTCTGTCAGGAGAAAATGCTTCCATCCATGATTCTTCTCTATTATACTCCGGTGCACCATAAAGCCTGTGCCCGATACGGCACAGCTGGTCCCCAGTGTCATCCTGGCCTGGTTCAGATACCTGGATTCTCTTAAAAACCACAGAGAATAACCCGCTGATATCCAATTGCTTCCAAAATTCTTGGAATTCCTGTAGCTTGTAATAATACGATGCCCTGCGCAGAGCATTTTATTCATTTCTTCTATGTAATGTTCATCTAACAGATTATCAGCATCCAGAACAAGATAGGCATCATATATCTTCCCGTCGCCTTCCATCTTATCCAGCAGGAATTCCAGGGCATAACCCTTGCCCACCCTTTCCCTGTTAAAGCGTTCATAGACAATTGCCCCTGCCTGTCGGGCCGTCCCGGCAGTATCATCTGTGCAGTTATCCGCCGCCACAAAAATATCTACATACTGCCCTGCATATGTCTGCTGGCGGACACTTGCCAGCAGCTGCCCTATCACAGCCTCCTCATTTCTGGCGCAGATCAGGACTGCTATCCTGTTCATGACCGTTTCCTTGGGCACCTCCGGCTTCTTCACAAGTCCCACTATCAGATAGATCACCTGATATGCATAAGCTGCCACAAAAAATACTGCAATAAAAATGTTGACTATTTCCAGTGTACGCATCTTTAAACTCCCCTCCGTTTTCCATATCCCTGGAAAGCCCCTCCTCATACGGGGTAAAATAAACTTCAGTTCCCCTGCAGGTTCATACTGCAGGAACAGTGCGGCGTTCTCCTTACCAGACAAAACCCGCAAAAGGCAAACAGACGTGAATGCATACCAGTCCTCTATGCCTTATGCGGATTATAAATAGTAATAATCAATATTTTATCAACTGATCTTGATTTTTTTGTAAACTTTTTGTAATTTTCTCTACAGATCCATCCTGAAATCTGCCCTGACACGCCCGCCCCCATTTTCGCCGTTGGAAATCTCCAGAAAACCTCCGTGTTTTTCACACAGCACTTTACATATATTCAGTCCCAGCCCAAAGTGTGCGTCGTAGACATTTTCTTTTTCCTTATAAAATGGAGAAGTGGCATTCTCTATGGCCTTGCTTGAAAATCCCTCCCCGTCATCTTCAACAATCATTGTAAAATACACTTTCTCTGCATAAAGGGTCAGCTTAATCTCTTCTTTCCCATACCTGACAGCATTTGCCATAAGGTTCTCCAGCACCTGCTGCACCATCCTCTCGTCCAGCCTGAGCATCTTTCTGGCTATGCGCTCAGTATATTGAAGCTTCAGCTCCTTCTCCCGGCACAGGATCTCTGAAGCTGCCTTCAGCTCGGCTTCCACCTTTTCGCCCTCAACAAGCTGCGGCTCAAAGCTGATATCCTCCAGCTTCTGCATAGTGCTCATTCCTGACACATAGTTTTCCAGTCTCTGTATATGCTCCCCCATGGTCTGTACCACTTTTATCATCTTTTCTTTAGAAACTCTGCCGTCGGGCAGATATTTTCCCAGCATATCCACATACCCCCTCAGCACAGTGAGAGGCGTCCTCAGGTCATGTGAAAATGCCGCATTAAGCCTTCTGCGCTCCTCCATAGCCCTCCAGTTCTCCCTGTTGCTTACCTCCAGTGAGTGGCGCATCAGTTCAAAAGAAGCACAGAGCTGTCCCATCTCATTCCTTCTGGGATAATAAATATGAAAATCAAGGTCATTCTTGCTGATCTTCCCTGCCGCACTGATCAGCATCTCTATGGGCTCTTTAAGCTTATTGCGGTAAAACAGCAGTCCCGCCATGATTATGCCCGCTATAAACGGAAGCGGAAGGCTCAGTCCCGCCAGTATGGAACAGACCCTGATAAAATGGCTGTCCTCATCTGAAAAAACAAAATATACCCCCTCTGAAGTATAGATCCCCCTGGAATTCCAGTATTCAATCTCCTGATAGCGGTCAGTGACATAGCTCAGGGCCCTGTCCGCCTCTGCATTGCTGAACATAGTATTGAGGCACACTGCCACCGTCAGCCCCAGAACTATGAACACCAGCATGTACATCATAAATGCACCCTTTAAAGACATATTCTTTATTTTGCCCATTTATAACCTACCCCCCATACTGTTTCAATATAGGAGCGGCAGCCCGCATCAGCCATTTTTGCCCTGATACGGCGCACATGTTCCGCGATCACACTGCTGTCACCCTGGCCCTCCAATCCCCATATCCTGTCATATATCCTCTCTTTATCAAAGATCTGTCCCCTGTTCTGGGAGAGAAACTCAATAATATCAAATTCTTTTTTCACAAACCCGAGATCCCGGCCTTTGTAATAGACACATCTCCCCGAATAATCTATCACGAAATCATTGTCAAATTTCACCTGGGATGCCCCCAGATGACGCTGCTCCCTGCGCAGGTGAGCTTCTACCCTGGCCCCCAGCTCATCTATGCTGAAAGGCTTAACTACATAATCGTCACCACCACTTTTCAGTCCCTTGATCTTGTCTTCTTCCTCTATCCTGGCTGTCAGGAATATGATCGGACATGCCACAAAATCCCTGATCTTCCTGCATACCTCAAGTCCGTCCATATCAGGCATATTAATATCCAGCAGGATCAGGTCAGGGCTTTTCTCAGCCTTTTCCATAGCCTCCCTGCCGCTCAGGGCTGTGAGCACCCTGTATCCGCTCAGCTCAAAATAATCCTGCAGCATAGTTACGATATCTATCTCATCATCAACAATTAAAATCGTATTTTCCATATGATAAACCTCCCATCTTCCACAATTATAATGGGGATTTATCAAATTTGCATCAACTTATTTCCATTTAACTTAGCTGTACGATTCTCCTAAGCCTCCTCATGCACGATCTGTACAGCTCTTTTCAGCTTTTCCAGATTTCCGTTTAAACGGTAGATATCCCTGAAGATATACTCTGTTTTGCATTCTTTTGTCAGATCAGCTGTGTGCCGTATATATTTCCTGAAGGCTTCCTCATCAAATTCTTTTTTGATACCCAGGTAATTGGGAGAAGGTTTTCTGGAATATATGACATTCCCCCCGCTCAGGCGCTCTGCCATGATCTCTTCATTACACCATGGTGAGATTGAAGCCTTCCGCAGATTCGGATATCTGGAAATATCACGGTCCCAATATAAATGTATGGGTTCACAGCATCCATAATATAAAAGCCCGAATTCTTCCGCCATCCTGCTGAAGTAAGGTGCAATAAACTCGTGGTACATATCCGGAGATATCCCTATGCTCTCCTGGCTGTTTATATGTCCCCACAAATGCTTTGCCAGAACCTTTCCCTGGAAATCCTCCCCCGGAAGTTCCCTGGAAAAGCAGTAGCTCCCGCTGCCCATATAATCATTTCCATTATTCAGGAACAGGATCCCTTTCTCTTCCTCCCATCTCAGAAACCTGACCATTTCTGCCACCAGCCTTGACATCAGAGTATGAAAATCATCCTCCTCAGTCTTCATGGCAACATACATATTTTCCATTCCCATAAGGGTCACTATTTTTTCTGTCAGTGCAAACCCCCAGTGGTTAACTGAATTATATAATCTCACCTGAAGGATATCTCCAAAGACTTCTTCTGCTGTATCCCTTCTTCTCATGGTTTCTTCTTCATCATAGAAAAATGCCGAATCTTTCAGTATACCCATATCTTCTTCCAGTGTCTCCAGAACCGGTTCAATATGAAAGCCAAGGCCGTCAGAAGCAAATATCTTTTTTGCCGGAACACCGAACAATCTCATCTCTGCCTGGACATCCACTTTAAATACATCATCCACTACTTTATCATCCTGAAATAACTGCTCCGGCAATATGGTTTTTAGTATCTGCTTCTCCATCCATTTGCCGTCCCCGCTCACACACTGCAGGGGAGGCAGGATTTCTTCAAGAAAAGTCTCTTCCTCCATCACTACCATTGGCCGCTCCCCCTGTAATGAATTGTGGAGATACCACAGGCGTTCTCTCTCTTTCATGACTGGTTTATTGGCCAGTTCCCTCTGCTGCTTAGCTAATTCTCTCAGATATCTCTTTTCATTTTCTGTGACCATATGCTTCTTCCTTTCGTCTGCTGATTAATTTTAAGAATGCCTTATTAATTTATTTACCGGAAGTTATACTAGCCCTTAACCGCCCCCGCAGTACCGCTGACAATATACTTCTGCCCGCACAGATAAATTATCAGTATTGGTGCTATTGTTAAAATAATATCTGCAAATATCATATTCCAATCATTAAAATGCTCTCCAAAGAAATTGTAGATTGAATTAGTCATCCCCAATTTTTTATTGTCACTCAGTAAATACAGCGGCGTCACAAAATCATTCCAGGCTCCCAGAAAGTTCAGTACAAAGCCCGTGATCGTGGCCGGCTTCAAAAGGGGAAAGATCACCTTAAAAAACAGCTGGAACGGACTGCACCCGTCAATGACGGCAGCTTCATCAAGTTCCCTGGGAATGCCTTCATAAAATCCATAATATAAAAATACCAGGAAAGGAATACCCAGTGTGCCAAATTCCAGAATAATTCCAGGGTATGTATTTTGTAAATGCAGGAATTTCAATGTAAAAAGGGTCGTGACATAATTTACCGGCGCGATCAGCCCGAGAAAGAAGTAAACGTAAAGAAAATTGTTCAGCTTCGTCTTTCTTCTGCTAAGTGCATAGGAGGCCATGGAACCTGTCACTATACATATAATGACGGATCCTCCAGCCATGAGCATGCTGTTTCCAAAAGCACGGATGAGAGATCCCGCCTTTATTACTTCTATATAATTGCTCCATTGAAATGAGGCAGGCAGGCTGAAGCTCAAATACCGTGATTCCTCTACTGTTTTAAGCGAATTTATGACGATAAAATAGATCGGCAGAAGTATCAGGCAGCTGCATGCCGCAGTAAATAAAAATCGTATCAATAATTTCAGCTTTTTTATTGTTTTTATTTTATCCATTATCTTCCTTTCCGCGCAGCGCCTTCTGCATCCCCAGCGCAATCACTACTGTAACCAGAAAAATAATAACATTCAGCGCATTTGCCATACCATAACGTCCTAAACCGAATTCTTTAAATACCTGTGTATTGATCACTTCCGTCAATCCTCCCGGGCCTCCTCCTGTCAGGGAATAGATAATGTCGAATACCCTAAGTCCGTGTATGGTGTTTAACACAATGACAGTCGTCAGAGGCGCCCGCAGAAACGGAAGTGTAATCTTCCAGAACTGTTTCCACGGTCCTGCCCCATCTATAGATGAAGCCTCATAGTATTCATCCGGTATCATCTGAAGACCGGCCAGAAGGATCATCATATTCCACCCTGCCATCCTCCATACCTCAACAGCCATAGCTGAACCCAGCGCAGTACCCTTTTCCGCCAGCCATGAATGTACAAGAGCTTCCAGCCCCACTGATCTGAGTATTGTATTTAAAGGGCCGTCCGGTTTTAACACTGATACAAAGGATATACCAATGATCAGCGGCGCAAGCGCATATGGAAGAAAGAAAATCATCCTGAATACATTTCTGCTTCTCAGCCCTTTATTCAGCAGCAGGGCCAGGCCTAATCCCAGCAGAGTCTTCAGGATTACTGTCACCACAGTAAATTCCGCTGTATGCTTCAGGCTTGCCAGATATGGCCCTCCTTTTGACATAAATATATTGGCGTAATTCTGGAGGCCTACAAAATGGATCCCGGGTCTTGTGACATTCCAGTCAGTAAATGAAATTACCATGCCCGCTATAGTCGGTATGATGTATAGTACCGTATACAATATCAGGGCCGGAACTATAAACCTCATCCCATAAAATTTTTTCTTATACATTACACTCCTCCTGATGTTGAAAAATATAGACATGCTGCCGGCCGCAGAGCGGACGGTAACTAATATGGGGAATGGCTTTTTCAGCCATTCCCCATTCCGTGATCTCCGGATGTCTATTCCCCAAAGCTAGGCTGTCTGATGTCATCAATACCCTGCAGTACATCTTCTGCACTTGAACCGCCTACGAACATTGCCTGTATCAGATTTCCAACCTGAGTGTTATCCCAGTACAGGATTCCATCTTCAGCTGCAAGTCCTGTTCCTGTCGCATTGCCCACAACATCTTCATAGACTGCGGGCACATTTCCCGGAATGTCTGTAAACGAACACGGACCCAGATCCAGGCGCGCATCATAATATGCTGTTAAATTTTCCGGTCTTGATAAGAATTCAAAGTAGTCATACACTGCGTCTGATACCTCTGTATCTTTGTTTACACAACGGCCGATACCTCCCGCAGATGTACCGAAAACCTTATTGTCATTTAAAGGTATAGGGAACATTCCCCATGAATCCTGTGTAAGCTCCGGATTAACCGCTTCCACTTCTGCCGGGAATGTAGTGTATGTCACACACATTGCATAATCCTGAGATGCCATTTTAGCTACTGCATCTTCCCAGGTATTAGACATAAAGTCATCACCAAAGTATCCCGCTTCTTCCATTTCAGCCAGCTGGTCCAAAGCCTTTGCCAGTCCTTCCTGTCCTGCAAATACCTGGCTGTTGTCATTAAGTCCTGCGTAAAATCCCGCATTATCACTTTCTATCTGCGTTGTCAGCTCACCCAGCCAGACCCCTAAATGCCACTGGGTAGCGCCAGGATCATAAATTGGCGTCTTTCCTATAGCAAGTATCTTGTCACATGCAGCTTTAAAGCTTTCATAGCTGTCTGGAACCTCCGTAATTCCTGCCTCTTCAAACATTGCTTTGTTGTAAAGTATCCCCCAGCCGTCTACACTCCATGTCTGGAACTGCATCGTTTTGCCGTCATAAGAGGTGCCTTCCTTTGCCCAGTCCACATAACGGCTCACCCACTCCTGCTCTGAGAGATCCATCATGTATTTTTCCGGCTGGTATTTATTGATCGTGGTCCCGGACCTTGTATAGAATATATCTGCTCCCTCCCCAACTGCAAGCTTTGATCCCAGGACATTCTCATACTGGTCATCCGGGCTTATCTGCCATTCAATCTTATTGCCCGACTCCTCCTCATATTTTGCAGCCAGCTCTTTATCTATGTCTTTAACCCATCCTGTGCCTGCTGCGATTGTGATTGTTTTTCCTCCTTCTGCATGTACCTCCTCACAGTTAAAAAGTACTGTAACCATGGACAATGCCATAGCCGCTGCCATGATACCGGCTGCTTTCTTATTTCTCATACCTGTTCCTCCTCCGCATTGAGTTTTATTTGATATCTTCATTATACCGATTTTTTCACAGATATCTTTAAACAAAATCGACTTTACATTGTGCATTTTTTGTGCTTAATCTGATTGCCTCCTTGTATCTTCTGTAATTATCGCCTATAATTCAAAGAAAGTACATTATGTTTATGTACGAAATTATAAAAGAGGTGTCATGATGAAGTCTCTGCATTTTAAGCTATTGTGGCGTTATGCGGCACTAATATTATCAATCATAATCATATTTATGGTTTTCTTATATTTTATCTGGGGAAATACACTAAGGGCAAATGCTACAGGAGAGCTTCTTGCAGACTGTGATAATATATGTACCCTATTGGACACAGAGCTGGACCAGCTGGACCAGCTTTCAAAACGAATCGTCAGTTCTAACCAGCTTCAGGCTTTGTTTGTAAAAGATATCTATTCCGATACTGCAGGTGCATATTACGGCAGGATGGCCTTTTCTGATACATTATTTGAAATTATAAGGCTGTCCTTTAATCATATGGAACTAAATATGTTCGATGTTTCAGGGAGATATGTACATGTGGGCATGACATCTTCATTTGAGAAGCGCACAGAAAGCCCTCTGGATGTGGTTCCCTGGGGTCAGCAGGTATTGGATGCCTACGGCAAAAAAGTCATACTGCCCGCTCATTTTCCTGAATTAAATACCACTGATGAGGCAATGATTTCTCTCTGCCGGGCCTTTTCTCCTGAAAATCCCACCAGGGAAACTGCTATCCTGGAATTACAGCTGCAGTATCCATATATCTGCCAGAGGATAGAAGATGCCATCCACAATGAAAAAGAAAAGAAAAAAATCTTTGTATATAACCAGGCGCAGGAGCTCATATATCCTTATGGAGAAACGATCCCCGAACAGACAAAGACATATATCGCAGATGTACTTACCCACCCGGAATCTTATACAGATATGCCCAGCACTGCCAGGACACTGGAAAATAAGCCTGTCCTTTTCACTCACAAGACTTCTGATTTTACAAAATGGACTGTTTTTGTAGCGGAGTCTGAAGAGGATCTGTTCTTTTCTTTCTACCAGTTCCGTACCTTGATTATAGTAGTTACCCTTGTAGTCTTACTGCTGACTTTATTTATAACAAATCAAATAGCCACCAGCGTGTCTGCCCCTCTTCAGAAACTGGAGCAATACGCGCGCACTCTGACCCTTGATAATCTGGATACATTCGAACTGCCTGAATACAAAAACAGTTTCCGTGAATTAACTTCCCTTTATTGTTCATTCGGACAGATGAAATCAAACCTTCAGAAATCGCTGAAGGATGTGGTCTCCGCCCATACCATGGCCGTGGATGCACAGATGCTGGCGCTGCAGTCCCAGATGAATCCCCATTTTCTCTATAATACTCTGGCTTCTATCAGTATCCTGGCCGAGGAGGGGGATGATGCTAAAATCAGCCAGGTATGTGACGATCTCTCTTTACTGCTGCGCTATATTTCTTCCGGTTCTGCCCGAAATGTAAAGCTGGAGCAGGAAATTGAGCATACCGTCTCGTATATTAATCTGATAAAAATAAAATATGAAGAAAGGATCCAGTTCCATCTGGATATTGATTCTTCTCTGATGTCCCTGCAGGTCCCAAAACTGATCGTACAGCCTCTTGTGGAAAATTGCGTGAAATACGGTCTGGAGGTTGACCCGCCCTGGGTGATAACTATAAGCGGATATATACAAAATTCTTTCTGGATGATCCAGGTGCAGGATACAGGTTCTGGTTTTTCCCCGGAATATCTGGATGAATTTTATCAAAAAAGTGCCGGGCTCAAAGCGGATAACCCTATTTCTGACTTAAATATAAATGGCCTGGGACTGATGAACCTCTATATCCGGCTGCATCTGCTTTATAAAGACCAGATGGTTTTCAAACTTGAGAATCCCCCTGAAGGTGGTGCGCGCGTTACCATAGGCGGGCCGCTGCCCGCGGAAACAAACAATGGAGGTACATATCATGAAGTATGACCCGGTCAAGGTTCTTGTGGTAGAAGACGAGATCCTTTTACTGAACAACATAAAGAAGAAGATTGCAGCTGCCTCTTCCGATTTTCAGGTTTCGGGAGATGCCTTTAATGGAAAAGAAGCGCTTGCACTTATTAAAAAAATCCATCCTGATGTTATCTTTACGGATATCCGCATGCCTGTTATGGATGGTCTTGAACTGGCAAAAACTGTTTATAACGATTACCCTGATATTTATGTTGTCATCATAAGCGGCTATGATGATTTTGATTATGCCCGCACAGCCCTGCAGTACAGGGTATATGATTATCTGCTAAAACCCCTTAAGCTTGATGCGCTAGCAGCACTGCTGAACTCCCTGGGGGCTGAGATCAGGAAGAAAAGGGATCATAAGCTTTATTCCCTTCTATACGGCCAGCTGAATAATAATCAGCTTCCTCCTTCAGACCTGCCCTTTATCCGGGAGATTGCAGAACGTAAATTTACTTGTTTTCTTGTCTGTTTCGGCAATCTCCATACTCATTGCCAGCAGTCAGCTTTACCGGATCAAAATCAGGCAGACAGTTTCAGCTGTCTTCCCTGGGAGGCCCTTTTTGCATCCGCCCCATTTGATATCTCTGATTTCTGGGTATTCCCCCAGCAGTTTGACAATATAAAATTAATCCTTACCGGGGACCTCAACTCCTCTCCCCAGGATGTTGGACTTTTTATCCAGAAGTCTCTTATCCAGCTGCTCTCAGGACCTAATGTGACCCTGGCCTGCGGCCAGTCCCAGGTAAGCTTTTCACACCTGCACAGTGAATGGGTATCATTGCGCAAACTGCTGTTTTCCTCATTAATCATTGGTTCCTCGTCACTGCTGCCAAAACCGGGGCCATCAGCTGTCCTCCCCCCCGCTGTATTTCCTGCTGCCTCTATCAGCTATTTTTATTCTTTAATCCATACAAGCAATACGGCCGGTTTTATGAAGGCATTAAAGCCTATGTTTCAGGAGTGGGAAGAAAACAGATATCCTCAGCAGTGGATTGAAAAGATGCTGATGCAGTTGTTTACAATTTTGCAGCAGTGCCTGTACTTTTCCGACCTTGATTATGAACAGATGCAGTCTGCAGTTTATTTTAGCCTTGAGACACAGCCCACCCTGTCCGATGGAGCTGAAAGGATCATTCAGGAATTTGTATACTGGATAAAATTGAACAAATCTGTTCCAAGTGAGATTGAAACAGCCATAGAGGAAATGGACTCCTACATCAGACTCCACTATAAAGAGTCCATTAATATAGCAGAGCTTGCTAAAAACTATCACTTTAATCATTCCTATTTAACCCGGGTCTTTAAAAAGCAGAAAGGCCAGTCTCCCCTAAAGCTGATCAATGAGCTGCGCATCCATGATGCCTGTGAATTATTGTCAGATTCCGTATTTTCAATAAAAGAGATCAGTGAGATGCTGGGATTTACCGACCAGCACTATTTCAGCCGTATATTTAAAGACTTCACAGGTCAGAATCCGAAAGAATACCGGAGTTTATTAAAATAACAGCAAAAGGCCCGGAAAAATATTCCGGACCTTTTGTCATATTCTTTCATTATATATTGTTATATGTAGTCAGCCGCTCTGCTTATTTATTGCCCTTTAAAATCAGGTCTTTTCCTGAGATTCCAGGCTCTGTCATGTTAGTTGGCTCTAAGATCTTTTCCAGGTCTTCTTCCCCGAGGAGGCCTTCCTTGAGAACCAGACTTCTGACAGACGCCCCGGACTTAATTGCCGCTTTTGCCACGGCTGCTGCTTTTTCATAGCCTACATGCGGGCAGATGGCTGTGATTGTTCCCACGCTGTTCTCTACCAGCTCACGGCAGCGGTCTTCATTTGCTGTGATTCCTGTGATACAGTTGTCTACAAAGGTCTCAACTGCATAGCCCAGTGTATCGATGGACTGGAAGAGACAGTAGAAGATGATAGGCTCGAAAGCATTCAGCTCAAGCTGTCCGGCCTCTGCAGCCATTGTAATTGTCATATCGTTTCCGATGATATTAAAGGCCACCTGGTTTACCACCTCAGGAATAACAGGATTCACCTTGCCCGGCATGATGGATGATCCGTTCTGCTTAGCAGGAAGGTTGATCTCACCGAATCCTGCCCTGGGGCCTGAGGACATAAGGCGGAGGTCATTTGATATCTTGGAGAGGGTCACTGCACATGCCTTAACAGCTCCTGACACTGCAACAAATGGATCAAGGTTCTGTGTAGAGTCAATAAGGTCATATGCCTGGATAAATCCGATTCCTGTAATCTGTGCCAGGTTTGGCACGATCCTTCTCAAATACTGCTCATCAGCGTTTAACCCTGTTCCGATGGCTGTTCCGCCCATATTTAAGGTGAGCATCTCATCCATGGCTTTGTCCATACGGTTAATATCCCTCTGGATGGCTACTGAGTAAGCCTTGAATTCCTGTCCCAGACGGATGGGAACTGCATCCTGCATCTGTGTACGTCCCATTTTGATGATATGGTCAAACTCCTGGGCTTTATCACAAAGAGCTGTGTAGAGGCGGCGCAGCTGCTTCTGGGCATGCTCGATCAGCTTCCAGGAGGTCATCTTGCCTGCTGTGGGGATCACGTCATTTGTGGACTGTCCGCAGTTTACATGGTCATTCGGGTTAACAATAGAATAATCACCTTTTTTGCCGCCCAGGATCTCGATGGCGCGGTTTGCGATAACCTCATTGGCGTTCATGTTCAGGGATGTACCGGCTCCGCCCTGGATAGGGTCTACGATAAAGTATTCATGCAGCTTGCCTGCAAGTATCTCATCACACGCCTTTACAATAGCGTCTGCAATCTTCTTATCCAGAATGCCTACCTCACAGTTTGTAATGGCCGCAGCTTTTTTGATGTGTGCAAGACTGTTAATGATCTCCGGATGCATGGAAAGACCTGTGATCCTGAAATTTTCAGCTGCCCTCAAAGACTGTACACCGTAGTATACATCTTCCGGAACTCTCTTTTTCCCGATTGAATCATTCTCTGTACGGTATTCCATTCCATCCTTCAATAACTTTTCCATTATACCTTATCTCCTCTTTTACTTTTGTTTTCCGGACCCCCGGTTCCTTATTGACATGTTTTATGTTGACATCATTATATAAGAGTCTTACAATATAAGCAAATACAAAAAATTCTATATATTATATAACCTGTATGTTATACCTTATCGTGCGGAGCACGAACATGAAAGCGAGGGCAAATATGAGCAATATGTTTTCTTCCATGAAGTACGTCTATGAAGTCTATAATGAAAAAAGCTTCTCCAAAGCAGCCAAAAACCTCTACATTTCACAGCCGGCTTTAAGCGCCACGGTGAAGCGTGTGGAGGAGGAGATCGGCTCCCCTTTATTTGACAGGAGCTGCAACCCCATCCGGCTGACAGACTGCGGTGAAAAGTACATAAAGGCCGTAGAACAGATCCTGAATATAGAGAATGACTTTGAGCGCTATGTATCGGATCTGAACCAGCTGGAGACTGGCTCTCTTTCCCTGGGCGGCAGCAATCTCTTCTCCTCTTATGTGCTCCCTCCCCTGATCACTGAATTTACAAGACGCTACCCCAGGATCCATGTCAGCCTTCTTGAGGAGAGCACAGGCCAGCTGGAGCAGCAGCTCCTTTTGGGAGGTCTGGACCTTATCATAGACAATTATACCTTTGACGATTCCATCTTTGCAGGACACCTCTATAACAGGGAATACATGATCCTGGCTGTCCCAAAATGCCTGGAAATCAACCAGTCCCTAAAAAAATACCAGATAAGCGCAGAATGTGTACAATCCGGCGCCTATCTGGAAAATAAGTTTTCGCCCGTCCCCCTGGACAGCTTCAGGGATGAGCCTTTTATATTTTTAAAATCTGAAAATGATACTGGAGAACGCGGTATGGCCCTCTGTGCCAAGCACGGTTTCCGCCCCAAAGTGATCCTTTATCTGGACCAGCTCATGACTGCCTACAATGTCACCTGCTCAGGCATGGGTATCTCTTTTATAAGTGATACCCTTATCCGGTGCGTTCTGCCCCACCCGGATGTGATCTACTACAAGCTGGATGACCCTGAGATCATGCGCCAGGTCTGCTTTTACCGCAAACGCAGCAGATATGTCACCAGGGCCATGCAGGAATTTATCAATCTGATAGATGAATCTCAGGCTTTCTGACCGCCATGAACAGCGTTTTAAGCCTGCTCTGTCTCAAGTACGACCATCTGGTGGCACTGTACATATGGCACACAGAATTCCACTGTTCCATTGTCTCTAGTAAACGGAATCTCTTCCCCTGACACTGCTGTCACCACACGTGTGATTTTCTCAGGAACATGGATCTTTACAGGAACATTGTACAGAGGCGGCATATCCTCTATAACTTCCACTGCTCCCCTTGTTATGGGAGATGCGTACAGAAGGCTTAAGCAGTAGCGCCCTTCTTCTGCCTGGTATCTCATGGCTGCACGGCCTGCGCTCGGCATCTTCACTTCAAATGCCTGTGCTCCGTAAAGCCTTCTGAGTGCGTTTATAAAGTACCTGCGGTGGTATACAGAGCCATATCCCTTATAGATCTCGCCCATCTTGTGAGCCAGATACATGATGTTACCGTTCTGCACAGCTGCCGCGTGGTCATAATCAGCAGGATTGTACGGTGTGTTCTTGTGGCTGCAGTATTTCCCATATGTACGTCCGAAGTAAGGCAGCATCACATTTGCCAGTACGTCCCCTTCTTCCACCTCTACCTTTACCGCAGGGCTGTATGCCAGGAACGGGGATCTTACCGTGCCTTCTCCCAGTTCGTCACCGATGAGGAGGTAATCCTTTTCATATCCGTAGTTTCCTTCATAGCGGATCCCTGCATCGATCTGGAATTTTCCGTCCTTTACAAGGCTCTCCCCTGTAAATAAAAGTTTTCCACCAGCCTTTAAAAATTCCTGGAGTTTTTCCACAGCCCCATCTGATAATTCCACATAATCCGGGAGTATCACCGTATCAAATTCCTCAAAGTGGTCCTGATATACAATATCAAAATCAATCTGGCTCTCCAGGAGCATCTTTGCCGTGCCCTCATTGCTTGTATCATTCTTTGACAGATAGATGCCAAGCTTAGCTGTAGGTCTGCCGTGGAGGCTGTACTCCTCTATCTTCTGGGCATAGTTGTAGGCATATCCTATATTGCGGTATGTCTCCATATCCATCTTTCCGCTTGGATGCATCTGGTCACCGATAGAGCATCTGGCCCCGTAGGTCATCATGGATGCAACCTCGAACTTTAATGCCTCTCCCGGCTTAAATCCTCCGAATTCACCCCAGTCGGTATGGAATTTACCTGTCATGCCCAGGTAGCTCTTTCCTGTGCGCTCAAAGAATTTTGCCCTGAACGGCATCTTGTCATATCCGCCCCAGGATGTGGGAAGGTCTTCCATCTCAAAATGAGTGGAACCGTCATGATATTCCGGCATATTAGGCTCAGCTCCGCCGCTGTTAAAGAAAATAGAAGCTTCCGGATGCTTTTTGTGAAGGATCTCCCCGCACTTTCTCATAAAGTCCTGATGCTTTATTACATAATATTTCTTTGCGTCCTCTTCATTGGAAGGATCAAGCCCCATTTCTTTCATGCCCGCAACACACTCGTCACAGTAGCATGCCTCTCTGATAAAGCAGATATCATAGAAAAGTCCGTCCACATGCTCATACCTGTCGCAGACCTCCTGTGTGATATCATAGATATGGCGGGCATAGCTGCCGTCGTTGAGGCAGAGATCTATCCAGGAGCATGCCGGCTTGGGATCATCAGGCCCGCATGAAAAATCATAATTTGACGCAGATATGCTGCCGTCCTTCTTTCTGCCACACCATTCAGGATGGTTCTCGGCATCCATGGCAGACCAGCCTGCCGTTATGTAGATCGGCGCCTTCACACCTATCTCATGAGCCGCATCCACCATCTCGCCCAGCAGGTCAAATTTCAGCCCCGGATGCATAGTCCCTACTTTTGTAGGATAGTAGCACTGGCCATGGTGGCATTTTGCAAATACTGTGATGCTTGAGAGATTTCCTTCCTTTAATGCTGCCTGGAAATTCTCCCTGCTGAACTCTTCCCCGATGCCGTCAATGGCCGGAGATGTGTGAAAATCAAGATGTACCTGTCTTGGACTTAACTGTACCATGTTTCTACCTCTCTTCTCTTATTAGTTAGAATGTCTCAGCTACCTTTTTAAGGATCTCTCTGGATGCCAGTGGGATGCGCCCCAGGCCGTCCGGACCTACATTTAACAGATAATTGATCCCCATTCCGTTTAATTTCTTCTTGTTGGCTGCGATCTGCTCTGCACTCTTCCAGTTCTGGTCCCATGCGCAGTATCCCCAGCTGTTATTTATAGTGGCTGCTGTCTCATACAGTCCGTAGGGGGATGGCTTGAATCCTTCGATCCCGTTCATTGCTTCCGGATCCAGTTCTACGTTTTCAGGCATAGAATCCGGAATCTCATTGTCCCCTAAAGACACATAGTCATATACGCCGTTCCCCAGCCTTGAATTGATCAGGCATTCCGGCTGGTATTTCTTGATAGCTTCATAGAGCTTACGGCTCTGAGCTTCCTCCAGGGTCATTGGCATGTCGAACCAGATAAGGCAGAGGTCCCCATAATTCCTCAGCAGTTCTTCCACCTGGGGATAGATCTTGTTGTTAAAGCAGATATTAAAATCCTTCTTATCGTCATTGGGGAAATCCCAGTTGTTGCACCATGCTGTCCCCTGGCAGGGTATATGGCCTGATTTGTAGCCGCCGCCATGCTCTTCATGCCAGTCCAGGTCCTGTGAATAATAGAGACCCATTTTCAGGCCGTGCTTATAGCAGGCTTCACCGATCTCTCCCACAAAATCCCTTCCAAATGGAGTTGCATCCACAATATTGTATTTATCCACCTTGGTGCGGAACATGGCAAACCCGTCATGGTGCTTTGTAGTAACCACGAAATATTTCATTCCGCAGTCCTTTGCAAATTTCACCCATTCATCCGCATTGAAAAATACAGGGTTGAAAGCATTTGCCAATTTGGCATATTCCGCATTTGGGATATCGCAGTGTGCCTGGATCCATTCGCTATAGCAGCCGCTCCTCTTATCCTTCCACTCTCCTGCCAGGAGCGAATACAGCCCCCAGTGCACCATCATCCCATACTGCGCCTCTTTAAACCATTTCCTTAAATCCATTTCATCCTCCTTATCTGAGCATCCTCCCGTCCGCAGACGGAATAAATTTTCATTTTTCATACTTTCATTATAATAAAAAAAGGGGCTTTTGCAATGTACAAAACTAGCAGTTATTTTCTGATTCCTAGCCCATGGCCCCGCACTTATTCCCTTTACTTTTCCCTAAAAACCTTTATAATGGAAACTGACAATAAATATTAAAAAAAGAGGTAACTATTCAGCAGGTCTGTGCATTTACTGCACAGACCGTAAAAAAATGATTCAAGGGTGCAAAAATCCCATCGCCGGAGGCGATTTAAAATGGATTTTTGCATGTAACTGTGAAGGTACTGAACAGTTACAAAATGAGGAAAACTAATGGTCCTATCTGAATATATATCAAACCTGAAAATTAAAGTTTACGGCGGAAATTATACTGCCTGCCCCCCGTCATGGGCAGGCTCCAATGTCTCCCTTGCACTGCATAAGCTCTATTTCCCCTTAGAGGGATCTGCCCAGATAACTGCCGGGGGCAGGACCTACCATCTGAAAGCCCGCCAGGCCATGCTGATCCCCAAGGGCCTCACCCACTCTTTTGCCATGACAGAGGAGCAGCATCTTGTAAAATACTGGCTGCATTTTACAGCTTTGTCGGACGGAAATGACTTGTTTGAACATTTCCATGATATCACAGTCTGGGATTTTAATGATGAGAAGGATTTCTCAGAGATTTGCGGTTTTTTCAGGACATTATTCTTATATGAAGATGCTGTTTCTGAAAATGAAGCTTCCATCGGGAATGCGCTTGCCCACCAGGCTGCCCTGTTTTCAATTATCGGTATCCTGTTCGAGCGTTCCGGCCACAATCACATGCAGGAGCTCTCCATGCATTCTACTAAACCGGCTTCCATCGTGGAATATATAGAAAATCATTTAAATGAACCAATAAAGGTGGAAGAGCTGGCGCGCCTTCTCTACATGCACCCCACGGCGTTCATCCGTTATTTTAAACATCATTTCGGAATGCCGCCCTTAAAGTACATTAAGTGTCTCCGTCTTGAGAGGTCCAAGCACTATCTGGAGACCACCAGCCTTCCCATAAGTGAGATTGCCGAACTCACCGGCTTCGGCGACTCCTCACATTTAAGCAGGGACTTCCGTTCCACCTACGGAATATCACCGGGGCAGGCCAGAAAGTAATATACTTTCCGGCCTGTCTCTCAGGCTGATATGGCATTTCCTGTGTAGAGCTGGTAGTACCTTCCTTTTTCTTCTATGAGCTGGTCGTGGGTGCCTCTTTCAATGATATGCCCCTGCTCCAGGACCATGATACAGTCAGAATTGCGGACCGTAGACAGTCTGTGGGCAATGACGAATGTGGTCCTGCCCTTCATCAGCTTATCCATTCCATCCTGGACGATCCGCTCTGTCCTTGTATCAATGGAACTGGTGGCCTCATCCAGTATAAGCACAGGAGGATCTGCGATGGCTGCCCTTGCGATAGCCAGCAGCTGTCTCTGGCCCTGGCTGAGATTTGCACCGTCCCCTTTCAGTACTGTGTCGTACCCCTGAGGCAGCCTCTGTATGAAACTGTCTGCATTTGCCAGCCTGGCCGCAGCCTCCACCTCCTCATCAGTGGCGTCCAGCTTCCCGAATCTGATGTTCTCCGCTACAGTCCCTGTGAAAAGGTGGGTATCCTGAAGCACGATCCCTAAAGACCGGCGCAGATCATTCTTCCTGATCTTTTCTATATTAATGCCGTCATATCTGATCTTGCCTTCCTGGATATCATAGAATCTGTTTATCAGGTTTGTTATCGTTGTCTTTCCTGCGCCTGTAGATCCTACAAAGGCAATCTTCTGTCCCGGTTTTGCAAACAGATCTACATCGTGGAGCACTATTTTCTCATCACTGTACCCGAAATTCACATCTTCAAACTCCACATCGCCCTTTAATTCTACATATTCCACAGAATTATCTGCCTGATGCACATGTTTCCAGGCCCACTGTCCTGTCCTCTTTTCTGATTCCCGGATCGCTCCGTCCTCATTAGTCACATTCACAAGGGTGACATATCCGTCATCCTCCTCCGGCTTTTCATCCAGCATCCTGAACACCCGCTCAGCGCCGGCCAGGGCCATGACAATAGCATTTAACTGCTGGCTGACCTGGTTGATAGGCCCGTTGAAGCTTTTGTTGAAGGTCAGAAAGCTGGCAAGCCCGCCCAGGGTAAAACCGCCAAAACCGCTCAGGGCCAGGATCCCTCCCACTATGGCACAGACTACATAGCTGATATTGCCCAGCTGTGTATTCACAGGCCCCAGCATATTTGCAAATGAGTTGGCTCTGTCAGAGCTCTCGAAGAGCCTGTCATTGAGCTCTTTGAATTTTTCCAGCGTCTCCTCCTCATGACAGAATACCTTTACTACCTTCTGGCCGTCCATCATCTCCTCAATATATCCGTTGACAGCCCCCAGGTTTGTCTGCTGGCTCACGAAGTATTTACCGCTCTGTCCCGCCAGCTTTTTGGTGGAAAAAAGCATGATACCCACCATGGCCAGAGTCACAAAGGTCAGGGGGATATTCAGTATAAGCATACTGACAAATACACTGACCACAGTGATGACGCTGTTTACGATCTGAGGAATACTCTGGCTGATCATCTGCCGCAGTGTATCAATATCATTTGTATAAACAGACATGATATTTCCGTGGGCATTTGTATCAAAGTATTTGATGGGAAGCATCTCCATATGGGCAAACAGGTCATCCCTCAGGCTGCGCAGAGTGCCCTGGGTCACGTATACCATGATCCTGTTATATGCAAAAGTAGCAGCCACGCCTGCAAGGTAAAATACCGCCACCTTCCCGATCGCCAGCGCCAGAGGGCCAAAGTCCGGCTGGCCAGACGTCAGCATCGGCGTGATGTATTCATCGATCAGCCTTTTCATAAACATGGTACCCTGTACATTAGCCAGGACACTGACAAAGATCAGTATAAGCACAAATATCCACTGCACCATGTAGCTTTTCATCACATATTTCATAAGACGCTTCAGTAACCCCATGGGATTGTTAACCTTTGGTTTCGGTCCCATAACTCTTCCCGGTCCCGGCATTATTCTTCACCTGCCTTCTCATCAAAATCTCCGCCGCCCTTTGTCTGTGATTCATATACCTCTCTGTAGATCGCATTGGTCTCCAGGAGATTCTGCGGAGTATCAAAACCATCTATCCTTCCGTCTTCCATCACGATCACTCTGTCGGCATTTTCTACGCTCGATATCCTCTGGGCAATGATCAGCTTTGTGGTATCGGGTATTTCTTCTTTAAACGCCCGGCGGATTTTCGAATCCGTCGCTGTATCCACAGCGCTGGTGCTGTCATCCAGTATAAGTATCTTAGGCTTTTTCAGCAGCGCCCTGGCAATACACAGCCTCTGCTTCTGCCCTCCTGACACATTGCTTCCGCCCTGGGTGATATGTGTCTCATAGCCCTCCGGCATCTTCTCTATGAATTCATCGGCGCAGGCCATGCGGCAGGCCTCCATGCACTCTTCCTTTGTGGCCTCCTTATTTCCCCAGCGGAGGTTCTCCAGGATGGTGCCTGAAAACAGTACATTTTTCTGAAGTACCACAGAGACTTCATTTCTGAGTGTCTCCATATCGTATTCCTTTACGTCTTTCCCGCCCACAAGCAGCTGTCCTGAAGTGACATCATACAAGCGGCTGATCAGGTTCACCAGGCTCGTCTTCGCGCTTCCTGTCCCCCCGATGATCCCTATGGTCTCACCCGGCCTGATGGACAGGGTAATATCCTGAAGGACAGGTTTCTCACTTTCCTTATTATATGCAAAGTCCACATGCCTGAATTCTATGCTTCCGTCCTTCACCTCATAAAGAGGAGCCTCAGGATTTTTCAGGTCACTTTTTTCATTAAGCACCTCCGTGATACGGCGCGCGCTGGCAATACTCATGGTTATCATTACAAAGACCATGGAGAGCATCATAAGGCTCATGAGGATATTCATACAATAAGCCAGAAGACTCATCAGCTCCCCGGTAGTAAGAGTCGTGCCCACGATCATCTTTGCTCCCAGCCAGCATATCAGAAGGATACAGCCATATACGGTAAACTGCATCAGAGGCGCGTTATAAGTCAGGTTGCGCTCAGCCTTCACAAAAATCTTGTAAATATTGCCGCTGGCCCTGTGGAATTTAGATATCTCATGCTCTTCTCTCACATATGCTTTTACCACACGGATGGCCGATACATTTTCCTGTACAGAAGCGTTCATATCATCGTATTTGGGGAACGCCTGCTGAAAATACTTGGTGGCATTATTCATGATAAAAAACAGGCACGTCCCCAGCAAGATGACTGCCGCCAGATAGATGCTGGCCAGCTTTACATTTATCGTAAAGGCCATGACCATGGCACAGATCAGGCTGGCGGGAGCCCTCATGCACATTCTGAGTATCATCTGGTATGCGTTCTGCATATTTGTCACGTCAGTTGTAAGCCTGGTTACAAGCCCAGCCGTACTGAATTTATCAATATTGGCGAATGAGAAGGTCTGTATATTCTCAAACATGGCTTCCCTCAGATTCCTTGCAAACCCCGTGGACGCCCTTGCGCCGAATTTTCCGCCCATAACCCCGGCAAAGAGCCCTACTGCTGCCGCAGCTACCATCCATCCCCCCACCGCATAGATATGGCTAATGTCTCCTTTTTCCACACCGTCATCAATAATAGAAGCCATCAAAAGCGGAATCACCGTCTCCATGATCACCTCCAGTATCATGAACACCGGAGTCAGGACAGACGCTTTTTTGAATTCCTTCACTTGTGCACCTAAAGTCTTTAACATGCCGATTCTCCTCTGTTTATTATTTCATAGTAACTTTACCATTTTGAGCCAAAAATGTCTATCCGTTCACGGAATTTTCACTTTTTTAATGTAAAGGTTCCCTGTTTCCGGTTTCTCCGGCACACCAAAAGAAGCCAATTTCCTGTACGGTTAACCCGGCAGCAGGAAATTGGCCTCTCTTCTTAATTGTTTACCTGAGCACCGAATGCACTGCATCCAGCCATCCGGCATATTTCTTGTCTTTTACTTTTTCGTCCATGGAAGGCTCAAATCTGCTTCTTCCTATAGTCTCAAATACCTTCTCATCATACATGCCAAGAGCAAGCCCTGCCATATAGGAGGCCCCTATTCCTGAGAGCTCCTCAGCATCCGGCACCTGTACAGGAATCCCCAGCATATCGCTCTGGAACTGCATCAGATATGCATTTCTTGTGGGACCGCCGTCCACACGCAGTTCTCCGATTGCCAGTTTTGCATCCTCACCCATTGCTTTGACAATATCTGTGATCTGGTAAGCAATGCATTCCAGTCCGGCTTTCACCACCTCTGCCCTTCCTGTTGTCCTTGTGATCCCCACAATGGAAGCCTTTGCCTTGCTGTTCCAGTAGGGAGCTCCCAGGCCTGTAAAAGCAGGCACGAGATATGCAGTGTCTTCCTTATTCGCCAAACCTGCCAGCTCTTCTGTCTCTGACGGCGATGAGACAAGCTTCATATCATCCTTCAGCCAGGTAATCACAGCTCCTGTATAATTTATATTTCCTTCCAGCACATACTCTGCCTTGCCGTTTCTGCTCCATGCCAGGGAAGTCACGACTCCATGTGTGGAAAATACCGGTTCTTCCCCGATATTCATCATGATGGAGGAGCCTGTGCCGTAGGTTGTCTTTATCATACCTTTTTTCAGGCATCCCTGCCCGAAAAGTGCGCCATGGGAATCTCCCATCACGCCGTGTATAGGAATCTCCCTGTCCAGCACTCCGTTAAAATCACTCATTCCAAAGCAGCTGTCCGAATCACACACCTCTGCAAGAGCCTTCGGGTCTATTCCGAAAATGCCGCACACCTCAGGGCTCCAGCACAGATTCACTATATCAAACGCCTGTGTCCTGGATGCATTAGAATAATCCGTCTTATAGGACTTTCCGCCTGTGAGGCAGTATACAAGCCACGTGTCAATCGTACCAAAGCACAGTTCCCCCGCTGCCGCCTTTTCCTTCGCTCCGGGTGTATTTTCCAGTATCCATGACCATTTAGCCGCCGGGAAATAAGGAGACATGGGAATTCCCGTAGTATTCTTAACTGCAGCGCGGCACTCCTCACCGCTCATCTGTCCGCTGCCGTTCTCCTCCAGCCTGCTGCACAGTTCTGCCGCCCTGGAGCACTGCCATACAATAGCAGGGGCAAGAGGCCTGCCTGTCTGCTTATCCCAGACAAGGGCAGTTTCCCTCTGGTTGCTGATGCCGGCGCCTTTTATCAGGTTCTTGTCTATACCAGTCTTCCCGATAACTCCCTCCACTACCTTCACCGTATTTGCAAAGATCTCTTCAGGGTCATGGGATACCCAGCCTTTCTCATTTACTATCTGCCTGTGGGGCAGGTCAAAGCGTCCAAGCATCTTTCCGGCCCCGTCAAATATCATGGCCTTGGTGCCCTGGGTGCTCTGGTCGATCCCCAATATATATCCTGCCATCTTATATCAGCTCCATTACTTTTTTAGCGATTCCCTCAGCATTTAATCCATAGTAATCGAATACTTCCTTCGATGTGCCTGTGATCACAGGTGCATCCGGCAATGCCAGATTAATAACCTTCTTCGGGCAGTTTGCTCCCACCACCTGGCTCACCATAGATCCAAGACCTCCGAACGGGGCATGCTCCTCAGCTGTCACAACTGCCTTTGAGCGGCTGGCAGCCTGGATGACTGACTCCACATCAAGAGGCTTCACACAGTACATATCCAGCACTACTGCACGCCTGCCCTGCTCTTTTAAAAGAGCTGCCGCTTCCACTGCCGGGCGCACCATCTCACCGCATGCTATGATTGCAGCATCAAATTCTTCATCTGCCCAGGAGGCTGTATCTGCCGACGGCACTCCGTCTACAAATGCAACTGCTTTATCCATCTCAAACGGACAGCTTTCCTCTGAATAGATATCTTCTACAGGATTACGGCCCACACGCACGTAGGACGGCTTCTCATCTCTGAGCAGAGCCTTGAACAGCTTCTCAGTCTGGAAACGGTCGCTTGGCAGATAGACACGCATATTCGGTATAGCTGCCATGGCTGCGATATCCTGGGCAGAATGATGGCTCATCCCCAGCGCTCCATAGCTGACACCGCCGCTGATGCCTATCAGGGTCACATTTGTGTTGGAGTATGCGGCATCGATCTTTGCCTGTTCATAGCTCCTGGTGGACAAGAAGCAGGCGGGTGATGCAGCAAATGCCTTCTTGCCGCATTTAGCCAGCCCTGCTGATATGCTGACCAGGTTCTGCTCTGCGATCCCTACTTCTACAAACTGTTCCGGGAATGCTGCCGCAAAGGGTGCAAGGGAAGCGCTGCCTCTTGAATCGCTGCACAGCACGACAATATCTTTATCTGTTTTGGCTTCTTCCATCAGCACATCGCAGATGGCCTGCCTGTTAGGTATCTTATTCATGAAGAGCCGCCTCCTTCCTTGCTGCCAATTCTTTTTTGATCTGTTCATATTCATCTGCAGAAGGTACTTTATGGTGCCATGCCGCTTTATTTTCCATCACGTCTCCGCCGCCGAAGCCTTTTATTGTATTTGCAATAACAGCTGTGGGGCAGCCCTTTACCGTCTTGGCCTCCTCAAAAGCCGCGTTCAATTCTTCTATATCATTTCCGTTTACTTGTATCACATGCCATCCGAAGCCTTCTATCCTCTTCTGAAGGTCATCATGGCCCATGACATCCTCTGTACTTCCTGATATCTGCAGACGGTTCCTGTCAACTACGGCGCACAGGTTATCCAGCTTGTACTGATGCCCTGCCATAAAACCTTCCCACACAGAACCCTCAGCCAGCTCACCGTCACCCATGACCGTGTATACCCTGTAATCCTTTTTATTCATTTTGCCTGCCAGAGCCATGCCCACGCACACGGGAAGGCCGTGACCCAAAGAGCCTGAGTTCATCTCGATTCCCGGAAGCTTGTTGTTGGGATGTCCGATGTATTTAGATCCGAAAGCTGAAAAGTTTTCTATTACTTCTTCGATGGGGAAAAATCCTTTCGCAGCCAGCACAGCATAGTAAGCCTCCACTGAGTGGCCTTTGCTGAGCACGAACCTGTCTCTGTCTTCATCGTCCATATTTTCCGGACTGATATTCATCTGTTTGAAATAAAGGGTTACCAGTATATCCATTACACTGAAGTCCCCTCCTATATGGCCGCCCTTTGCCCTGGATATCATATCCAGGACATTCTGGCGCAGTTCGAAGGACTTTGCTTTTAAATTTTCCATCCTGATTTTCTCCTCTCTGATGCAGTGCAGGCTGTGTCCTCACAGCCCCACCGCGTTCACTCCGTCACAGCGCAGCTGTCATTCGCCGCGCAGGTAAGCCTTTACCTCTTCTTCCACCGGGTCATACAGATCCGGCTTCACGCCCATATACTTACATGCTTCATAAAGTACCGGAACAACATCCTTGTGGATTCCCACACAGTGATGGATATACGGACCTGTCACGATCTTTTCTTCCAGGCGTTTAATATTGTCTACCTCTACCCAGAGATATGTTCCCATTCCCTTAGGACCATCCACACCTTTTGCATTTCCAAGGAGCATGGAGTACTCTCCGTTGTCCCCGTCAAAACGGCAGAGTGTCACCTCTCCGTGCTTTGCCTCAGCGGTGATGCTGCCAGGATGGTCAAATGCCAGAGGATATGTCAGCTTCGGGCGTTCCCTTGCCACAGAGATCGGCCACGGGCCACAGTGCTGCAGCAGTTCCCCATTAGCCAGGTCAGGATGGCGGATAGTCCAGTCAGCAAAGAAGCTTCTTGTCTCGCCCATACCTGCCGCTTCCACAAGAAGCGCTGTGATGGCGCCGTGGATATCTGTCTCGCAGACTACAGGAATTCCTTCCTCGTTCAGCAGGGAATTAGCCGCACACGGCATGATCCCCAGCTCACACTGCAGCTGGTTCCAGCACTGGATGGCTATAGCCTGGCATCCGTATTTCTCAGCCAGCCCCTTCATGGCAACCTTCAGGGCAGCTACATTTTCCAGTTCATTGTCCTTTACGCAGATCTCCATGTTGTCACGGCAGTATTTCATTACTTCTGCTACCTGAGTCCCTTCCTCCTTAGCAGCCTTAACTGCATCTGTCAGTTCAGGCATAGGGATAGGTGACAGCTGGATATTGAATTTTTCCAGAAGCTCTCCTTCATTACACATGGTTGTCCAGAAATCAAAAGGCCTTGTGGAAATCTGAAGTATCCTCATATGGCGGAAGGTCTTTACTACATTGCAGACAGCCATAAAGTCCCGGAGACCGCGCTCGAAAACAGGATCATTCAGCCTGCAGTTGGTCATATATGTAAACGGGATCTGGAATCTCCTGAGCACCTTTCCTGTTGCAAATAATCCGCACTGTGTATCACGCAGGCGCACCCCGTTCTCATCCGGCCTCTCATCCAGCGGCCCCCAGAGCAGTACAGGCACATTCAGTTCCTTTGCAAGTCTGGCACACTCATATTCTGTACCAAAGTTACAGTGGGGCAGGAAAAGTCCGTCAATCTTCTCCGCTTTGAATTTTTCAGCTATCTTGTACATGTCTTCATCATTATACAGAAGGCCTTCTTCATTGATATCTGTGATATCGACAAAGTCCACTCCCAGTTCCGTAAGTCTCTCTGCTGTCAGCCCCCTGTATTTGATGGCGTCAGGTGCGCTGAAAATACTTCTTCTTGTAGGCGCAAAGCCCAGTTTGATTTTTGTCATTTTAAATACCTCCATTTTTAAGGTAAAATTTTACTCGCATTGCATCTAAATATTATTATAAATATTTTACATGTTATTTCAATAGCATTTTAAGCTTTTTTCCTTTTTCGTCAATATCTCCCAACTATTCCAGGGCATAATTGTAAATTTTGCATAATAAAACAGAGGTATTTTTCACCCCTATCCGTTTTATATAAAACTTTTATGTAAATATTTATATAAATGTTTATATATTCAATCCGTCTGATATCTCCTGTACTGTCTGACGTTCAATAAAACTTGTGCAGACCTGTGTCTTTGTGACTACATTGCTGGGATTCTGGATGAGCTCAACTACCCTGCGCACTGCCAGGCGCCCCATCTCCTGATTGGGTACTCTCAGTGTGGTGAGAGGCGGCGATGATATCTCACTGAAAGGAAGGTCGTCAAAGCCCACAATAGATACATCTTCCGGGATCCTGTACCCTTTTTCCTGCAGCGCCTTCATAGCACCCAGGGCGATCATATCATTATCTGCAAAAAACGCAGTTGCCAGATCCTCTGCGTTCTCCAGATAGGCCAGCATATCCTTGTAGGCTCCGTTTGAAGTGGGGGATAGTGTAATAATATCCTCATCCCTGATCTCCAGCCTGTGTTTTCTTGCCGCAGTCTGGCAGCCCACCCATCTGGAGCGGAAGCCCTTGATCCTGTAGGCGCCCCTTATATAGCCTATCCTGGTATGTCCCTTCTGTATGAGATACTCTGTAGCCATCCTGGCAGAATCTGCATTGTTGATCAGAACAGCATTGAATTCCATACTCTCTGACCAGTAGTCCAGAATGACGAGAGGGGTCCTGGAGCCCTTAAAGAGCTCCAGGTCCTCCTCCGCCATCTCTGTGGCCAGTATGACAGAAGCAGAACTCACGTCATTCACAAGGCTTTTGACCTGTGCCTCGTAGTCCTCCTCCCGCTGGTCCACATTGCATACTACCATCTCATATCCCCGGCTCCGGCATTCCTGTTCAAATCCGCTCACCAGAGTGGGGAAAAACGGCGTGTCATCAATAATTGAGCCATTCTTTTTAAAAATCACCAGCTTGATCCTGGATATGGAGTTCTCATTGATGTAGCCTATCTCACGGGCAACGCGGAATACCTCTGCAGCAGTCTCTTTATTCACACCTTTTTTATGGTTCAGCGCATTTGATATAGTCGCAGGAGAATACCCTGTCCTCTCGCTGATGTCTTTAATGCTCACTTTCATGATTGGTTCACGTCCTTTATCTGATGATCCTGATATAGTCTGGTTTTCTGGGTGCCGGGGCAGGTGCGTCTCCTTCCGGATAACCGAGGGCCAGCGCTCCCACTCCCTCCAGTCCCTGATCCAGACCCCATTCCTCCATGAGAGCCCGTCCTTCTTCTGTCCCGAACATTTCCTTTTCTCTGTTGATCCAGCATGACCCAAGCCCCAGGGCGTGAGCAGCTACCATCATATTTTCCAGTACGCAGCTGGCGTCCTGCACGTGGTTGCCGTTTTTCCCATCTGCAAATACGAGCACGATGGTTGGCGCCCCATAATAAGGATTTCCCTTGCTTCCCATGATATCTGCATTCATCCTGGCAAGCTTTTTCATGTCCTCTTCTCTCTGAACTGCCACGATCACAGGAGACTGTTTACCCATGCCTGTAGGCGCATATGTCCCTGCCTCCAGAACAGCATCCAGCTCTTCCTCCAGGATCTGCTCCGGACGGTACTTTCTGATGCTTCTGCGTGTCTTGATTACATCCAGTACTTCTTTGTTCATTCCTATTCCTCCTTTTAATTTTCCGCTTACCGCAGGCTTCATAATAGTTACAATATATCACACAATATAAAAATAATCTATGTAATTTGCACAAAAATACCTCGCAAAACGGTGACATGTGAACAGTAACGTATAAAGCCCAACTATGACAGAAGGATACTGCAGCCTGCAGTATCCCTCTATGATTAATTCTATATTGGGAGGCGCATGGCCGCTCTTATCTGTGTTTCCTGATCCTCACAGCCATATACTCCCTTCCGGGCAGTTCTATTTTAAACCTGCCTTTGTGAGTCCCTCTGTCTTCTATAGTCATATTCCATGTATCAATGACTTCCACATCCACTTCTGTATTATCGTCAAAATAGAATTCCCTGAATGACGGCCTCATGAAGCTGTAGTAGAAGAGATAGTAATCCCTTACAGGCGTCATCTGTGCTGTCTCCTCCGGCACCGCACACACCTCATCCCAGCCGCATTTCTCATAGGGGGCAAGGCCTATGCCCGGTGTCTCGCACATGATCTTATGCAGAAATTTAAAACGCTTCCAGCTCTCTCCCTTTAATCTGCCGCCGTGTGACCACCAGAGTACGTCATCCCCGCTCATGTATGTTTCACCGTGTCCCGGATATCCTCCCCTGCACACTGCTTCCCAGAACCTGCGCACCATCTCTTCCGGGCTTATATTCCCCCACCCGTGCTGTATATTTCCCTCATATGCTATCTCATCGAGGACTACCGGCTTTTTATACCTCTGTCTCCATTCATTGACCAGCTCCGCAGACTTGTACAGGTCCTGGCGCTGGATGCTGCAGTGGGTGATCCAGGGGCGTGTATGGTCATAGAAAGGCCTGCAGTTGTGGATAGACCGCAGATGGCTGTAGGCATCCTTCTCACATATTATGGAGGCGTAACGCTCCCAGTCTTTTATAGTCTTATGCAGGAACAAGTCGTATTCATTTGCAAGCGACCACCAGATATTCCTGTAAGCTGAGAACCTGGCTAGCACATATTTCCAGTACAGGTCATCCTGTTTCTCTGTCATACAGGAGAATCCCCACCTGTCATACGGATGCATCACGATCAGGTCAGCCTCTATCCCTCTGTCCCTGAGCGCAAGTATACACTTCTCAATATGGCGGAAGTGCTCAGTATTAAACCTTGTAAAATCCCAGTCATTTCCGCTGGCCGCTCCTGTATACTGCAAAAAATTATCTTTCGTCAGAACACTGCTGTCCATGGGAGTTCCCTCATAGGGATAAGAGCGCGGCTCTCCCAGGTTATAATCATAATGCTTTGGAAATACACAGAATCTTATTTTATTAAATCCTGCCTCTGTCAGACTTTCAAGCGTCTGATCGATCCTTTCATCTGACTGAAGATCCCACACATAGCAGGTAGTGCCCACAGAATAGTAGGGTGTTCCGTCTTCATATGCAAAATGGTATGTATTTGCCACCCTGACAGGGCCATGGTTATCCTCTGATGCAGGTGTTACTGTAAATCTTCCGCTTACTTCCTCCCCCTGATCCTGCTTAAAACTGCCTGATATGGTAAATTCATATTCACCCTCAAAGGAAGGCATGAAACGTACCTTATACACACCGTCTCCGTCATAAAATCCGTCTACAGTCACATTCTCATTCTGACCCTTAAAGTTTCCTGTAATATCATGGTCCGTGAAAGGATTTCCATCTTTTCTGCCTTCACATGAAACCTCAAACACATCCCATCGTTCTACATTCTTGTTATAGCTTGTCCCCATCTTGACTGACCTCCTGATTTTTGCTGTACAGCCCGGCAGAATTTAATGTTCCAGTCTTTTTAAACTTTTAGCTTGTTTCTTAAACTTTTTGTTCATTTTCTTTTTACTTTCCACCTGACAGCACTATATTTTAACGTTTATAAACTATATATAAACCATTTTTAAACTTTTGTCCAGTACTAATTTATTTCTGCGAGGCTTGCTTTCACGCCCGCCCCATCCTATAATATTACATATAGCGCTTACCCGCGCTTTTACCTGGCCGTAAACAGTCATCTTAAAGGAGCCGCTTTTATGATAAATCTGAAAAATGCATTTTCATCCATGCCCGTTTTTAATGATATATCCCCCTCTTCCTACGCTGCGCTGGCCGCCTGCGCCTGTCTGAAGCCCTTCCTGAAAGGTGAGCATCTCTTTTTAGACAAGGACTCTGTCAGCAATGTTTATTTTATGGCGGAGGGCAAGGCCGCACTTTACAAGCTCAACCACCTGTATGAGAAAAAAATCATTTTCATCTGCGGCAAGGGCGACATGTTAAATGAAGTGATCCTCCAGTCCCAAGCAGCCTCCATAAACTGTGAGATCATTGAAGATTCTTATGTGCTCTCATTTCCTGCCCCTCTTTTTCTGCATATTATGGAGCAGGATTTTAAACTGACCGCAGCGGTGATGGATTCCATGGCGCTTAAAATACGCCGTCTCTACCATCAGTTAAAAAACACTTCCAATAATGTGAGGGGCGATATCAGGCTGGCTGCGAAGCTCTGGAAGCTCTCACTCGACTATGGAGTCCCCTGCAGTGAGGGCACCATGATTGATATCAGTATGAGCATCACCTATCTGGCCGAGCTCCTGGGCTCCAAGCGCGAGACTGTTTCCCGCCAGGTAGCCCTGCTGAGCAAAAAAGGCCTCATTCTCTACCAGAAAAACCACTTTATCATCCCGGACAGAGATGCCCTGAAAAATTATGTCAAAGAAACGTGATATTCCTCACGCCTTGTCAAAAGCCCATCTGTTATACTCTTTAAAAGATTATTGAAAAGAGGTGCAACAGTATGGGCTATTATTTTAGTCCGGAAGGCATTAATAAAGTCATTTCAGGCCTTTCCGAAAAATATGACATCTTCGCCCCAAAGCTTTTTCCGGGGAAGGGTGCGTTTTCTGACACTGATCTTGTCCGTTATGACAGGATTTCAGCCATTGAAGATGTGGTTTTTCATATGAAATCCAGATTTTCACCTAAAGAGGTGCTTCTGCCTCTTACACAGACATTATTTTATTACACGGAGGATTCCGTCAGTGAGCCCCGGCCGCCTGTCAGGGACCGTCTGATCTTCCTTCGAAGCTGTGACCTCCACGCAGTCCGGAGGCTGGATGCCATTTACCTTGGAAATGTATTTGAAGATCACTATTACCGTCAGCTCAGGGATCACACAAAATTTGTGCTGATGGGCTGTTCCCGGGCATTCTCCACCTGCTTCTGTGTAGATATGGAGACAAATATACCAACAGGCTATGATATGAGCATAGATCTCATAGACGGCGAATACAGAGTTGACTGCAGATCAAAGGATCTTGAAGATTTCCTTGTTCCCCATTCCACCAGACAGGGCGAAGTAGTTCCATGCCATGTGACAGAGACGCCCACCCGCGTACATATCCCTGAGAACCTTTCCTCCTCCGCCGCTGGGAGCAGCATATGGAAAGAATATGACAGCCGCTGCATAGCCTGCGGAAGATGTAATTTCTCCTGCCCCACATGTACCTGCTTCACCATGCAGGACCTGTCATATACAGACAATCCAAAAGCCGGAGAACGGCGGAGGGTATGGGCCTCCTGCATGGTCGACGGTTTCACTGAGGTGGCCGGAGGCGCAGGCTGCCGGAAGGCTTACGGGGAGCGCATGCGTTTTAAGGTACTTCATAAGGCGCTTGATTTCAAAAAGAGGAACGGCTATCAGATGTGCGTGGGATGCGGACGGTGTGATGATGTCTGTCCTGAATATATTTCATTTTCCGGCTGTCTGAACAAGCTGGAGGAAGCCATGGAGGAGGTAAATGGAAATGACAAAAAATGAGTATGTGCCTTTTCTCTCTGAAGTCCTTGAGGTTATCCCTCATACTGACATAGAATATACCTTCCGCATGAGCTATGTGGGAGATGTCCGTCCCGGACAGTTTTTTGAGGTCTCTATTCCCAGATACGGGGAGGCCCCCATCTCCGTGAGCGGAATCGGCAACGGCAGCATCGACCTGACTATACGCCGTGTAGGCAAAGTGACAAACGAGATTTTCGAACAGTACAAGGGAACATCCCTCTATTTGAGAGGGCCTTACGGGAACGGATTTAACACGGAGGATTACCAGGACAAAGAACTTGTGATCGTAGCCGGGGGAACAGGAGTATCCCCTGTCCGTGGCATAATCACCTATTTTGCCAGCCATACGGAAAAAGCAGTATCCGCAGCTCTTATCGCCGGTTTTAAAACTCCGAAGGATATCCTTTTCCGGGAGGACTTTGCGCTCTGGAAAAAACGTCTTAATGTGATCCTGACTGTGGATGATAATACAGCAGATCCTACCTTCCCCCAGGGGCTGGTGACCAAATATATACCTGGCCTTGAGTTTAAGGATATTAAAAATGCCGCCGCCATTGTGGTGGGTCCTCCCGCAATGATGCGTTTTTCTGTAAAAGCTCTGCTGGAGCGGGGATTGTCAGAAGAGCAGATATGGATCTCCCATGAAAGAAAAATGTGCTGTGGAATAGGAAAATGCGGCCACTGCCGCATAGGCGATGCCTATGTGTGTCTGGACGGCCCTGTATTTAATTATTCCAGGGGCAGCACCCTGCTGGACTAGAGGAGGAACAAGATATGGATATCAATACTAAAAAGCTTAAAAAGAATGCTTTTCGCGTCACCAAGGTCAGGGGCAAGACTGCTTCCCGGATCCGTGTGCCCGGCGGCCATTTGGACGCAGGATATTTATCACTTATACAGGAAATCGCTGAAAAATTCGGCAACGGCACAGTGCATATCACAAACCGCCAGGGCTTTGAGATCCCCGGAATCGATTATGAAAATATGCCCCAGGTCAATGCCATGCTTCAGCCCATCATCGAGGGCCTGAACATTAACCAGGCTGATCCGGGAAAGGGCTATCCGGCAAGCGGCACCCGGAATATCTCCGCATGCATCGGAAACCGGGTCTGTCCTTTCGCCTGCTATGATACTACCGCCTTTGCACAGAGAATAGAAAAGGCCGTTTTTCCAAACGACCTGCATTTCAAGATAGCGCTGACCGGCTGCCCCAATGACTGTGCAAAGGTCCGCATGCACGATTTCGGCATCATCGGCATGACGCTGCCTGTGCTTGAAAAAGACCGCTGCGTGACATGCTCCGCATGTGTGAAGGCCTGCCGCAGGAAGTCTGTGGAGGCTCTCACTGCTGTCAGCTTCCGGCCGTCCAGAAATGAAGAAAAATGTATCGGCTGCGGTGAATGTATCCTGAACTGCCCCACATCAGCCTGGACAAGGAGCGGTAAAAAATATTACCGCCTCACCCTGTTCGGGAGAAGCGGCAAAAGGAACCCCCGTCTCGGGGAAGATTTTATCAAGTGGGCTGACGAAGAGAGTATCATAAAGATAATCCTGAACACCTACGATTACGTGGAACATTATATCGACCGCACCGCGCCGGGCGGAAAAGAGCACATTGGTTACATCGTGGACCGCACCGGCTTTGAGGAGTACAAAAAATGGGCGCTAAAAGATGTCACACTCCCGGAGATCGCAAAGGTATATACCCCGCTGTATTGGAGCAATGGGATATCATTTACCGGAAGATGATATTCTCTGTCTCTCTTTCTTCCCAAGAAGGGCAAAATAACCCACACACAGTATGATCTGGAAGGCTGTGGAGAGCGGGATGGCCAGGCCGACCTTGAACAGTGATACAGGTTTTATAAGGCTCATCAGATAAGATACAGGGATCCTGACACAGAACGCGCCTGCGATCCCCTGTATCATGACAAAGGTGGTCTTCCCGCAGCCGTTGAAATATCCCGTAAAACAGAATGCAAATGATACAAGCAGGCAGTCCAGGGCATATGCCTTCAGATATTCTGCCGAGGCGAGTATGACCGCCTCATCTTTTGCAAACATCCCCGAGAGGATATCTCCATGGAAGAAAGAAAAATATGCCAGGAAGACTCCAAGCCCCAGAGATACAAGGATGCCGTAGAGCAGCGCCCTTCTGGCCCTGGCAGGCTTTCCGGCCCCTGTATTCTGTGCAACAAAGGCTGACATGGCCTGGGAACACGCTGACGGGATCAGCAGCACGAATCCGCAGATTTTCTCCGCCACTCCTACTCCAGCGGATGCGATAACTCCCAGCGTGTTGATGATTGCCGTGATTGCCAGAAATGAGGCAGAGACAAGGACATCCTGGAGCGCGATGGGGAACCCCAGCCTGAGGACAGCCGGGACATAGCCCTTGTGAAACTTTATGTATTCCTTCCCGAACTCAAACGGGAACTTCTGCTTCCTGATGATAACAAATGACAGCAGGACGCTGACTGCCTGGGCAAACACTGTGGCTATGGCAGCGCCTGCCGCCCCCAGGTGGAAGCCCCCTACAAGAAGCAGATCCCCTGCTATATTTACAACACACGCAATAGCTACTGTAATCAGCGGCATCTTAGAATTGCCCATCCCCCTGAAAATACTTCCCAGCACATTATAGGCAATAATAAAGACCGAGCCTGCTGAGCAGATACGCACATACAATATGGTATCATCAAATGCCTCCAGGGGCGTCTGCATGACCTTCCCAAAGGGCACTGCAAGCAGCTGCATCAGCACAGTCACTGCTATGCCTATGACTATAAACATGCAGATACTGGCTCCAACTACCCTGCCCGCATCCGAGAGCCTGCCCTCCCCGATCTTCTGCCCCAGCAGGATAGTCGTTCCCATAGCCAGGCCCACGATAGCTGAAGTGATAACCTGCATCATCCAGCTTCCGGTTGAAACAGCCGATACAGAAGCCGCATTTCCAAACTGTCCCACGATCAGCATATCCACAGCTCCATACATTGTCTGCAGAAAAAGCGCCAGAAGCACCGGCAGCGCAAACCCCATAAGGGGTGAGAATATTTTTCCTTCTGTAAAATTCTTCGTGTTTTCCATAAACCTTTCTCCTTAATCCCTTCATGTTCAAGAACGTATTTGTACTCAAAAAAGCCGGACAAGGCAGCAGGCGTTTCAGCCCGCCATCTTATCCGGCTTGTTACTTCTTTAGAGTAATTTGCCTCCGATGAGCGCTATCATTATAGCTTATGGACCAGAAATTTGTCAAGCCTCCTCTTCGGCTTCCGCCATTTCCAGAAATGTGCTGAGGCTGACAGCTCCCATATCTCCGGCATCCCTTTTCCTGAGTGAAACTGTCCCTGATTCTTTTTCTTTCTCCCCAACTATCATCATAAAGGGGACTTTATCCAGCTGTGCCTCCCTGATCTTATAGCCCAGTTTTTCATCTCTCATATCTATCTCGCAGCGCACATTTTTTTCACGCAGCTTCTCCATCACCTCCTGTGCATATCCTGCAAATCTGTCTGATACAGGAAGTATCTTTACCTGGACAGGGGCAAGCCAGCAGGGGAATTTTCCCGCATAATGTTCTATGAGTATCCCTATGAACCTCTCGATCGAGCCAAATACTACCCTGTGGATCATAATGGGTCTGTGTTTCTTTCCGTCAGCCCCCACATACTCTGCTTCAAATCTCAGCGGGAGCTGGAAATCCAGCTGTATCGTCCCGCACTGCCACGTCCTGCCTATGGAGTCCTCCAGATGGAAGTCTATCTTGGGTCCGTAAAAAGCCCCGTCCCCCTCATTTATAATATAGTCCATGCCAAGGGCGTCAAGAGCGCTCTTAAGCCCATCTGTAGCCAGTTCCCAGTCCTCATCGCTCCCTATGCTGTCCTCCGGCCTTGTAGAGAGCTCCACATGGTATTTAAAGCCGAATCTGCTGTATACTTCATCAATAAGGCTGATCACCCTCTTAATCTCATCTGTGATCTGTTCCTCTGTCATAAAAATATGGGCATCATCCTGTGTAAAGCAGCGCACCCTCATCAGCCCGTGCAGCTGCCCGGATTTCTCATGCCTGTGTACAAGGCCAAGCTCTCCCATCCTGAGAGGCAGGTCCTTATAGGAACGCGGCTCCATCTTATATACAAGCATCCCTCCCGGGCAGTTCATGGGCTTAATGGCAAAATCCTTCTCATCAATGACTGTTGTGTACATATTTTCCCTGTAGTGGTCCCAATGTCCCGATGTCTCCCAGAGGCTCCTCTCCAGCATCATGGGTGTGGATATTTCCACATAGCCTTCTCTCTGATGAAGCCTGCGCCAATAATCTATAAGCAGGTTCTTCAGGACCATCCCTTTAGGCAGAAAGAACGGAAAGCCCGGCCCCTCTTCCATCATTGTAAATAATCCCAGCTCTTTTCCCAGCTTTCTGTGATCTCTCAGCTTTGCCTCCTCTTCCTGCTTCAGATACGCCTCCAGTTCAGAAGACTTGGGGAAGGACGTCCCGTAAATCCTTGTAAGCATCTTATTCTTCTCATTTCCTCTCCAGTAAGCGCCAGCCACACCTGTCAGCTTGAAGGCCCTGATCAGGCTTGTATTAGATACATGGGGGCCGGCACACAGGTCCGTATATTCCCCCTGCTGGTAGAAGCTGACAGCCTCCCTGCAGGGCAGCTCCCTGATCAGCTCAGCCTTGTATTCCTCGTCTTTCTCTTCCATCAGGGCCAGGGCCTCCTCCCGGCTGGCCTCATATCTTCTGAGAGGGAGGGATTCTTTTACTATCTTCTTCATTTCCTTCTCCACATCTTCCAGATTCTCTGCTGTAAATGGAAAGCTGAATTCAAAGTCATAATAAAAACCTTTTTCAATAGACGGCCCAATGGCGCACTTTGTCTCCGGATACAGACGCTTGACCGCCTGTGCCAGAATATGGGCTGTCGTGTGCCGGAATGCCGCCCTTCCTTCCTCAGAATCAAATCCCAGTTCTTTAATTGTTCCATCCTTCATACTTACTTTCATGCTAAAATCTCCTCTTCTTCCATATTTCTCATATTTTTCTGCGGGTTCCCTGCTGAGAGCAGATAACATAAGAAAGGACTGCAGAATGAAGTTTCCAATAAAATAAAAAAGCACCCCTATAGATAGACAGATCGTCTAAATATAAGGGTGCACACTTTTCATGCACGGTTCCACCTTAACTTTTCACTTCGGATTCAAACAAATCCTATCCTTTAACGCAGGCATACGTCAGCGCCTACTCCCTCCCCCGGTCCGGCAGATCCGGAACAGTTCAGTCTTTCAGCGCAGCAGCTTAGGAATGGTTTTCGTCAGACTTTCTTCATAAGGGGCTTCCACCTGTGCTCCCTCTCTCTGGATGTTTCCGTCTGACTACTCTTTCCGTCATCGCTTTTCTTATGTTATTAATCATATTATAGCAGGTCATTTTGTTACGTCAAGGCTTTTTTCCATATCCATCTGCCAGTATACCCTGAAATGCTCTTCATTCAGCAGATCCACAAATCTCTTCTTGAAGATCAGGAATTCCTCCAGGTCCATGAGGATATGGTAGAGCATAGCCCTGCTCTCAAACTCTTCACGTGTGACAGGAAGCGGCTCTTCCCTCATCTTTTCGAATATATCCTGCAGTTTCTCAATCTGCCTGACAGGGATGTTCATTTCTTTTACATAGGGTGTCAGATATGTGATGTAATCTGATATGATCCTGGCCTGCGCAGGCAGGCTCCTTATCTTTTTCATCTCATAATGCAGATTGTGAAGTACCCCGAACTGTTTTATCCGCATCTCAAAGTACTGGATATAATATCCTGAATGTGACTGGAGATTATTGTTCTGATAATCATATGCCCTGTCCAGGAAAATCTGCAGACGTTTTTCCAGGCCGATGATATCCTCCCAGACATTTATCCTGTCCTCTTCATTCATCAGATAATGGGCAAGTTCCTCCAATATGGTCTGCAGCGCTCCTTCCGTCTCCCTCATATCCTGTATGATCCTGCTTTTCTGGGCGCTGTTGTTCTGAAACAGGTTCAAAAGCACGGCGATGGTGATTCCGATCAGTACCAGCAGGAATTCATTCAATATAAAATGCCAGGTAAAATTATGGGTGGCCAGAAAATGTGTGCCGATAACCGCATTCACAGATATGGTAGCCTTCCATCCAATAGATTCGCTTATAATGATCAGCAGAAAGATAAACAGTCCAAAGGCGATCCACTGGCTGTCCACATGCATAAATATGATTTTCGAAAGAATGACTGACATGGCAAAGGTGAGGACACGGAAAAATGACAGCTTCAGAGTCTCCCACTTGGTAGTCGCTATGGTCAGCAGCGCTATGATACCTGCCGACGATGCATATTCCAGCTGCATCCACTCTGCAATCCATATCCCGATACAGCTTCCTACAGCTATTTTCAAAGCCTGGATCAATATTTTAATAATCTCGGTTTTTCTGCCCGCTCTCAACTGATTGTCACCTCCGCCTTTCTATGGTTGTTTTTTTATTGCCTGCTAATAATCATTATAACTTGCAGATATAAACGATGTAAAGAAATTTTGGCGCTGAAATCCCCGTGATTTACGTAAAAGTTTCGCGCTGCAGCCCTGGGGATTTCCGTGCAAAATACGCAAGAAAACACCTGGCAGAACAGCGTCATTTGAACAGTAATGACTTACCTTCACCAAATATGCCGGCATATATACATACTATACCCAAAATAACCAGCTCTATTATTCTGCCTTATCCGCAACCATTTTTAAACACAGGAAAGGGAGGGCACGTCTCTACGCACTCTCCCTTTCTTATACTGCGGAGCACTTCTGCCTCCTGGTTGATTGCTTATCACTCTGTGACAAATAACACATCCTATGCCTCTGTAAGAAAAAGAGGCACCGTCTCACCTTTTGCCACATCCACCAGTCCGCAGTCTGTGAGTTTAAGGGCCGGACTGACGGGAAGTCCCAGGGTGCATAATGACATGATAGGATTATAATGTCTGTATCCCAGATCAATGAGGCTCTCTCTGACTGAGCGGAGCATATTGCCTATATCATCCGCGGGAAGCTCTGACAGGATGCCGCAGACAGGCAGAGGCAGCTCCGAGGCAACACGCCCGTCCTCCACTGTGCATATCCCTCCCTGAAGCTGTATCAGTCTTCTTGCCGCTGTCAGCATATCATCTGTATCAGCCCCGATGACCATGAGGTTATGATGGTCATGATAGTAGGTGGTGGCAGCAGCCCCTCTCTTTATACAGTCCCCTGTCACAAATCCATAGCCTATATTTCCATTCCTTCCGTGACGCTCCATGACTGCAGCCAGCATGCAGCCTGTCCCTTGCCACAGCAGCTTTCCGTCAGCCACTTCCATTTCCACATGGCTTTCTTTCGTCTGTGTGCATCCGTCATGCACCTCTATGACACGGACAAGGATGCGTTCACGACCGCCGTTTAAAGTCCTCTCCCTCACCTTGCGGGGAAGTGGGGGCTCCAGCTGCTCTGCCAGGATGGAGTCAAGATGCACACTGTGGTAAAATCCCGTGGGAAACCCGTAGGGACGCAGCTGCCTTCCCGTCTCTCCCTTACAGAAAATCTCTTTTCCGTCTTTAAAGACATAGTCCGGCTCAAAGATCATGTGCTCTTCTCTTCTGACCAGCTGGAAATCCGCCCTTCTTCCAGGCGCCAGGGCCCCTCTGTCTCTCAGATTCATCCTTCTGGCCGGGGTATATGATGCACAGTATATGGCTTCCTTCAACGGAAATCCCATATCTACGGCCTTCTGGACAATGTAATTGAGCTGTCCGTGTTCTTTAAGTTCATCCGCCATAGTGTCATCTGTCACAAAACAGCAGTGTTCATACAATCCATTATCTATGATATACTCCAGTATCTCCCGCTTCAACATTTTCTCCTGGAGCTCTACAAACATGCCGTTTTCAAAGCGCTCCCTGATCTCCTCCAGATTATGCTCTGTGTGGTCGGCATCAATTCCCCTGTAGAGAAATTTCGCCAGGTCCAGGCCCACAAGTGACGGACAGTGCCCCTCAACCACAGCCTGGGGATCCTCCTCCCTGAGATAATCCAGGAATCTGGTGATTTCCAGTTCATCCCCCCGGACTATCTGCCGGTAATTCATCACCTCACCAACACAGACTACACCGTCCTCCTGCATCAGGTGCTTCATCTCTTCAAATCCTATGACACCCCCTGTTGTCTCCAGCTTTTCATTTGTGGACGGAACACTGCTTGGAATGCCATAATAAATATCAACAGGGGAATCCTTGGCTCCGTTTATCATTTCATGGATTCCCTGCATTCCCATCACATTCGCTATCTCATGAGGCTCCGACACAAGTGTTGTCACCCCGCAGGACGCAGCGCGCTCACCAAATGAAACGGGCGTCATCATAGAGCTTTCAATATGCATATGGATATCTATGAAGCCAGGAAGCATCAGATGCCCTCTGCCGTCAAGAATACGGCCGGCCTCTATCTGCTGCCTCCCCTCGTCCTCAGACTGGCCTCCCATTCCCATGCAGCCCTTAGTGTCCACATACCATATCCGCTCACCTTTGACATATACATCTGCAGGAATGAACTTTTTCAGATAAGAATTATAAACTTCTGTACCCTTTATGAGCAAATCCGCTTTTTCCATATATCCTCCTGTCTGAACCTTCAGCAGTCTGGTTTCCCCAAACTGCCGCAGGCGATTAAATAATTGAATAGAAATACAGCAGGCACACTGCTACAAGGATCCACATTACAGGGCGGATCTCTTTAATTTTTCCAGATGCGATTTTCATGATCACATAAACAGGCAGGGCGGCACATATACCGTTTGCGATATTATTTCCAAAGATCGTAAATGCAATGCATACAAAGGCCGGAAACGCTTCTGTCATATCGTCAAAACGGATATTCTTCATGGCTCCCAGCATATTAATGCCAATGTACATAAGAACAGGAGCTGTGGCAGCCGATGGTATCATCAGCGCTACCGGCGCCAGTATCAGGGCAAGGGCAAAGAAAACCGATGTAAAGATAACTGTCAGCCCTGTCTTGCCTCCTGCCTCCACTCCTGCGGAGGATTCCAGGTATGTTGTCATACTGGGCATGCCAAACAGTGCACCGAAGCTTGTTGCCACTGCATCCACCTTAAAGCATTTATCGATTCCCGGAAGGTTTCCGTCCTTATCCAGATAACCGGCCTTAGCTCCCACGCCCAGAACTGTGCCGAAGGTGGAAAAGAAGTCAGGCACAAACAGAGCGATCAAAAACGGGATATATGCAAAATTCAAAGCCCCTGTAAAATCAATGCGCATAAACTGCTCCCCGATATTAGCCGGCATAGTAAAGAGGCTCTCAGGCAGCTTTGTCACTCCAAATGGTATACCAACAAGTGTCGTCAGGGCAATAGCTATGATCATGTCACCGGGTACTTTCCTGGATTTCAGGATGAGCAGGATCACAAATCCGATCACAGCCACTATAACTGTTGGTGCGGTCAGGTCACCGAAGCCCAGGCTTTTCTTTGCCTCATTGGCGATGATCAGTCCGCAGCTCTTAGCGCCCAGAAGCGCAATAAACAGGCCGATACCTGCGCTGACTGCATGCTTTAAGCTGACGGGGATGACCTTCACTACCGCCTCCCTCAGGCCCAGAAACGATATGGCAATGAACAGCACACCGCTCCAGAATATAACACCTGCCGCGATTTCAGGCGATATCCCGTCATTTGCGATCATGGCAGTCACGATACCCACGCTCCCCAGCCCCGGCGCCAGCGCAAAAGGCCTGTTCGTATAGAATGCCATGGCACAAGTCGTCAGGATGACAAGCAGTATTAATACAGTAAACATCACATGCTTATTAAGCCCTGCGGACTCCATCATATTCGGGACTGTAGCCAGCACATACGCCATAGTCACGAAGGTTGTGAGCCCGGCAAGCAGCTCGGTCCTCACATTTGTGTGGAACTCTGATAATTTAAATCTCTTCTCCAACCACTGTTTCATCTGTCTCTCTCCTTGCTTTTATTTTCTCCTTGTATTTCCTTGCTTCTCAGCTGTAATCATTGTAAAATAAACATAATTGAAAGTCTAATTCATCTTAGCCATGACAGCGATTCCAATTTGGAATAAGAAAACCGGCAAGTAAATGAAATATTACGCAGCAGGATTCCATATACCCGGAATTTGAAAACGGAGATAACTATGAATATACACGAACTGAACTATGTACTCTGTATCGCCAGGCATCAGAATATCACAAAAGCAGCCCAGGAGCTCTACATATCCCAGCCCACTCTCAGCAAACACCTGCAGAAGCTGGAACGTGACCTGGGCTTAAAGCTGTTTAGCCGCGTGGATAACTGCTATATTCCCACACATGCAGGCAGAAGGTATATGGAATACGCTGCAAAAGTCCTGGCTCTGACCCAGGACTGGGAGCACGAGCGCCAGGACCTGCTCTCCTGCAACGACGGAGAATTAAATATAGCTATTCCGCTGATGCGCAGTTCCTGCATGATACCGCAGATCCTGCCGTCCTTCAGGAGACAGCATCCCAATATCCGTGTCAACTTTCTTGAGGAGACACACGCCATCCAGGAACGGCTGCTGGACGATACCAGGATAGATTTTGCTATTTTCAGTGAGGACCGGCTTGACCCTAAGCTGGACAGCGAGATCCTTGGCTGTGAGCCTGTCCTTCTTGCCGTCTCCCCGGATCATCCCCTCGCGGCCGGGCACCCTGATTTTCTGGCTGCCGGAGGGAATTACCCCCTGCTGGACTGGACGATGATATCAGACGCTAAATTTATCCTTCATTTCCCGGAACAAAATACAGGCGCCATCACACAGCGCCTGCTTGAAAAACACCATATTAAACCAGGGATACCTTTTTATACCCGCAACACCCAGGCAGCGCTGCTGCTGGCCTCACAGAACCAGGGGATCTGTTTTGCCCCTGAGACTTATATCCGCAGCATGTCATTTGAGAGACCGCCTGTGTGCTTCTCACTTGGTGATGATGAAGCATTCACCACCACGATCCTGGCTTTCCGAAGAGGAGCGTACCTGACTGCCTACGCCCAGGACTTCATTTGTATTGCAAAAGAGTATTTCAGTTAATTTAGTGGAATACTATGGGCGCTCCGGCATCTTGAAATCTGCCAGTGCCCTGTTCAGGAAATCATTGAAGGGTTTCATGACTGCACATATCTCTCCTGCTTTTCTTATAAATCCCTCCCCATCCAGAATATCTTCATCCGCTATGTATGCTTCCAGATACCAGCTCTTATATTTCAGATACTCAGCCTGGGGATGTTCTTTGTCATATCCGGCCGGAACGTTCTTCAGCGCATTTCCCTTTACCTCAAAAAGCTCCTTAAACTGCGGATCACTGATAATATTTTCCCATTCCTCACCATGTGCCGAGATATGATCCCTCACCATGGCCGTGGCATCCTTAAACATATCTGCAAAAAGCCCGCCTCCAAGGAAGGAGCGTCCGCCCGGCCTGATCACAAGAAAATATCCCACCGGGACAGGCAGCTTTCCCCTTGAGGAGATATTTGCGCGGAAACACGGGTTATACGGAGATTTATCCTTGCTGAATCTTGTATCTCTCACCAGTTTAAAGGTCAGATCTTTTGGCTCATGTCCCAAGACTGACGGGTCTGCCTTGCCGATCTCACAGATCAGCTCACCTGTCAGCTGAAGGAATTCCTCATTTGCCGCCCTGTATTCCTCCTTATGCCCGTTATACCACTCTTTTGTATTATTTTTCTCTAAATCTGCCAGATACTCCAGCATTATCTTCGTATTCAATTTAATTCCCCCTCTGCGATTGTCTTAAATTCTTCTGATCCCAGAAATCCCTCTATCCACTCCCTTGCTTTTGGGCTGGTGCGGTAAAAAGGCATATCCCAGAATACAAATGACAGATCATCTACTTTTTCCATTGCTTCCTTGCATTTTTTGAGGATTCCCTCATTTCCCTTTTCCATCACTGTATACTCCAGCCTGGCAGGATTGAGCCTGTGGGTGGCTGCCGCATAATTGATCCTCCGCTTGCACCTGCACATCCCCTTACCTGAGAGGCCGCAGTATTCCTCCAGAAAGGCCGCCATTTTTTCTTTCACCCGGGACAGGCGTTTTCTGTATGCTTCAGGAGTGATCTCCAGTATGTCGGCAGCTATCCTGCTGTCTACTTTCAGCATAGTGCCAAGAATATAAATGCATCTGCTCTCTTTATCAAGGCATTGGAGCATTACATTTGTACACGACATCTTAAGCTCCTCCTCCAGAATGGCCTGATCCACTCCCATAGTCATGTCAGGCACGTCCTTCTCCTTCCCGCTTGCTATATCCTCGCCATAATACTCAAAACTGAGCGGATAACGCGAAAACATATTTTTCTTGTAGTCTTTCAGATGATTTACTGCGATCCTGAACACCCACGTGCTGAAGCTGCTCTCACGCCTGAAGGAAGAGAGGTGTGTCATTACCTTGATCAGGATCTCCTGTGATGCATCTTCAGCGTCTGCAACCATGCCCAGCATCCTCAGGGACAGATTAAACACCAGGTCCTGGATATCACCTATAATGAGCTCCAGCGCTTTCTTATCCCCTGCGATCGCCTGATCGATCAAAATTTCCATTTCTGTCTGTAATTTATTTTCCATTATTTTTACCTCCTGATAATTAGACAGTCCCCGTCCGGATTTGTGACATATAAAATAGTAAATACACAGACCTGCCAAATAGTTACGAATAATATAAAGCTAAAGCGCCTGAATTGCAATTCAATCCAGACGCCTTTTGTCATTATTATTTATTTCTGTGATGCCCTGATCACTTCCTCCATCATGGGTATGGATGCAGCCGCACCTTTTCTTGAGACTGCAATGGCTGATGCTCTGGCGCACATATCCAGTATCTTCTCAATCTCCATGCCTTTAAGCAGTCCTGCTATGAAATAGCCTGTAAATGTATCCCCGGCAGCCGTAGTGTCCACAGCCTTAACCTCATAAGCACTCTGCCGGCAGAGCTTTTCACTGTCCTGGTAAATGCAGCCGTCCCTGCCTAGTGTCAGCACCACTCTGGCCTGCGGAAACTTCTCCTTCATGACAGCCAGCACATCCTCAGGATTCTCCGTGCCTGCTATCTGGGCGCCTTCTATCTCATTCATGAGAAATATAGATATCTTTCCCATATCCACAGCCTCAAGCGCCTCATCCATAGGCGACGGGTTCAGGATAATGACCATATTCTTATCATATGCCCTGTCTACCACATAGTCCAGGAGATTTATTTCATTCTGCAGGATCAGCAGATCACCTTCCCCAAAATCTTCCAGCACCCTGTCAATATATTCCTTTGTAAATGACCTGTTGCTGCCCCCATAGAGCAGAATGCAGTTCTGGGCTTCCTTGTCTACCTGGATAATCGTATGTCCGCTCTTGCCCTCTATCTTCTGGATATATCCTGTATCTACCCCATTCTCCTGGCACACTGCAAGGAGAGGCTCTCCCTCTTCCCCTATAAGTCCTGCATGAAAGACAGGCACTCCTGCTTTCGCCATGGCAATAGACTGGTTCAGACCCTTGCCCCCGCAAAATACTTCCATTTTTTTAGACGCCAGCGTTTCCCCGCCTTTCAGGATATGGTCTACTGTGTAGACATAATCCAGATTCAGTGACCCCATATTTAATACCTTCATCTTTTTCCCTCCCATAATCTAATCTCTGCAGCATTCCGGCCCCAGAAAGCCTGCTTTCAGTGAAAACGATTTCTTAAAATGCTTTCTTCTATCGGTATTTTATAAGCAACACGTCAATAAGTCAACTCTCGTTTTTACTTTTCAGCAGAAATACCAGGATGCCCTGTTTGAAGCAATCACAGAGAACTGGCTCAGCACAGATGTACTCAGCTATGTTTTACGGCATTTAGGACAAACGTGTGCCAGTTAATCATTTTCCACTTTTCTGCTTCTAAGCCATGCTTACTCAGCAGGACAATGATTTCCTTTTTCCCATAGATCCGGTAATCCCCGCTGTTTCCATACTGCAGCCCCCTGTTAAACAGCCATCGGACGGGGCCAACCGGAATTGTGGGGTCACCAAGCACCAGTGTTCCCCCTGGTTTTAAGACTCTTTTTATCTCTTCCAGCGCCGCATCCGGGTCAGTATAATGGTGGAAAGAGGCATTGCAGATTATGATATCAAATATATCATTGCTGTATGGGAGCGCCGCCGCGTCTGCTGCCTTTAACTCCACTCCCTTCCCCACTCTTTTTTGTGCTTCCCGGATCATTGCCTCTGAAATATCTACGCCCGAATATTCTGCCTCTCTATTTTTCTGAAGCATTCTGATAACATTTCCATTTCCGCACCCCAGATCCAGTATCTTTCTCCCCTGAAGCTCCATAACCCTGCTGACGATCTCTGAGTACATACACTTCACAAATTTACCGTCACTGCTGGAATCATACTCCTTTGCCTCCTTGTCAAAATACGACTTTGTTTTTTCCTGCATTCTTTTCTTTGTATTCATAGCTCTATAACCCCTCCTGTTGATCATTGGTTGAACATGTGTCATTGACTATAATTCAATATCCAGGTGTAAATTTCCCCGCCAGCATTGGCGGGGCTTGCTTAAATCTACACTGTTATTTATTTTAAGACTTTTAATACAAACTCCTTGAGGATCTCCAGTTTTTGGTCAGAATTCATCTCGCTGTCATTAATAAGCCCAATCTCACCATTCAGGATAAATAGGGCTGCCGCCCTGGCATCAGGCACATTAATTTCTTTTCTCTTTTTTAATTCCTCCAGGTAGGCAGCCACATACGGCAGAATAATATGCAGCATTTCCATGTCCAGCTGTCTGTGGAACAGCTCATTCCCCTTTTCATGGAAAAAACCTGCATATACATATGAACAGTCATCCTCTGCTTCCTGCCACACCTTCCCCAGTCTCTCAATGCACTCATTCACCGAAAGATCTGTCTGGCTGAAGACTTCAATAAAACTCCTGCTGCAGGACTGTGCATATTTTTTGACTGCTTCTTCATACAAAGCCTGTTTATTCTGGAAATAATGATAACACAGTCCTGACGCTACATTCATCTCCCTGGCTATATCTTTCATTGTTACAGCCTCATAGCCTCTCTCAGCAAAGACCTTCATGGCTGTGTCTATGATCTCCTGTTTCCTGACCTCCGGCTCTTTTGATATACGCATTTTCTCACCTCTGGGATAAATATATCACCTCATTGAACATATGTCAATGAATAATATTCAATCAACTATTCAGCATCAGCAGATCAATAGAGCTTTGCAGCTGTTTCTGGTAAATAGGATATTTCCCAATATCTATATAAGCTCCTTATGCCTGTATATATGAACCGAGATCTTCATGGAAATTAAAAGTACGGCTGCTCCTGCCATAAACAGCAGTACATTCTGCAGCAGCACGGGGATCATGTCTAAGAAGTCCGGTCTCAGATTTCCGTACTTTGCAAATGCAGCTAATGAGACAGGGGATGCCATTATGACCAACATAAAAAATATCTTTGTTTTGTCATATCCCAGTTTATATTGTAAAGGTACATAAATACTGTATACAACTGAAGCTCCCAGAAAAACCGCTAAAACACCAGTCAGATTCATACTCCCTACCTGAGGTATAAACAGAGATTCTATCCAGTAGATCAATACACAGTATACAAAGATCAAAATAAATACAATATACTTTGACTGTACGAGCCCCCTGCTGGGGTAAGGCGTAGAACACAGAAGCGCCGAGGCTTTGGAATACTGGTTTTCCTTCATAGATAAATTCTGGAAGAACATAAACTCTGAAAAAACCACAGCCAGCGCGAAACCCGTATACTGTGCAAATTCCGGCATTCTCCATCCTATAAACAATGGTATGCCTATTGCCATAAGTATAACTAACTGGGCATACTTCTTTGAAATCAGAATATCCTTCTTCACTAAATGGATAAGCATAATTACTTCCCCCTTCCAATATAGGCCAGCATTATATCCTCAATATCAGGGCGTTCCGCCAGAATATCCGGCATTCTCCGCCGCAGCTCATCCAGCCTTGCAGTGATTCCGCTAAAGCCATAGTCTGTGGCCTGCAGATCTAAGAACATCGCCCTGCTTTCATTATCTAACCAGCTGATATCCCCTTTAACTCTCCTGTGCCTGTCCACCAGGACATCTTTTTCACAATCCAGTATTATCCGTCCACTGTCAATGAGTACAATAGTATCTGCTATTTTGTCCAGGTCTGAAATAATGTGCGTTGAAAAGAATACGCCCCGCCCGCCTTTTTTCATATATTCACCAAGGATGTCAAGGATCTGGCTGCGTATCTGGGGATCCAGCCCGCTGGTGGGCTCATCCATAATCAGCAGCTCGGCTTTATGGGAGAGCGCAAGTGCAAGAGCAAATTTCATCTTCATCCCTTTGGACAGAGTCGAGATTGTCTGTTTTCCGTCCAGCTTAAATAATTCCATATACATCCTGTAGTCTGCCTCACACCACTTGTCATATGCCGGGGCAACTATGCTTTTCATCTCCGCCATTGACAGCTCGTCATAGAAATAACTGTCATCAAAGACAACACCGATCCTGTTTTTAAGAGACCTCTCATTTCCCTCCAGGTCTTTTCCAAATATCCTGATGCGCCCTGATTCCCTCCCGATAATTCCCAGTATAGCGCGGATGGTAGTTGTCTTTCCTGCCCCATTTGCTCCTATGAACCCTGTAATACATCCTTCCGGCAGTGTAAAACTCACATCCGTCAGTGAAAACTTATTATATCTTTTATTCAGACCTGTTACTTCTAAAATGTTATCCATACTATTCCTCCCCGTATAAGATATCCATCATTTCCTGCAGTTCTTCCTGGGGGATTCCCAGTGCCTTTGCATCTTTTATCATATCTGCCATCTTTTGTTCCACCACGCGTCTTTTAGATTCTCTGAGCAGTTCAAGATTCCCGGTTGAGATAAATGTCCCTATTCCCACCTGCCGTGACAGAAACCCTTCATTCTCAAGCTCTTCATACACCCGGCGGATCGTCAGGACACTGACCTTCAGGTCATTTGCAAAGTTCCTGATAGACGGAACCGGGTCGCCGTCCCTCAATTCCCCGGAGAAAATAGCTTCTTTCATCTGTTCCTTGATCTGCTGGTAGAGCGGCTGGTCTGATGTATTTGAAATAATAACCTTCATTTTTTCTATCGCCCCCTCAGTGTGATGTTTCCATAAGCACACTATACACTTATAGCACATGCTTGTCAATATACTTCGCACAATAATGTTATATAAAAAAGCAAGGCAGACAAAGCCGCCTCACTCTCATCTTTAATCCATATTTTCAAATCTATATTCTCTAACCAAACCAGCGGATCAGGACTAATGCTGACTCTCCCAAAATCCATCCGCTACTCTTCTTTATCCTTTCTCTTATGGATAACAGGATAGTTTTCCACAATGTCCCGGTATCTGAAACATTCTTCTGTATGGTCATTAATGATTCCGCAAGCCTGCAGATGGGAATACACAGTAACAGATCCCAGATACTTGAATCCTCTCTTCTTCAGATCCCTGCTGATCATATCAGATAATCCATTTTTTGCCGGAATTTTTCCCTTCTGATGCCCTGCATAAAGAATCGTTTTCCCATTTGAAAAATTCCAGATGTAGGCGCTGAAGCTTCCGAATTCCTCCCGGATTTTAAGAAAGCACTGCGCATCATGTATCACAGCCTCTATCTTGCGTCTTGACCTGATCATCCCCTCTGTTCCCAGGATACGCAGGACATCCTCCTCACCATAGGAAGCAATTTTTTCATAATCAAACCCATCAAAACAGCTGCGGAAAATCTCTCTTTTCTGAATCATCATATTCCAGTTCAGTCCGCACTGCATGACTTCCATCATCAAAAATTCAAACTGTTTCTGATCATCGTGGAGCGGTATCCCCCACTCCTCGTCATGATATTTTATCATCTTATCGTTAAATGTACACCAACCGCACCGTTCCATCTGTCCCCCGCCTTCCATTTACAATATTCAGCTTTATTCCTTCCACACAGTTACATCTTCCAGACGTTTTCGTGGTCTGGCATGAGGAGCTTCCTGGGGATACCCAAGGGCCACGGCGGCAAGCAGGTCCCCTTCTTCCCCCAGCCATTCGCAAAGCTCCTGATAAGCAAAAAATATATCACAGATCCAGAGGCTGCCCATCCCTTTTTCTGTTGCAGTCAGGAGCATATTCTGGATGGCCGCTCCAATGGACTGGACATTCACGATCTCATAGATCCTGTCTTCTTCATTTAATGGAGTAAATAGCCCCTTTCCCTGTACATCCATCACAAATATGGATACCGGCGCCTGTTCCATGATCTTTATTGTGTATTTGGCAGCTGCCAGATGCTGCCTGCTGTTTATTAGAAGCGCGTCTTCTGTTTCCTCCCGCATAATGCCTCTGCGGAAAACATCGAGCATTTCCTCCTTCTGCCGCCCTTTAACTACAATGAATTTCCAGGGCTGCCTGTTCTTTGCCGAGGGAGCTAAAATGCCGCTCTCGATAATATCTCTGATATCTTCATCTGATATTTCACATTCTGAATATTTACGTATGCTTCTTCTGTCTGCAATCTCTTTTATCATATGCCCTCCTGAGTATTATTCGCCTGCCGTATCATACGCCGCCCAGAATCCTGCACATATCTCATATGCAGGATCGGATAGGGATTCCCCTGGCCGTCGGTTTCTGACCTGGCAAAAACATGGAACCCCATATGCTCATAAAATCCTCTTGCCTGCGGATTTTGTTCGTTTACATCAACTTCATTTACCGCATAATTTTCCATGGCCCATAAAATCAGCTGCCGGCCAATTCCTTTTCCCATTTCTTCCGGGGAAATAAAGAGCATTTCCAGCTTTCTCCCCTCTATTCCCATAAACCCCACAGGATTATTTTCCATATTTAAAGCGGCAATTAAATGTGGAACAGAATTTAATGCATGGGGAAGATATTCTGCAATATTCTTAATCTCTGCTTCAGATAAAAACGAGTGTGTTATCCTGACAGAAGCCTCCCATATTTTAAGGAGTTCGCTGATCAAAGATAAGTCCCTATTCTCCACCTCTGCAAGTTTCATATATTTTTCTCCCTGTTCATTTTGACCCCTTTATCTTCCTCACCGTTCATCTGTAAATTTACTTTATCATTTAGCCTTGTTTTCCTGACTTTACGTATCTTCCCTTTAATTGGTTTCGTCTGAAGGCACTCCATTACGTGTTTTCCTTTATGGTTCAATATCTCCACATAGCTCAGACTGTCCCTGATGTCCACGATCCCGATATCCGAGGCCTCCATACCCTCTATGCTGCAAAGGGTACCTACAATATCGCCCGCCCGCATTTTTGACTTCCGTCCGCCTCCGATCGACAGCCGCATGATCCCTTCATTTAAAGCCTCACCTTTTTTAGGCTTTACCTCCGCTTTTACACGCTGGGATTTCCAGAATGCCTTTTCCTTTTCTTCCTCTGCAGCAGGAGGCTCCATACATGGCAATTCCTTTCCCACATACAGCTCAACCTGCTTTAACATCCTTTTATCATCCTCAGTCACCAGGCTGACAGCTGTGCCCCTTTTTCCGTTTCTCCCTGTCCTTCCTATCCTGTGTACATACACCTCTTTTCCTGAAGGAAAATCATAGTTTACTACATGGGATATTTCTTCAAAATCAATTCCCCTTGCAGCTACATCTGTTGAAATCAGAAACCGGAAACAACCTCTCCTGAATGCATCTACAGTCTTAAGCCTGTCCCTCTGCTCCATCTCACCGTGCAGCATGCCGCAAAATATACGCTTTCTGCGCATCTTCTGAAACAGAGTATTTGTCATCTCCCTTGTCCCGCAGAAGATCATGCAGCTTTGCGGATTCTCGTCCATGAGTACATTAAGAAAAGTATCATATTTACTCTCCTGATCCGTTAAATATATCTTTTCCGTTATAGCCGCTGCCTGCTCACTTGTGGCCTCTTGAAGCACAACTGTGGTATCCTTTATAAATACATCGGCCAGCTCCTGGATCTCCGGTTTCAATGTGGCTGAAAACAGGGAAATCCTGCAGTCCGCCGGAACAAGCCCCAGGATCCTCTTAACCTCATCTATAAATCCCATATCAAGCATTAAGTCCGCCTCATCAATGACAAGCCACTTTATCTTGTCCAGCCTCAGGCTCTCCCTGCGTAGATGGTCCATAATACGCCCAGGTGTTCCCGTCACAATATGAGACTTCTGCCGCAGAGTCTGGATCTGTTTGTCGATAGGAAATCCTCCAAACAGCGCCGGCACCTTCAGCCGTTTTTTCCTTCCTATATGGAAAATTTCTTCACTGACCTGGACTGCCAATTCTCTTGTGGGTTCTAAAATCAGCGCCTGGGGCGCATTTTCCTCCCACTCAATACTCTCACAGACAGGTATGGCGAAAGCTGCTGTCTTTCCGCTTCCCGTAGGCGCTTTCACCACCACATTTTTTCCTTCAAGCATAGGGCGGATAACTTCCCGCTGTATGCTTGTCGGCTCCCTGTATCCCAGCCCGTTTAATGCCTCCAGGATCTCCTCTGAAAGAGAGTAATTATTAAAATCATTTGCCATTATATTTTACCTTTCTCTATCCGGAACTTTTGCTCCGGATCTGCCTCATCTGCTGCTTTTGATCCTGATTCGGAAATTTTCTAATTTGTGAAAGACTTATGAACCGCCATTTACTTATCTATCTAATTCTTTTAATACCAATGGCCAGGCTATATATAAGGCTTTTATATTGTTCTCCAGCATAACATACTGCCAGGTTCCAGGCTTTAATTTTGTCTGTGCTTTTTCTGACTTGCTGATCAGAGACTGAATGGGCGCACATGCATTTTCTAAAGCCGCTCTTTCAAATTCCTGCGACATGTCGTTTCCCAATTCCTTATTTATTAAAGAAAAAGCTATATTCAGCGCGTATATTCTATTTTCCAGCAGCGTATACTGTGAAGTCCCTCGCCGAAATTTAACCTGTGCTTTCTTTCCCTTATCTGCCATGGAAAGAATGGCCTCCAGGGCTTTTTCCATATCTTTTATATCCGTATCACTCATCTGTGTCCTCCTTTTTGACAATATATCATCCTTATTATTGCACGCAGAGGATTTTGATTCACCGTTCCATCTTTAGAAGGCGCTCTGTGGTCCCTTCCTCATATTGCCATACCTCTTCATAATGGAAACCGTGTCTTTCATAAAATGCCAGGGCTCTTTCATTTTTCTCTAATGCCCACAAATAACGGACATCAAAACTCTTAATTGCAAATTCTAGCAGTTTTCCTCCAATACCTTTACTTTCAAAAAAACAATCAACGTAAAGCTTCTTTACTTCTTTATCTTCTACATGGATCATGCCTTTCACAAATTCATCATCATAGACCCATATACTATCTAAAATGCCGGGATTATCTATATATTCCTGAGCTACAGATAAAACCTGCATCTCCCCAAACGAATACTTATCATCCTGAAAAATCGGACGAAAATTTATTCTCTTTGTAAAAACTAATATCTCTGCAATCCTTGAAATATCTTCTTGTTTTGCCCTTCTGATGTCCATCATTTTATATTACCCTCCAATATGGGATTATTACAGCCTGCGGTTTGATAACATGGATTATACCAAGAAATAACAGGCTTATCAACATAAAGCATATCTACAGCACTTGTTTACATTTTTGTTGTGCAAAAACTTATTCTTTGTTAAAAAGTAACTATTACAGAATAAATTTTATTCTGCTAAAATATAAAAGATAAATCGGCGGTAACCTGAGTGCGAAAGCCACATACTCAGGTTACCGCCTTTTTCTATGAAAGGAGATTCAAAATGAAAGAAACATCAAACCACTATTTAGCTGTGACTCCTGTCAGACAGCTAATGATCAAATTTTCTGTTCCATGCATCCTGTCACTTCTGGTATCATCACTTTACAACATTGTTGACCAGATCTTTATCGGCTGGGGTGTGGGATATCTGGGAAACGGCGCTACAAACGTAGTCTTCCCTATTACCATTATAGCACTGGCTGCAGCGCTGATGATCGGTGACAGCTGTGCCGCCTTTCTAAGTATCTGCCAGGGTAAAAAGGATACAGAAAATTCACACAGAAGCGTGGGCAACGCAGTCATATGGCTCATCCTTTGCAGCATAGTACTTGTGGTACTCTTTGCAGTATTCCGCGACCCGATTCTGTCCGCCTTTGGTGCAACAGAGAACAATCTCTCCTATGCCAAAGACTACTTTAATGTAATCGTCCTCGGAATTCCATTCTATATTTTCACTAATGGAATGAACTCTGTTATTCGTGCTGACGGAAGCCCTAAATTTGCAATGATGTCCACCCTCATAGGCTGTATCATGAACATGATCCTGGACCCTATTGCCATCTTTGTGCTGCACTGGGGCGTGACCGGAGCAGCGCTTGCTACTATCGCCGGACAGATTGTTTCTGCCATACTTGCCATATATTATCTGCTCCATACAAAATCATTCACACTGAAGAAAGAGAGCTTTCAGCTCAAGGCTTCCCTTGCAGGAAAAATTTTGCCCCTGGGTATCAGCAGTCTGCTCACTCAGCTGTCCATAGTAGTAATTATGGGAGTAATGAATACCACCCTTGTTAAATATGGTGCATTATCTAAATATGGCGCTGACATTCCCATGACCGTGGTCGGTATTGTCATGAAGGTATTTCAGATCGTGATCGCCTTTGTTGTCGGCATTGCCGCAGGCTGTCAGCCAATTGTGGGATATAATTACGGTGCAGGCAACGGCAGACGTGTAAAGCAGATCTATAAAACCATGATTATGGCAGAGGTTGTCATTGGAGTAATTTCCACACTGGCCTTTGAATTATTCCCGGTACAGATCATCAGCCTGTTTGGAAGTGAGAACGCTCTCTACAATGAATTTGCTTCCCTTGCTTTCCGGATTTTTCTCTCCACAATCCTGCTCTGCTGTATCCAAAAAGCAACAAGTATTTTTCTGCAGTCAATCGGAAAACCTGTCATGTCCCTGACGCTCTCCCTCCTGCGTGATTTTATCCTGAGCGTACCGTTAATTTTACTGCTGCCCCATGTTTTTCCTTCCGGTGTAATGGGCCCGCTGTACTCAGCGCCCGTTGCCGATGTTATTTCACTGATCGTGGCTGCTGTTATGATGTGTCGTGTCTGGAAAACACTTAATGACAATGTGACAGAAGCACACCCATAATATATTCAAAAATGCCCCATCATTCTTGCCGGGAGGTGCGCGCCATGCAGAACATGAAGTGATACATCTGCGCGCCTCCAGGATCCGCTGGGGGCTTTATGGCAGGTGAGATCGGACTACGCTAAACGTTTCTCACGTCCTTTATCTGTCTTGGCATCGAAATACGCCCTAGCATATGTCTTTTTCACAGACGGAGACATTCCTTGAAAATTAATAAAAGCTTTTTCATTTTGTTTCAGCAAACTGCTTACCGCTTCAATTTGTTCCTCTGTAATGACAGAAGGCTTACCCGCATTCTCCCACTGCCCGTTCTTCCTGGCTTCCTCGATTTTTGCTCTTCCAAAACCGGTCATTAATCCCCGCTTCTCCAAGCTTTCAGCTAATGACTTGTTTTTATCAGACCATTTACTGTTTTTGCGGCGGTCAGCAGACTGACCATTCTCTGAGAGCCACTCTCTAAACTCCTCACGCGTCATTAAACATAACGGTTCATTCATGCGCTGTCCCCCTTCAAAATTTGAATTATATAGTTCATCTCTTTTCCTTATGTGCTGTAATAATGGTATAACTATACGCATTTACCGTTATGATGCAGCCATCCACATTTACATACCAATTTTTCCCGTTTCTTGTAATAACAGCATTCCCGGAACTAATTTTGAATTTGCACCACTCCACCACATCATCTGTATCCAGAGACAGATTTCTTTTTATACGCATTACACCTAGTTCAGTTGTGTGCAGTTTATCCAGATTCTTTAATAATTCATTGTTTTCTGTCATATTTAGCTGTCTCTTTCCTGTTATAAATTTCCGTATCCTAATATCCTAATATATTTAGTTTACTACATTCTCCTTCTGTAACTTTCATTCTTTCTTCCACCACCGGGTTTTATCCGGCTGCTGAACAGACCCGGCCTTATTTTGCCAAGGTCAAACTCACAATCTCCTGCTCCAGCTTCGTATCATGCTCCAGCATGTAGTTGATCACCTCAGCATATATATCCATCTTTTTTAATTCCTGAAGTCTGCTTCTGTCATTATCCGTAAGTTTGTGAAGGCACAAAGCGTATTCTTTATTCTGCAGTTCCTTAACAGACATGGCAAACAGGGCAAATTTCACTCCTGTAACTTCACACAGATTGTGATGTATCCAAAAACCGCCTGCATCAATGTCCCCAAAGTGTCTGTATACAATATCCGGATTAGATGCATACACCATTTTGATGAAATCCCTCTGGTACCTGTTTGCATAACCTCCAAGATAAAATGTCACTACGTTATCTGCATGATACCGGAGATATGAAGTTCGATTTTCTATTGTCATGAACTCCCGCGCTATAATTTTAACTGACGAGATGTTAGCCAAATCAGATGCCAGAAACTCTATCCCGTTTAAAAAACCGCTTATATCTGCTTCTTTTCCGGATATGTTTATTATAGCATTTCCTTTGATGCAAAGCTTCTGTGGATCTTTTGAAATATGGAAATCCAGCAGGATCTCGTCTAACAACTCATCTTCAAAAGATCTGCATGAGTATTTGCGGAGCATACTGCAGACTGGCTGCAATGTTTCCTCTTCAAAAAACTTCGAGTCCCCATATACCTTCATGGAAACTTCCCTGATATAGAGGTCTTCCCGGTTTTTTTCAATAAAAGCCACTGCTTTTAATATATCATCCAGTTCATCAATATTCTTTGGAATCTTCCTGCTTTCAATGTACTCTGCCAATACGGCGCATTCCTTTTTACAAATAGATGACGCGTTCTGATATCTTTCAACCAGTTCTTTAAGCTTCTGAAGCTTCATATCCTTCGGCGTATATCCGAACTTATCTGTTAAGTAGTGCTCTATATCCTTTATTTTCTCATCCGTCATGTAAATGCACTTTAATTGTGTTCCAAAGGTTTCTGTCTCTGCAGTTATAAAACCTTTCCGGGATAGGCCCTCCACTGCCTGATTGAGTTTTGAGATTTCTTCAAAATCACCCTCATTGGCATTATACTTCTTATATAGTTTTTCCGGCTTTACCTGTGTTCTTCTATTTGTTTTATTATTGCCAGTGTCTTTCCTGCTTTTGCGGTAATTCTCAGCCAGGTACGTCAGTATTTTTTCCTCGTATGTCAAGTTCTACACTCCTTTATGTATATCAATAAATCCCATCTCCATAAGATCCGGCCTTGTCCGGAGCACAGGAAGTACAACATCGCACTCGTTCCCGATGAGCTCCGTCTTATCCGGGGCACAGAAAATCATCTGAAGATTCTGTTCCTCCATGAAACCCAGCATGATCTTTACATTAGTCGGGTCCATTTTTGCAAACGGCTCATCAATGAACACCAGCCTTGTTGAACTGTTCTTGTCATTATAGATCATAAGCAGTGCAGACAAGAGAATTAGCATATATGGGATCTGAACCTCCGCGCCTGAATTATAGCCTGACTGCTTAGACAGCTTTGCCTTAGTGAGCACATCATTTGTCAGAAGGATTTCATAAGTCATGTAGTTTCGGTAATCTGCATAATGTTCAATCTTCTCTTTATCATTGCTTTCCACAATACGGTTTATAATCTTCTTAATATCCTGCTCCAGCCCTTCTCCCATGCCGTCAGAATAAGATGTTATAGCATCCAGTGTCATTTGCCCTGATGAAGTTCCAATATCTTCCCGTTCTTTTAAATACCTGGCGTATTCCAGGATTTTTTCGTAATCCGAACCATCCTTTACATACTTCACATCAAATGCATATTTTGATTTAAATTCCAGGCGTGATAATTCAGCATTGATAAGCTTCAGATCATCTCTGGCAGCCTCACAGGATTTTAGTACGGTCAGAACAAATTCATTCTTGAATATTTCTTCATAACGGCGTGTCTGTTCCTTTAATTTTGCCTGTATTTCCTCTCTGTCGTCCATCCATATCCGGGACTTTCTTTCCTGGTAATAAGCGATAGAACTGTCCGTCATTGGCAGCTGATTATCGCCTGTTCTGGATGCGTTATAAGAAGCCTGTCCGCCCCTTAAATTTTTTCCCGCCTCTTCCAAAGTACGTTCTGCACGTTTCCTATCCTTTAATGTGCCGCCCGGTCCTATTTTCCCGTTGGCAATAAATTTATCATAATCTTCAATTGCCTTTGCATAGACAGTATTATTTCCAGCCTTATACTCTTTTAACTCCTTCCGGGCAATGTCAAGATCTTCCCTGGATTTATCACAGTTATTTTTATTAATATTATATTCTGTCAGCATTTGAGATTTATTTTCATATACGGCTCCCCGTTCATCCTCAACTGCCTTCAGTTCCTGTTCCAATCCGCTGACTCTCTGGGCAAGCTCCATGTATTCCATATTATTCTTCTGCGCTTCCTTCAGCGCCTTAAGCTCTGATTCTTTCCTGGAACAGTCAACCAGTGCTTCTTCATATTCCCTGCAGGCATCATAATTGTATTCACCAAAGAAATTCATCTGCGTATCCAGATACGACATTTTAGATTTTTCATCAGACATCTGCTGCTTATATCCGCTATATACCTGCCTCAGATTCTCCAATTTCTTAACAGCTCTGATTCTGTTCAGTTCTATAGCTTCCTGTCCGAAGCAATAGAATCTGATACTGTCAAAGCGCAGAAAATAGCTGTCCATTGCAACAGATACCCTTCCCTCTTTTGACATGGCATTCTCATAATTTCTCACCTTATCCCTGTCAACAGCGTGAAATCTTCCAAGCTGGTAGTCGAAATACTGCTTCGCCACCGGATTCTTCACCTCAATAAACCTGACCACCGAGTCTTCTTCCGGAGTGATACGCTTCTTCATTAAAAGTTTTGTGTTGAATAAGTGGGCATATTTATTTTTAGAAGCATTCAATATATCATCTGCAATATCATAGTATTCCGGTTCAACAAGAATTGTATATCTTCGTCTCCCCAGATATCCTTCCACTGAATCCCTCCATGCCTCGTCTTTAAGCCCCAATACATATTCACAGGCGAACCTTGCCTCTGACTTTATTTTTCTTTTTTCAAACTCCCGGTTGATTTCATTCTTCAAGGCTACGTAGTCAGGTATTTCTGAGAAAGTAGTCTTTTTTGCCTCACAATCATCAATAATCTGCCGGCATTTATCCTGTTCTCTCTGATTACTTTCCAATTCGTCTTTGATTCTCGTTATCTTACTGAGAATTTCATCCCTGCGCTTTTTGATTTCTTCCAAAAAACCGGCAGCACAGCTCTCCTTCTGAACCCTGGTCACAATATCTTCCGTCAAAGAAGACAGGATCTTCTGCTGGGGTACTGTATACTGTTCCTTTGCAAACCACGCAATCAATTCACTGACTTTTGTCTGAAATCCCAAAAGCCTTTCCTTTTCTTCCTTCATGCGTTCTTTCAACTGATATGCTTTTTGCAAAATCTCTTCAGCCTCCACGATCGCCTTGGCACAATCCATGGAATTCAGGTTTTCTTTTGCAGAATTATATGCTGTTCTTGTTTCTTTTTCACGGACTTCAATTACTTTCAGCTGCTTCTCGTCCTCGTCAATCTGCCTCGCTGCAATTTCCATATTTCCAGAAGCTTCTTCTAATGCTTTCTGACATTTCAGAAAACGCTTATATGTAATTTTTACATCATCGGCCAGGATCGTATTCCGGGCTCTCCTAAGTTCATCAAAGAGCTTAATAATCCCCTCAAGCTCCCTGATCTCAGCATCAATAATTTCAAAATTGGCATTCAATGTATCTATGTTATTCTTCGCTTCCACAAGCTTAGAAAAGTCTACCTTCTTTTCTTCCAGTACACTCTCACGGATAAACTGGTCGATCTTTGCATTTGGATCATACGACATAATGCTGCGCAGCTTACGTCTAAAGGCTGCTAACTGCTGTTCATTCAGGCGCAGACCGGTCCTCTGCATAAACTTAGAAAGGCCCTCCCTCACATCCATCATCTTGAGTCCGTAAGCCTTCTGAAGTTCAGATGTGCTATATGGAATAGTCTGCCCATCCTGCACATATGTATGGGCAACATCACTTAACGTTTTATTTTCAATCACATATCTCTGTGTCTTACATCCATTTCCAGAATCTGTATCAATGGCTGTACCCAGGAGAAATTTTCTCTTAAGGGGTACCTCCTCCATTTCAAGTACGATGTGTGTGTACACATTAGGCATCTTATCAGCCGGCCTCATATATGTACCTGCCGTTGCGTCCAGCAGTCCTCTGGTATATGAAGGCACTGTTCTGCTGCCCCTATTCTCAGTTGATTTATTGAATACAGTATCTCCATACAAAGCATATTTGACTGCATCCAGGAACACGGATTTGCCATTTCCATTCTTCCCTGCGATCAGAGTGAAAGACCCTATAGGAACGGTAATCTGGCCAAAAGCATACCAGTTAATCAACCGGATCTGTTTCAGTTTAATCATTACTCGTCCTCCTCCTCACCAGTTGTATCAGATGCCTCTTCTTCATCTTCCTCCAGATCATTCTTCATATATTCAGCTGTCACAGTCTGAAACTGGGCAATGTCCCACCCAAACTGGAGTGACGGGTATAAAGTTATGATCGCGTCCTCCGACTCATCTTTTGCATCATAATCAATCAGATTATATTTTTTAAATATCTTCATAGCCGCCGACAGCTTTGCTTTATCCAAATCAACCTCATAAACCTTGATCTTATCTATCAAATCTCCACGCATTACAACATTCTCATCATTGTAGCCAAGGTTCTCCAAATACACCTCCCACAATACAAGAAGCAGGTGATACTGTTCCGTTGTAAACGAGACAACATTGGCGCGTTTAAGCCCTACCGCTTCCTCGTCTGCTTCATAAGGCTTAAGCATTGCAATTCTCACATTAGTGTCAACAAACACATCAAATCCGATCATGCGCAGATAATCCGAAATATCCTGCCTGTTCGATTCCCTGGAAATAAATGCATACAGCTTTTCCTCCTTATCACCTACAATGAAGGTTGACTCCAGCAGTTTACGTATGCAGCGTTTGAACAATATATTATTTTCTTCCTTTACAGAAATATTTAATCTAATATCACCCATTCAGCTCTTCCTTTTTATCCTGATCTTGCTGATCACAGCAGCCTCAGTCTCAATTATCCCATCTAAAAATTCCACTTCATACGGGAATTCACTGCTGCCGGAATAAATAATGCTGGCAGCTACCATCATAGCGTCATCTCTTGTCCTGATCATTGTTTCACCCGGTATTATGCTTTCTTTATCAATGAATAGCTTATTAAAATAACCCGCAGCCTGCTTTACTCCATACCGGTCAGGGTACTCATACAAAAGTTCCCTGGTGAGCCTTGCCCTGTCTTCATCCGATAAGGAACTGATAACCAGGGCGCCGCTCTTTGTGTTAGGCTTGCGCTTCTTTCTCCGCTCAATAGATTTCCTGCCAACATACTTATAAGACTGCAGACTAAAGAATTTCGAGACATCATCCAGGATTTCTTTCTTCTCATCTGCATCAAAGTCTTTAATTGCCATCAACAGATCATTCAGATACGTCTGCATATTCACACTGTTGCTTAACACCATAAGGATCCTGGTGGAATAAAGACTGTAGTAATTATTGATTTTCTTATCAATAAAATCCATCTCTTTAATATAATCATAGCTTATGAAACTCCTGACCTCAGCCAGCTGGCCATCTACTGTCTCACGGGCCTTGATCTCATCTACATTGTTGAAACTCTGATACTCCTTGATCATGTTCTCATAAACTTCAGTTTTTATGATCTTCCTCAGCATCTTTTCGATTTCTTCAATATATCCCGGAATCAGGCCGCCTTTCTTTATAAAAAAGTAGTCATTAAAAAATGATTCCATCATCTCATCCTTGATAATGAACTGCCCCAATTGATTCGTCTCAGTCATTTTAATAACCATCCGCATGATAGAACGAATGCTGTCTTTTAATATGAGAAGTTCATTCTTCAAATCCGACACACTATCCGTTACCGGGACAAGTATACTCGAATATGGTCTGAGTGTTCTTCCGTGATCCACAATAAAAGCAGAATGCAGGATATCATAAATCATGAAAATATGGTTTGTCAGCGCCCCGCGGTTATTATCACGGTTAAAGATCCGCTCAATGGCATCAATCATTTTTCTGCAATAAGGCGAAACTGTGGCAATATTATCACCATTTCTGCCAATCTCTTTTTCTGAAACCCAGCCACAATACCTGAAATACCTTAAAAGCGCACTTGCATTCTCCGTTTCCGATTTTTTACTGCTGATATTCTCGTCAGCATCCCCGCTGTTGTCCTCATCAGCCACCACATATTTACAGTTTCTAAAATAAAGAATCAAAGTATCCCTGGCATCCTTTTCATAAAGAAGCGGAACAGACTTCGACTTTTCAATGAGCTGCAAAATGCACTCATAATATATTTTTCTATTCTTACAGCATAGAGGATTAAAAAAATGTTCATACTCTATATTATCAAAAAGCAGCATTTTGCACCTCCCCCAATTATCTCAATTATAATTCCGAAAATTTATCAAGATTCTTCATAAACAGCATATTATCCCTGAACAAATTCCACCACAGCCAGCCCATAAGCGTTCCGCTATCCTCAGCCACAATCACCCTGCCAAACTTTTCCGCAAGCCTGATATTCACATGCTTCACTCCGTATACTCTAACCCATGATCCCGGCACCACTCAATAGCCAGATTCCTGTAATATTCCGCCTGAAAATCATACCACTGCTGTGAAATTCCCATTCTGCCAACCATATCCTTAAATCTCCTGAACGCCCCCCGCCCCTGTATGGCGTATTCCAGTCTGTCCGCCCTCTCACCTTTTAAAGTCTGGATAAATTCTTCCATGATATGATATTCATGAATCTCAAATTTCGTTGGAAGCCTTAAATAACGCCCGGGGTTTTCATCAATTTCATCTTCCAATCCCTCATTATCCAGGCCAGTAGCCAGCTCATCTGCAAGAAACACACTATCCCCTTGTCTTCTGTTATCAAATATTTTTACGTAATCAAATTCTAGTATGATCAAACCTGCCTCTTAACTTGTTTTTTCACAATTTGTAAACGCTATGCCGCTCTTACATTTGTTTTATTAAGTATAGCATGAGAAGTAAAAAGTTTCAGTAATTTTTTACTTATGCCTGAGAGTATCTGTCCCAGATAAAAAGACTTTGTTTTTCCGTCTGCTTTCATTCAAAATAACCATTTTATCTGTAAGTTTTCCAAAGCAGACCGCAGAATTCTCTTCAAACATCTTCTATCACTTCCGGTTAGGCCTTCTCTTTATTTCCAGTAATTTCAAAAAGTCAGGAAACATAGAGGTATCCTGCGGCATGAACATCATCCATTTTCCATCGTGATAGGTGGTTGCCTCATCATAGACTCTCTGAATCTCAGTCCCAAATTCCGCTCTGACAGCTTCAAATTTTTCTCTCTCGGCTTTCCCAAATATAACCATAAAACCAATGCAGTCCTTCCTTGCATAAAGTGCACACAGTGTTTTTCCGCCCCTGCGGTATTTGTACTCATACGTCCATGCTTTGCCGCCGCTGTTCCAGGTACATTCCATCTCATATTTCATGTCAATCGCATCACACAATTTAACCCATATTTCACAAAGCGGAGCTCCAACTAATGCTCTGATTTCTTCAATATCCGGTATTTTTTCCATCATAATCAACCTCTCTTATACTATTTTGGATGGTTCCCTTAGCTTCCAATACCGCTTGTTTTTCCGTCATAAACATTTAATCTTCTGCAGTGCTTCTTCTATGTCCTTTTTCACCAATGGAATCATACTCTCCCGGTAACACTCCGGTTTTGCATGCTGCAGCGCCTCCACAATATCTGCTTTCAGTCCTTCTTTATATTGTGCAATTTCAGGCAGCGCCTGGATACATTGCCTTGCCGTAATCGGCTTTTCATCCATGATATGTTTAAGATATTTATCAACCACTTCATCAATTTTATTGTCCTCATCCCATCTTGCATTCGCCGCAATAAGCTGTAATCCCCGGGTTCTGAAATAGGAATTTTTATCCTCCATCATTTGAATAAAATCATCCAGAAACGAATATACAAAAGCATCCTCCCGGCTCTTTTGTTTCAACACTTTAAGACTTTCATATGCCTTCCTGGAATCCTGCTGACGCAAATCCAAAACCAGATTTTCTATCTCCTGATATACCTTTAAAGTCTTCATCTGCCTGCAATGATCCGCCTCATTCTCTTTTGGTGTCTTGGTCGGATCATCTCGTTCATAGCGGCGGCAGGGAAGTTCGTCACACTGTCCGCAGCAGACAAATTTTTTCTGTTTCCGGCAGCAGTCATAAATATCACAAATACTTTCACCCGTATATTCCAGCCAAAATACCCTTCCTTCTATCTCTTCACATCCCCGGCACCCGTCTGGATAATACTCGCACTCTAAACATATTGTTCCGCAGCAGCTTATTCGCTTTTCCATATGTACTTTCACTCCCTTCTCTCTTTTACCCTCTCTTTTACCTTTACCATACTTTATGCTGGCACTCACTGCACTCGCCGTCATGAATCGAGATAATGCCGCCGCATTCCGGGCAGGTGTATTTTTCTCTCTGTTTATCCAGAAATTCCGTCAATCCCTGTTTATGTACAATCCTGCTGTTTTCTATAAGGCTGGCATAATAACGGGTATTATAGCTTTTTTCCAATAACTTTATCTGCCTGCATGGATAAGAGGGACATTCAAAGCAGTAGGTAAGATTCTGCTCTTTTGCGCAGTCTTTTATTTTACACTTCCTGCAATGCTCCGGTTTTCCCAAATCACTATTCAGGCAGCCTGCACATGGCCTCTTATGATAGCAATGCTTATAACACACGAGACAATTCATTCCACACGGTGCAAACATGGCAGGCTCTATTTTTTCCGGCATTTTCATATTCCCTCACTCCTCCATTATAGAAAAAGGCATGAACACCTATTTAAAATATTTGTCCATGCCCATTCTTGCTCCATCCTGCAGTTTGTTACAGCAATATTTTATCAAAGTCAATATGACAACTGTATGTCATGTTTTCATCTTTTTTACCGCTGTTTCAAAAACCTGCATCCATATCCAATTAAAAACATTCATGCCCTATCAGATAAGATTAAATTTTCTTGCAAACCATACTGTCAAACGATTTCAATGCATCAATATTTCCCGATTGAATATCAGCAATATTCCTGCGGATTCTGTCCGCGGGCCAATTCCACCACTGAATTCTCAGCAATTCAGAAATAATATCATCAGAAAACCTCTTTCTGATTGGTCTGGCCGGGACACCGCCAACAATTGTATATGGCGGAACATCCTTTGTAACTACAGCTCTTGTGCCTATAACAGCCCCGTCTCCAATCTTTACTCCTGAAAGAATCACAGCCTCATATCCAATCCATACATCATTGCCAATGATAATATCGCCCTTGTTGTCCCATGCTGAAGTGATATTTTTCACATCTAAATCCCACTCTTCGAAGAAAATAGGAAAAGTATATGTGGAAAGCGACTTCATTGCATGGTTTGCACTGGTGAATAAAAATTTAGCGCCGCACGCAACAGAACAGAACAGAACTTACCGATTTAAAGTTTGTCACCGTTAATCGGATAATGGTACAACACGTTATTTCCCTGAAAGCCACACGGATCATGCACAAAATCGTTGTATATCGTATAATCGCCCACTTCAATATTCACATTGTTAACAACATTTTTCAAATATACGGTCTGCATATCATTAGAACGCGGATAAATTTTATCTTGCGGAATCATCTTAAATACCTCCTGAAATTATTATTGGTTTACTCGACAATTCCGCTCAATACAATGCATCGTTTCACCTATATCACCTCTCCGATTTTCATTTTTCAATTTTTACAGCTTCAAAATCAACACTCATCAAAATAATTCTGCAGTTTTTCTACAAATTGTCCTATATGCAGACCATCCACAAAAGAATGATGTGCCTGAACAGAAACCGGTATCATTGTCCGTCCATCTTTTTCATAATACTTTCCCCAATCAAAAAGAGGGGTTGCATTGTCTTTCTTCCCCGCATTCGTATGCGAAATATGCGTATATGTAACCCAAGGCATAGGAGAACATTGGAACACATCATTTCCCAAGGGACCTGTAAAATATTCTTTCTGTTCATCTGCTGTCTTTAGCGCCAATTCACAGTATTCTTTCAAATCATCTATAAACGGAACATTCACTACCTTAAACAGCTCCGTCTCTTTATTCAGGTATGTAAATGCAGTATCAATCCTGTCAAATAACACTATCTGTCCATCTGCAAACCGATAGCGGAACGCCTCAATTTCATTCGCACATTTACAAACTGCATATACCATAGCCATTGTAAAGGAAAGCCCCTGCTCTTTAACAGTATGTCTAAAGTTTGTAATATCCGCTTCAAATGTCACACAAAATGCAGGTTCGATACTATTCCTGAAAACCATACAATGCATTGCCCTGTTCCATGTTTTTTCATCAATTACCTTGTATTGATTAGACATAGCTTTTGCCTCCTAAATTTAAATTATGATATGATAAGTTCAGTTTACTATATTTTTGGTAATGAGTCTATAGTAAGAGGGGTTTTTAATCTGCTTTTGGTCTCAAGTATGCTGATGGGTATGAATATTCTCGTGCGCGAATCTGAACCGTTATTCCGGAAGCATTTTTACCGTAATATACAGGATTATTCTTCTATTAACTCAATAAACGAGCTGATTTACTGCAAATAATGTCACAGTCCCTACATTCAATAAAGCATTCAACAAAATTTTTTTGAATAAGATAGTTTTACCTGCCAGACTTAATCTGTCTCGTTAAAGAATTAAAAGTTTTATGTCATACAGAAATAACTTCTTTTGAATCATTTCTATATTAAATAATATCAGAAGTCAAATATGAGGCAAAGGAAAATTCATATTCATTAATTTTATCTAAAAGTGAATTAATGCTGATTAGAAACTGTATAATATGATTATATTCATCGTCCATGTTAATTTCTATAAAATGATTATCACATTTATAATCTGCTTCATCTACTATATGATGTGGAAAATCCCATATTATTGCATCATCATTTTTTAACTCAGATCCTTTTATAATAGACGCAAACTTTTTTAATACATCTGTATCTGTTAATTTATATGAAAAAAATCCATCATGTAAACTCAAAATCACATTATGCCTGTACTTTACTTCTGAAATATCCTTATAAACCTCATCGAAATCAATTTCTGTAAAGTTAAAAGATAACTTATTACATATTAAAAATGTAAAAATTTCATTACATTCATCAAATTTATTTAATTGAGTTATTGATGATTTAGATCGTTCATCAAGCAACATTTTATTTTTTGAAAGTTTTATTAAAGCATCTGAGAACTCTTTTTTATCAAGAGTTGATTTTACTTCACCAATACCTTTTACAATCTCAATAGGGAAAAATTTACATATGCCGTTATCTATTAATGGAATAGTATTATTTTTATACATTACAATATCACATTGTGTGCTAACACTATTGTTTGAGGTAATTAAAAAACCATCGGAAATATTGATACTTTTATTACTTGTATACATTAATAACTCTTTTGCAGCTCTTTCCTTATACATCCCGTACTCTAATGGATGGAATATTTTATCTTTTCTAGTAAAGATATTATTTGCAACATCTCCAAAAGTACTAGCAAAAACATCTATTTTTTGCTCTATTATATTCTTAAAAATTTCACTAGCCATAATTTACTTTCCCTTTAGTTTATTGGTAAAATCTTTTCGTCACATCATCTTTTTGATAGCACTCTCCGCATCAATTCCATACATCGTCTTTTTACCTGTTATATCAGGCCCGTCACCCTAAATCTCACTACACTATTCAACTTTTCCATACCCGATAATATGGCTATGAGGGAATAGGTCCACTCCCATCGTCTTGACATCGTTTTTCCTTGGACACTCCGTATCCAGTTATCCAAAATTTCGAACAACTCAAACTGCAGATATAAAGAATTTCTTTACAACTGATGAATGTGGCGTATTCTGAACTATTCAGCAAACCCGAATGGTTCAAATAGCATCTGTACTGTTATGAACCATTCAAATTTTCCGAAGAGTTCGCTTTTACTTCTTTTTACTCTTTTGCTCCAATTGCTTTATGCTATCCAAATAGTCCTGCTCCACACTACTGAGTGTTTTGGCTCTGTATTTTTTGTATTCTGTCTGTGCTTTGTCCATCGCCTGATTGTGACTGATGCTTCCATTTCCAAAATGTAAATTAACCTATGCATTACTCTTGAGATTTACTCTCATACCAATCATTTGGCACGAGGTTTTTGTCAATTGGCCACCAGTTTTCACGAATGTATTTTTTGTAGAATTCCTTATCTTTATTTGGTTCCGCATGGTCAACAATAATAACCTGCAGCTTTCCTTTCATCTCCTCTGTACGTCTAATTATAAACTGGTACATTTTATTGACTTCGTTCCAGTCAATATTCTTTTCATCCAACTCTGAAGGAAAGTAAACCTGCGAAGGTTGATCAAGAAATATAAAACTTGGAACAGGACGATTTGCCATAATAAAGAACTGTTGTAACGCAAAATAAGTAATAAGGTGAACTCCTACCCAGTTTGAACCGCTACCTAATTGTTTTAACGGCACTGGCCTTTCTGGTTTATCCACTATAACAGTAACTTTATTTAAATCAAGCCGGTATGGATTATCGCAATGTTCAAGTTGCAATTCTTCAGCCCAAGCTGTCATATTACCTTGTATGCGAGAAAGAACTGACTGTTTTCGCTCCTCAACAGAATCTCTATCAAGAATACTATCTATTTCAGTGAGACGATCTTCAATTTTTTTAATCACTTGCTCTTGCTTCTCTGATTCCATATCAGCCTCAACGCTTTCAACCCATAAGCTAATTCTCCCGACAACCTTGGCTCGCCTAGCATTTAAATCTTGTAGGCGTTTTTTGTCATCATCCTGCCTGTATAACCCATCAATTTCAACCTCAAATGTCCGAAGTATCTCTTGTTTTTTCTCACGTTCCTGCTCCAAATCAGAAATAAAAGAGCGTAACTTAGGCTGTTCACGCGTAACATTTGCAATCGACTTGTCTAAATTTTTGATAGAGGTTTTTATCATTTCCACGCTAGGGAGCGGTTGTTCCAGCTTTCCAGAACATAACGGACACTTTTCTGGTTCAAAATTTAGTTGCTCAAAAAGTCCAATTGACTCCAGTCTTACCTTCTGGTGCTTGGCTTCTCCAGAATATCCTGTTGTCTCTCCAACAAATCTTTTGGCATTCTCAATATTAATGCTAATCTCATCGCAATCTTCCTGTATCTTCTGCAGTTCACTTTGCAAAAAAGTGAGGCGATCCATTGCATTATTGGATTCCACCTTGCTTGGAGTCCAGCTCATAGCATCTTGTAATACGGCATACATTGCATGATAATCTTGATAGTCAACCGATGTTAAACTATCAATAAGACCAACTTGACGGGCCTCCTCAATCAGGGAAACTGCTCTTTCAAAACCTCCGCCCATTAAATAACGATTTTCTTCAAGTTTTCGCTTTTCTAATACTAGTTTTCGTTTTAGCAATACTCTTTCGTTTTCAAGTGCCAAGGCTTCTTCGCTAACGGCTCCTAAAAAATATGGCAAAGTATCTTTAATCGCTTGGGTAATGAAGTCATCAGATTGGTGGTGAAACAGAAAATTCTTTGCAGCAATTTCATCTTGACCTTGAAAACAATAGTATAATGCATGTCTAATATTAGCAGCCAGCGGTAAGCGACTTTGTCCTTCAGGTGGTATATTTAGATTTTCTGATATTCCCAGCCTACTCGTTAGTGCCTGTTCAATTCCAGCAACATTTGTATTAGATAAAAAATTGAGTTGTTCAGGAACCTCTATTTTTTCTCCAACTTCAATGTAACAAAATTTTGTTGTTTGCTGTCCTTTATCTGGGTTTTTACGTGCCACAAATACACGTTCACAATCAAACTGAAGCAAAATCCCATACCACGATGCATTATCACGAACAACACCATCTGCGATATTGCAAGAGTCCCCTCCTAAGCAATAATCTATGATATCTCCCACTACAGATTTTCCTGATTTTGATCTTCCTGTAATAATATTTACCTGACCCAATACGAAAGGAAGATGCCGCACTTTTCCATTGTAACCATATAGCACAAGTTCACGTATCTGCATTATGGTCTCACCCCCAATTCAACATATATTGTCTCTACTTTTCCAGCCCCTGCAAACCATTTAGCTATATGTTCACTCTTTTTTATGCACTCTGTTACTTCATCATCTACAAATTTGGTTTTGCTTAAAGACCGTGCACTTGCTGGTGCCTCTAACTCTCCATTTGGAGTTAAAAGTATTTTTTCTGTTTGCAAAAGAAATTCGATAGATTCATTTGTAATCGGAACCAATTCTTTTGCTCTTTGGGGAAAGTCAATTAACAATTGTGGATACTTCTGAACCCATAATAGCAATTGTGTACGGCTATTTATACAACTTCTGGTTCCTTTGTGAAGTACAAGAGGCAAAACCAAGTAAATAAGTGGAAACGGAAATGCACGATTTGTTTTCTCACCATAAGTCTTAATTGTTGTATACAATAATCTCCCGCAGAACGCCGGATTTAGGAGATAGGCCACCTCATGTGCTCTTATTTTCCAGCTTTTCACTTGTAACCACCTCCCTTTAATTATTCAATAGTTCCTTGAGGCGATCATAAAAATCTTTATGCCACCCTACTCTAAGTTGATTTGCTAGAATGTGATAACTACCACGCATTACAAAAGCCTCTTGACATTTTGGACGAATTCTTATATCTTTCTTCTCGATATCAGTAAAAAGCTTGCGACCCTCTCTAATTTTCTCATCTTCGGTCACACCCGCATATTCCATCAACTCATCTTCCATTGAAGCAAAAGAATGCTCCCATTCGTCAATTAATCTTTCTTCATATTTACCTAACTCATTTATATAAAGAAGATCATTTCTAATCCAATTAGCCCTTTGTCTAAATGCACGATAATAGTCTCTTAGTGCCATCTGCATCCGACGGCTTCCTATTGAAATCAGTTTAAGCTGCTCGTAAAAAATCTTTTCATCTGCGCCCAAATCACTTTCTTTGAAATCTCCCACATCAAAAATATCAATTGGAAGATTTTCATCGGTGTATTCTTGACTTATGGATACTATAAACGACCTCACTTGATTTTGAGTAACAAATATAGGATTGTCTGAACAGAGAGCCTCAATCGCTTTCTTATACCACCAGCCTTCCAGACGTTCACATATTGAATCTTCATATTTGGGGATGCAACTATAGCGTATTTGCTTGCGAAATGTTTTCTCAACGTCAATGATATTACTTGCATTATCAATAATATAAATTTGACTAAGTAACTTTTTCAGGGTATTTTCATCTGTTTTTGAAAAAGCCTCATAGTACTTTTTATGTTCCTTATTTTCTGATTTGTCAGAAACACTTTTTAATTTCTGATATGCATTATCCGCATTTCTTTTATCGTTGTTTTTTTAAAAGTCTGAGGCTGCCTCATCAGGTGCAACGGCTGTCGTAATTATTAAAAATTTTGTTTCATTAAGCATATCTGGGATTTTGGTAATTGTATCAATCCAAACCTTTAACGTTCTCCACAAGTCAGTACTTGCATCTGTAAGATTTCCATGCTTTTGCACATGGTGCTTTAACTGTATCAACTGCCTTGGTTCTCCATCCTGACTAAAAGCAACATCGTCAAATTTTTCGATGCTTATTTGAAAATCAGGATTTTCATCATCCAGTAATAAAGCTAAAGCATATCGAACCTGATATAAATAGCCTATCATCTGTTCAGAAGCTTGGTGTTTCGACATTGGAAGACCTCCTCTCCACTTTTTTACAATTATATCACAATATCAACAATTGTCACATCTCATTTGGTAGAAATGCGATGGTTTTGTTACACGGAATCTTCACCTTCTCGATTAGATTTCTCAATCAATTTGCTGCTTATTGGCAATTCTGATTTGTTCAGCACACAGTTCGCGCATCACCATTATGACATTGCCCCAGTTTATTCCGCTGCATAGAAGAATTTATTCTGATAAGTAACCAAAACCTCTGCAGTATAGGACTATTCTCCACTTCATCCATAACTTCTGGCAGATGGTTTTCTGTACTCTGTTTACGAGTTGTTGCAAGCAACGCATCATGCATCACGGTTTGGTCTAATGTTTTCCGTAAAGCTGATACAGAACATTAACATCATAAAAATCTCTCATCCGTGTATTGGTAACTGCCCGAGTGATAATGGATTCTAGCTTCTCAGCCAGAACCGTTTCCAGATTATGCGCAATAATGTCAATGGTGCGATCCTCCAGCATGAATTTGAAATGGTATCGGACTTCTCTTGGTGTAATCGCATTGCCGGTGGATATATATTTTTTAGAAGAGAAATGCGTTCCAGAAAACACTCCAACATATAATTCTTCACTAAAATCTGTGCATCCGCAGATTTTTCTTTTGACAGGTTGCGGATCAAATCCTTCAGTTGTCATGCTGTCTTTATCATAAGAGTACCTCCATTATTTTCACGGTAGTGTCAAAGACTACCTCACTTTTCATAAAAAAATACCGTAAAATTATAAGGAGGATGATACTATGGGAGAATTACTAACACGAAAAAGAGGAAAAACCCGGGAATACAGCTTCGAGGGTGCCCGAGTTGATGGAAAACGCAACCCTATTTCAAAAGTCGGCTTCCGCACCAGAGCGGAAGAGTGTTTACCCCATCAACGATCTCTGTGTCCGATTATATGGATTACTGATTTGAAAATTATGTAAAAAAGCATCTCTCTTATAACACCCAGAGAGATTATGAAAGTAAAATCCGTATCCATATTAAGCCTGTTTTGGGTAAGTATCGTCTCGCGTCCCTGGAACCCGACATTATACAACTTTGGGTGGATGATCTGAAGGTTAAAAAGGGGCTGTCAAAGAGCATGATTAAAAATTCACTTACCTGTCTGTCCGGCGCTCTGAATTATGCTGTACAGCCATGTAAATATATTAAATATAATCCCTGTGATTATGTAAAAATCCCTAAAATCCCGGTAGACAAGAACGCACAGACTAAGACAGATTATATCCTGTCTCTGGATGAGTGGGAGACCATCCTTGCACGTTTTGCAGGTACACATTTTTATCTGCCTTTAATGTCAGGATTTTATGCTGGTTTACGTTTGGGGGAAAGTTATGGGATAGATTTACTTGAAGATGTCGATTTTGAAAATAGCACCCTTTCTGTAAACCACCAAATGCAGATGCAAAACAAAAATTGGGTGCTGTGTAATCCTAAATTTGATTCTTTTCGAACTATAAAGATTGGGCCTGAACTACTAAATGCACTTAAAAAAGAAGTTACCAGCCGTAAGAAAAATATGCTTAAATACGGGCCTTATTATCTAAAAACTTATCTTGCTGACGATGGAACAATAACCCAGGCCAGGGCTGATATTATCGTCCCCTATAAGGAGATATGGCCAGCTGCTGTAAAAGAGAGTGGTGAGCTGACTACAACCGATACTTTTAAATACTGTGTACGCGTGATCCATGATTCATTGAATAACCCTTTGTTCCACCATCATTGCCTGAGGCATACTCATGGGACCATTCTCGCCGAAAATGGAGCCTGGCCGCGGACTGTTATGGAACGTCTGGGGCACAAGGATATCAAGACCACTTTGGAAAGATATGTCTTCAATACAGAAAAGCTCCAGAGCGATGCTGTTGACATTTTTGAAAAAGCTGTAAGATGATTTTGCCTACCCAATTAAAAAAGGGTAGGCAGCTGGTAGGCAAATCACTACTTTTATCGTCTGTATCCTTAGTAAGCAAGCTTATTTACGGGCTAAAAGGCACACCGTCTCCACATGCGGTGAAACGCTTGTATTATACTACATGGCAAAAAGGGTTATTGTATAAGCATGGTGGGGTAAATTTCTTCGTTTATTTACCCTGCCTACCCCTTTTGAATAAAAATCACCCCTTTATGAAAACATTTACCCCCTTTAATAAATTTCCTGCAAAAATTGCACATCGCTAAAATATAATGTTATTTTCCGTTTTCCTTATCATATTCCAATGCTTGGTATTCTCTCTGTAATTCCTGCAACAACTCTTCTTCGCTTGGCAGATATAACTTATACTTTGATGCAAAAATCTGTGTTTCATTTTCTGGCAACGTATACTTAACTACAGATTCACTTTTATCCGCACACAATACAATTCCTATTGGAGGATTATCTCCTTCATTCATTAATTCACGTTCATAGTAATGTACATACATTTGCATCTGCCCTAAATCTTGATGTGTCAAATCTCCAATTTTCAAATCAATTAACACAAAGCATTTCAAGATGTAGTTGTAAAAGACAAGGTCTATTCGGAAATGCCGTCCATCAAATGTAATCCTCTTTTGTCTGGCAACAAAGGAAAATCCCCTCCCCAATTCTAAAAGGAACTTCTGCAAATGAGTTATCAATGCTTCTTCTAGATCGCTCTCATAAAAATCATTATTCGGACTCAATCCCAGAAACTCTAATACATATGGGTCACGGATAATATCTTTTGGCACTTTTGCAGGCTCTAATTTTTGAATTTCTTCCGAAACTTCCTTTTTATTCTGGCTGGAAAGCAGCCTTTCATAGAAGAACGAATTGATTTGCCTTTCTAACTGCCGCGTACTCCAATTTGATTTTACTGCCTCTTCTATATAAAACTGACGAGCATTTTCATTTTCCACTCGCATAAGCAGGCGATAATGTGTCCAACTCAATTCGTCACGCAGTGCGTGACGAATTGGAAACGTCAAATAAAACTGCCTCATATATTTGAGATTTGTTGGCGTAAAACCTTTCCCAAAATCTATTGTCATCTGTTTCGATAACTCTGCTATTAGTCTGGTACCATATTCAGCTTTCTCATAACCATCCTGCTGTTCCACAATACTTTTTCCTATATCCCAGTATGCCTCCACCATTGCAAAGTTTGCTGTTTGATATACTTTATCTCTGGCTTCCGAAAGAATACATTTTATTTGTTCATAAAATTTCTGTTCCATAAAACTCCTTCCATTTAACCACTTTTATATGTTAAACCATTCCTTTATAAATAAATCACCAACACAATTAGCCATTGAAAGGTCATCTAATCCAAGAAAAATATTCACATTTGTTTCAATGGCTACTGTTTCTTTAAAAGTTTTATCTCTTTCATCTACCCCGTTTATTATGAAACCTAAATCAATTCGTTTTATAATTTGATCTTTTAAATAATCTGCTATATATTCATACTTTGTATATTCAAAATAGACTTTATCTATTTCCTGATATATTCTTGCTGATACAATATTGGGCTCAATATAGATACCATATTTTTTTACTAATTGGGGTAAAATTTCAATAGCTGAATATTTATCATTTGCTTTGTAATATGGCTTCTCTTTTTCATCATTCATTATTTCTATAACTTTCTCAATAGATACTTCAAAAAACTCTCTTTTAGAACTCACTCTGTAAATAGCCAACTTATTATGTATAGTCTTTTCAAATTCTTCGTAATGACGAACATAAATTTCATAAGCTACTATAAAAGGGGTAGGAATGGCTGTAGTATTAGATAACTGTTTGGCTCTTTTTTCAGCTCCGAATGTTGTACTTCCTATTTTAAGCAGCCCTTTTAATGAATCATTACGTAGAATATAAACATATCCTTCTTCCATTTTGATTCTTAGTTTTCCTCCAAAAATTTTAATTATTGCTAAGTTCAATTTAATGTATTTTAATCAATCCATCAAAGCGAAGTACCCTATTTTTGTCATAAGTAGGTCATTTGCTTCAGAGTATACCTTTTGCTAAAAAGTATAGGTTTTGCCCCGTGGTTCATTTCAACGAAATAAATTACTTTTCTCATATTCACATGGCGTTACCCCATCCCCACATCCGAGGAAACTTATCCATCTCACTTTTCGTTAAAACACAACTTCATTTTCCTCATATAATCCCGCAAACGCCCGTAGAATCAACCTTTCCGCACGAGAAGCGTGACGGTTTCCACATGCACCGTCTCCCCAAACTGGTCCACCCCCCTGCACCGCCGCAGCTCATACCCCCTGTCACAGAGATACCTCAAATCCCGCGCCAATGTAGCGCTGTCGCAGCTTACGTACACCACCTTTTCGGGCGCCATCTGCACAATTGTTTCAAGGAGGCTCTCGTCGCACCCTTTTCTTGGCGGGTCTACCACGATCACGTCGGCTGTGATGCCTTCTTCCCTATACTTACGAGGAAGTACCTCTTCTGCTTTGCCTACGTAAAATTCTGCGTTGTGTATCCCGTTTATCCTTGCATTGTTCCTGGCGTCTTCGATGGCTTCGGGTACTATCTCTACACCGTATACTTTCCTTGCTTTCTCAGCCAGGAACAGAGAGATAGTTCCGATGCCGCAGTACAGATCCCACACAGTCTCGCCTCCTGTCAGGCCGGCATATTCCAGGGCCTGTCCGTACAGCTTCTCTGTCTGTACAGGATTGACCTGATAGAAGGAAAGCGGTGATATCTGATACTTGACATCTCCAATATAATCTTCGATATATGTCTGGCCCCACAGGCTGATAATTTCCCTGCCCAGGATCACATTTGTCTTTTCCATATTTACGTTCAGGCTGATGCTTGTCATTCCCGGGATCTGGCAGAGGCTTTCTGTCAGTTTGTCTTTATGGGGGAGAACTTTGCCGTTAATGATGAGGCACACCATGATCTGTTTTGTCCTGAACCCGTATCTTGTCAATATGTGGCGTACCAGGCCTGTCCCGGTTTCTTCATTATAAGGCTCTATGGCGTATTCCTCCATGAAGGAAAGTACCTTTTCCAGTATGATCTCATTTTCAGGCACACCCAGGATACATTTTCTATTATCTATAATGCTGTGGGTACGTCCCGCATAGAATCCTGCTACCAGTTTTCCCTCTTTATTTCTTCCCACAGGGAACTGGGCTTTATTTCTGTAACCGAACGGATGCTCCATGCCAATTATCGGCTCCATAGGGATCTCCTCAAATTTGCCAATACGCCTGAGATGATTTGCTATCTTATTCTCTTTGAATTCTAACTGTTTTTCATAGCTCATGGACTGCAGCTGACAGCCCCCGCACTGCCTTGCCACTGGGCAAGCCGGTGTCACCCGGTCTGGTGACGGCTCAGTCACCTCCATCAGCCTGGCATATCCATATGTTTTCTTCATTTTCATGACAAGTGCCTGCACTGTATCACCAATTACCGCGTCCTTTATAAAAAGGGTAAAACCTTCGGCTCTGCCGATGCCTTCCCCATCATTTCCCATATCTTCGATTTTAACCTGTACAATGTCGCCCTTCTTCAGCATACTTTCTCTTCCTCTCACTTCCTGTATTCCTAAGCCTGTTTGAAAATTTATTCCCTGAAACTGTTTGCCCTGCTTTGCGGTATACTGCTCATTTCACAGTGAACATTTTTTCAAACATCTCCCAACTTTAAATTTTATTTTTAACTTATTGAGCCTATTGATATGAACGGCCATTCCGCCGCTGTTCTCTTTATTTTAAAGCATATTTGAAAAGCTGTGAAGCCAGAAAATAATTATTTCTTCTGCCCTCACAGCTCATCCTGATTCCAAATATTCAATTCCTTGATGCCAGGATCAATAGGTCATACGATTGCATGCTCCTAAATACTGGTCTTCCGAATGTTCGATTCAAACAGCCTGTTATATCCAAGCCAGTCTGTGTTGTCGCCGCCGCTGGCGAGAGCTTCTTTGAAGGTCTCCATCTTTGCGTCTGTGTTGTCGGCAAAGTTCAGGGCCAGGGCCTCTGCGAGGGCCGGTTTCTTTGGGGAACCGTATTCCAGCTCACCGTGATGGGCCAGGATGCAGTGCTTCAGTTCACTGGAAAGCTTCTTGGGGAACCCGGGTATCCTGCGGATGCTGGCACCCACAAGCTCAACTCCCATGACGATGTGTCCCAGCAGCTGCCCGTCGTCCGTATAATCGTTTTCCGGGAAAGCTGACAGTTCGCGAATCTTGCCAACATCATGAAATGCTGCTGCTGTATACAGCAGATCTCTGTTTAAGAAGGAGTACTGGTTCGCATAGTATTCGCACAGCTTCATCACATTCAGCGTATGTTCCAGGAGGCCGCCCACGAATCCATGGTGTACACTCTTTGCGGCTGAGTGGAATTTAAAAGCCTTGATAAAGTTCTCATTAGTTACAAAGTAACTGTCAGTCAGCTGCTTCAGGTACGGATCCTGTATCTGTCCAATGAGCTGGAGAAGCTCCTGGTACATTTCATCAATATCCCTGTGGCTGACAGGAAGGAAATCCGCCGGCTCATACTCACCTTCATTTGCCTTGCGGACTCTTTTGATGTTCAGCTGAAGCGCTCCCTGGAAGCTTGTCACGTCTCCCACCACATATACATAATCCAGGACTTCAAAATCATCTATGCCCTGGGAATTGGGCTCCCATATCTTGGCGTCCAATGTGCCTGTTTTGTCCTGAAGGATCACATTTTCATATGATTTCCCGTTCTTTGTAACTGCTGCCTGTCTGAATTTGCACAGATAGATATCTCCTACCCGTTCTCCTTCTCTTAATGTCTCAATAAACTTCATTTCTTCCTCCTCTTAATCCTACAGACACTTTTTATTTCCGTAAGCAACGAGCCAAAGTCAGGCTTGCCTGACCTTGGCGCTGCTAAGAGCCGCTGCTGCGCTCTGGAGCGTGTTTTAAAAATGCTCTAACGTGCCCCTACCGTAATATCCTTTGTCATCTCCACATACCCGTCCGGTCCCTGGCGCATCAGCGTTATTTTAAGTACATCTTCTGACTTATGCCTGCGGAGCACTTCCACATAATCATCCATATTTTCTATATCTGTACCCTGTATCGCAGTGATGACGTCAGCAGTCCTGATCCCGCAGTACATGGCGGGTGAATCCACCTCCACGCTCTTTACGTAAAGGCCTTTCGGCATGTCAAGCTCTTTTGCCACGCTGTCCGTGACCTCTTTGCCCACTATGCCCAGATACTGTATCTCACTGTCGTTTGAGAGTGTCTCTATCAGCCACCTGAGCTCTGAGATACAGATGCCTGATACAGTGATCTGTTCATTTTCTTTATAAAAATCCTGAGAAATTATTCCTATGATCTTGCCGTCCAAGTCCAGTATGATCCCGCTGCCGTTGGAGCTGCCGATCATATCTGTGGTGATCACGTTGTAACAGCAGTCAACTGCCGGCGTCTCTGTCATGGAAGTGACCATGCCAAATGCTATGGAGTTGCTGTATCCCAGCGGGCTCCCCACTGCGATGACGGGATCGCCTTTGCTGATATTCTGGGAGCTCCCCAGTTCAGCTATCTTTATCTCAGACTTCATGTCAGCGGGAAGGGCGCTGAAGGCCACCCGGACAATTGCCAGGCCTGTCTCCGGATCTCTCTTCTGAAGAACAGCCTCAGCTGTACATCCGTCCGGGAATGTAACCAGAGTCTTTGAGGATCCGTCCAGGGTACGCCACTCTGTCAGAATATAAATATTTAAGCCTGTAGTCGCTACAATCAGCCCGGAGGACTGTATATCGCTGCCGTATACATCATCAAAGAGATTCGCGTTTTCCTGAAGACCAGTCACAGTCACCACTGATTTAGATGCTTCACCTGCCACCTCGGCAAGTTTTCCGTACAGCATCTTGTAATCTTCTATTTCCATTCCCTTTTTCTCCGGCTCTTCCTGTTCTCCGCCAGACTCTGTATTTTCAGTCTGCCCATGCGTCCCGGCCGCCCCCGATGTCTCTGCAGGAGCCTTGCTTTCCGGCTCCGTTTCCTTTGCTGGCGGCTCCGTCTTGGTTTCCTTTGACGTCTGCTCTGTCTCTGCTTTGTTTACTGCCGGTTCTGTATCATCATCGCCTGCTGGACTCTCTGACTCGGCTTGCTTAGTTGTGGGCTCTGCCGAATGCTCTGTCCTGGGCACAGTTGTCTCAGACACGTCTTCTGGAGGCCCTGCCGTCCCCTTCTCTGTCACAGACGCACTCTCTGTCTCAGGCGCACCTTCTTTCACAGGCGCACTCTCTGTCTCAGACATGTTCTCTGTCTCAGGCATGCTCTCTGTCTTAAGCGCGCTCTCCGTCTCAGCTGCACTCTCTGTCTCAGATTCCGATTCCTCCGGGAGTATCACGATCTGCGTCTGGGGCTCCGGATTGCCAAACTGTTTTTCGGCCCAGGGCTTTACGATTGCAAAGGTCACCCCTGCCACTCCGCCAAATACTACTGCGCAGCCGATTCCCGTCATCATCCTGGCAAACCATTTCTTTTTATAAAAAGGCCTTGTCTTTATCTGCTCATTTATAAAATCAAATTCTTTCTTCTCCTGTTTCGCCATAGTGTAATTCCCCTTTTCACACAATACCCGGTTATTTTAGCAGATATATATGAACATTCTATGAATTTGGACAAATTTCATGTTTCCATTTCCTCTATTATAGGTTAAAATATAAGGATAGCAGTGACTGTCCGTTACAGACCCATTTCGGCCGGTTGCAGTTTTGTTATGCACAAAAAACTACAAGCAGACAGTAACAGTATAAGGAATGGTTTACACTATGAATGAGAAAGCATTAAAAACATTAGAATATACAAAAATCATCAGCCAGCTCACAGAGTTTGCCGGCTCCGTACCCGGCAAGGAGCTCTGTAAAAATCTGCTGCCCTCCTCCGACTTGGGTGAGATACAGCAGATGCAGAAGGAAACAAGTGATGCCTTATCCAGGATCTACCAGAAGGGAAGTATTTCTTTTTCAGGCGTAACTGATGTACGCGGCTCCCTGAAGCGCCTGGAAATAGGCAGTATTCTGAGCATTGAAGAGCTGCTGCGCATCTGCAGGCTTCTGGAAACATGCAGCAGGGTGAAGGCATTCTCCAGGCGTGAGAATGCGGAGGAAGCGCCGGACAGCCTTGACGGGCTGTTTGAGGAGCTGCAGCCTCTGACTCTGCTGTCCAGTGAGATCCGCCGCTGTATCGTTTCTGAGGAGGAGATCAGTGATGATGCCACCCCGGCGCTCAGACAGATCAGGCGCTCTATCAAACTGACAAATGATAAGGTCCACAGCCAGTTAAGTTCCATGGTAAATGGTTCTATGAGAACTTATCTTCAGGATGCAGTTATTACAATGAGGAATGGGCGTTACTGTATCCCAGTCAAATCAGAGCACCGGGGACAGGTCTCAGGTATGATCCATGACCAGTCCTCCACAGGTTCCACCATATTTGTGGAGCCTATGGCTGTAGTAAAGCTCAATAATGAGCTTCGTGAACTGGAGCTTAAGGAGGAAAAGGAGATCGAGGTCGTTCTCTCCAATCTGAGTGAACGTGCCGCTGAGGAATCAGAGGCCATTCTGGAGGATCTGAAGCTGCTTACAAAACTGGATTTTATCTTCGCCAGAGCCCAGCTTTCAAAATCCTACAATGGTTCAGAGCCTGATTTTAACGACCAGGGCATTGTCAATATCAAAAAGGGACGCCATCCCCTGCTGGATAAGCATAAGGTGGTACCCATCGATATCCGCCTGGGCGATGATTTCAACCTGCTCATCATCACAGGACCAAATACAGGCGGCAAGACAGTCTCCCTGAAAACAGTGGGGCTGTTTACCCTGATGGGACAGGCAGGGCTTCATATCCCGGCCTTTGACCATTCCAGGCTCTCTGTATTTGAGGAGGTTTTTGCTGACATCGGGGATGAGCAGAGCATTGAGCAGAGCTTAAGTACGTTTTCTTCCCACATGACAAACATTGTCTCTATCCTGAAGCATGTAAATGACCATTCCCTTGTTCTTTTTGATGAGCTGGGCGCAGGCACAGACCCCACAGAGGGCGCAGCTTTGGCCATCGCTATCCTCTCCAGGCTTCACAGGGAGAATGTCCGTGCCATGGCCACCACACATTACAGCGAGCTGAAGGTATTTGCACTGACAACACCAGGCGTGGAGAACGGCTGCTGTGAATTCAGCGTGGAGACGCTCCAGCCTACGTACCGCCTTCTTATCGGTATTCCAGGCAAGAGCAACGCTTTCGCCATCTCTGAGAAACTGGGGCTGCCTAAAGCTGTCATTGAGGAGGCCAGAGAACAGATCAGCGAACAGGATGAGAGCTTTGAGGACCTGTTAAGTGACCTGGAGCACAGCCGTGTGACCATCGAGCAGGAGCAGGAAGAGATCAGGCGCTACAAATCCGAGATCGAAGGTCTGAAAAAACAGCTTGAATTAAAGCAGCAAAAGCTGGAAAACAGCCGTGAAAACATTCTGAGGGAGGCCAATGAGCAGGCTCTTGCCGCACTGCGTGAAGCCAAAGAATTTGCAGATACTACTATCAAGAACTTTAACAAATTCGGGAAAGCCAACATCTCTGCCAGAGAGATGGAACTGGAACGCAGCCGTTTAAGAGAAAAGATGTCAAATGTGGAAAAGAAGCTGGCTGATAAAAAAGCGCCGGCCCCCAAAAAAGAACTGAAGCCAAGGGAGCTGAAAATAGGCGACAGCGTAAAGGTCCTGAGCCTGAATCTGAAAGGTACGGTGAGCACACTTCCTAATGCAAAGGGCGATCTGTTCGTGCAGATGGGCATACTCCGCTCCCAGGTGAACATCAAAGACTTGGAGCTCCTGGATGAACCCTCTGTCACAGGACCGGGACTTTCCAAAACAGGAACCGGCAAGATCAAAATGTCCAAGTCCTCCTACGTGGGGACAGAGATCAACCTGCTCGGCAAGACGACAGACGAAGCTATCGCTGAGCTGGACAAATATCTGGACGATGCATATCTGGCACACATCCCCCAGGTAAGAGTAGTACACGGCAAGGGTACAGGGGCTCTCAGAAAAGCCGTCCACGCCTACCTGCGCCGTGCCAAAAATGTAGCAAACTACAGGCTTGGCGAATTTGGAGAAGGTGACGCGGGAGTTACGATCGTGGAATTCAAATGACATAATATAGAAGACAAAATGCGGGAGGTTTATTATGGTTGCCAGACAAAAAATTATGATTGTCGATGATGACAATAACATTGCGGAGCTGATATCCCTTTATCTTACTAAGGAATGCTTCGACACAAAGATTGTAAATGACGGTGAGGAGGCTTTAAGAGAATTCGATTCCTTTGCCCCGAACCTGCTGCTGCTGGATCTGATGCTGCCCGGAATAGACGGCTACCAGGTCTGCCGTGAGCTGCGCCAGCGCTCAAATGTGCCCATTATCATGCTCTCGGCCAAGGGCGAGATTTTTGATAAGGTGCTGGGGCTGGAGCTGGGTGCAGATGATTACATGATCAAGCCATTTGATTCCAAGGAGCTGGTTGCAAGGGTAAAAGCTGTGCTGCGCCGTTTCCAGCCGGACAAGCCTGCCAACAAGCCCTCCGGCAGATATGTGGAGTATCCGGACCTGATCATCAACCAGACGAATTACTCTGTAATATACAAAGGGGAATCGGTGGACATGCCTCCAAAAGAGCTGGAACTGCTTTATTTTCTGGCCTCCTCCCCAAACCAGGTATTTACAAGGGAACAGCTCCTTGACCATATCTGGGGATATGAATACATTGGGGATACCAGGACCGTGGATGTCCACATCAAAAGGCTGAGGGAGAAGATCAAGGATAACGAACACTGGGCACTGTCCACTGTCTGGGGAATCGGCTATAAGTTCGAGGTGAAGAACTAGATGAAGAAGACACTGTACTTAAAATTCCTGGCTGCCTACATCTGCTTCGGAGTCTTAAGTTTTATAGCTGTAGCCACTTTTTCTTCCAGGCTGCTCCAGAACCATCTGATCAAGGCAAAGACTGAATCCATGTACAAGGAGGCAAATACCGTGGCAAGCGGGCGCCTTGTCCAGTCCTATAAGAACACGTCCTCCACTGAAGGCGTCTACGGTGTGCTGAATTCTCTGGGCGCCTACCAGTCTGTCCAGATATGGCTCGTGGATACGGAAGGCCGGATCATACTTGATACAGTTAAGGAATATGATCCTGAGATGGCAGTTCCCATACCAGGCTTTGATCCTACTGCCCTCAGCGGAGGGTACTACCAGCAGGGCAATTTCTTCCATATGTTCTCCTCAGACGTATTAAGCGTGCTGGCTCCAATTACTACAGAGTTCCGCACAATAGGCTACATCGTCATGCATTATAATCTGAGTGAGCTGGACCGGGAGAAGAATTCCATACTGAATATCGTATATATTACGTGGGGATGTATCCTGCTGCTGTCCCTTATTATCCTGCTGACCTTCGCGCTCACAGTCTATGTGCCGCTGAAGCGGATCATTACAGGGGCTAACGAATATGCCGCCGGCAACCTGAACTATAAGCTGCCCGTGGAGACAAGAGATGAGATGGGCTATCTGGCCGCCTCCCTGAATTATATGGCAAGTGAGCTGAATAAATCGGGAGAATACCAGAGAAAATTCATTTCCAATATCTCACACGATTTCCGCTCTCCGCTGACTTCCATTAAAGGCTATGTGGAAGCCATGCTGGACGGGACCATCCCCTGTGAGATGCAGGAAAAGTATCTGAACATCGTTCTGACTGAGACTGAGAGACTCAATAAACTCACCAGCGGCCTGCTGACACTGAATAATTTTGATGACAAGGGGACGCTGCTGGATAAGACAGACTTTGACATAAACAGAGTCATAAAAAATACTGCTGCCACATTTGAAGGCACCTGCCGCACCAAGGGGATCACTATCGAGCTGATTTTCGACACCCCTTCCCTCATTGTCCGGGCTGACTTGGGCAAGATCCAGCAGGTCCTCTACAACCTGATAGATAATGCCATAAAATTCAGCTATCCAAACTCCTCCATCTATATCGAGACTACGGAGAAGCATGAAAAGATATTCATTTCCGTCAAGGATTCAGGAGAAGGTATACCAAAAGACAGTATCAAAAAAATCTGGGAGCGCTTCTATAAAACAGACCCTTCCAGAGGAAAAGATAAAAAAGGCACAGGCCTCGGCCTTGCTATCACGAAAGAGATCATCCAGGCACACGGCCAGAATATCAATGTGGTCAGCACCGAGGGCGTGGGAAGCGAATTTACCTTCACCCTGGATCTGGCGCCGGATGACACCAGGGAATATCATGAATAGATCGGAGGATCAGCAATGACTAAAAGAAAACTTGGGAACACGGGCTATGAGATCGCACCTGTAGTATATGGAGGCATCGTCTCCATGTCAGACGGCCAGGAAGCTTCTGACCAGTATGTAGAATATGCCATAAATAAGGGGATCAATTATTTCGACGTCGCTCCCTCCTACGGGGATGCCCAGGAAAAGCTGGGGAACTCTTTAAAGCCTTACAGGAAAGATATCTATCTGGCCTGTAAGACAAACAAGCGGCTTGCCGCGGAGGGCGAGCGTGAGCTGGACGAATCTCTGCGCCTGCTCCACACAGATTATTTCGATAATTATCAGATGCATGGACTGGCTACAATGGAGGAACTGGAGGCTGCCTTTGGAAAAGGCGGAGTCATGGAAATCATGATACGGGCAAAAGAAGAAGGTATCACCAGGAAGCTGGGCATTACCTGCCATGATGAAGATGTGGCTCTGAAAGCCATAAGCCTCTATGACTTTGATACTGTGCTGTTCCCCCTGAACTGGGGCATCAATATGGGCAAGGAATTCGGAAGCCGTATCAGCAGGGCTGCAAAAGAACGGAATATCGGGCTTCTCGGCATGAAGACACTGATTCACCGGGCCTGGATCAATGATGATGAGAAACATCAGTCCAGATTTCCAAAGTCCTGGTGTAAGCCTATATCGGAAAATGAAGAGCTGGGTATTGCAGCTATCAAATACACCCTTTCAATGGGCGCTGATGCTGTAGTTCCTCCCGGAAATTTTGAGAGCTTCTCCTTTGTCACAGAGCACATCGAAGAGTGCCTGGCAAATCCATTGAATGACAAAGATATGGCACTGCTGGAAAAAGAGCTGAAAAAGATAGACGGACATTATTTCTTCTAATCTTCTAATAAATTAAAAAACGCACCGTGGTTAATGATATGATACCTTGATACTATATCATTATTCCCATGGTGCGTTTTTATTATTTTCTGGCACAGGAGCGGCCGGGCCTGAGGCTGATCAGTACGCCCGCCACTATGAGCACAGCTCCTGCAGCAAATGAAAGCTCCACACGCTCACCGAGAAAAAGAATACCAAGCAGAGTGGCCACAAGGGGCTGGATGGGATAAAAGGCAGAGCATGTGCCAGCCTCCAGTACAGCCAGACTCTTGTTCCAGAGCAGATAGGCCACACCCGTGCAGACGATCCCCATATACAGCAGGGACAATACGCAGGGGATATCTGCGGAAATATTCTGAAGGCCTCCTCCGGCTGCTATCTCCCAGGTACAGACTGGCAGATAGCACAGGGCTGCCGCACCTGCCCCGTACTTTGTGATCTGGAGAGGATCGTATTTCTGAGTCACTCTTCTTGTTATCACAGATACTGCTGACCAGAGAAGGACTGAAAACAGTGACAGCAGAATCCCTGCCAGGCTGCCGCCGTCTCCTCCGGTTCCCATTATGACATACACTCCACCCAGGGCCAGCAGCACGCCTGCAGCCTTCTTGAGCGTAAGTTTCTCATGCAGGATAACTGCTGCAAAAATCGTCATAGTTACCGGATTTAAAGAGTTGAGCAGAGATGCCATAGCGGAACCTGCGTACTTTGTTCCCAGCAGCTGCGCTCCCACTGCAATAAAATATCCCATGCACCCGATCAATACTATATATTTATAATCCTTTTTTTCAATCCTTGTCTCAGATTTTCCCGCAATGAGCGTCAGCGCCAGAAATGCCAGCAGAAACCTCACAAAGGAGATAGTAAAGGCCGGGAGCCTGCCCAGCACAAACTTGCTCACTACATACAGGCTTCCCCACAGTGTAAATGTAAGGATAAGATAAATGTAACCTTTCTTCCTGGCCCCCGCCTCGTCTGTCTGCAGGCAGACACTTTCCGAATCCATCTTTTATCACCTCAAATCCAGGATCTGGACATATGGGTTCTCTTTTGTATAAGTTTCCCACTGCCCCAAGTCTTTTCCGTTAGGATTTCCATATTTTATAAAATTTGTCCAGCAGTCCAGCATACGGCTGCTCAGTTCATGATCCGCTTCCGTCATAGGGCGCCAGCATCTGTCCAGTGTGCCGAACATATACCAGAGTTCCGAGGAATGGAAGGCCCCTGCATCGTCTCCGGGCAGCTGCCTTGTAAAATAATATATATAAGCAGGAGCTCTGCCCAGCCTTTCAAGCAGCAGGCACCATTCCCCGCATCCTCTGTACAGCTGTCCTCTGTCACCTGCTGCCAGCATTTCTTCAGTGACAAATATATCATTTCTGGTGCAGCCTGCCATATAGGGAATATCTTTTATTTTTCCATGACTGGCAAGCTCCATGTACCCGTCCTCCAGGACATATCCGTCAATATTTGGCATAAAGATGAGCGAAAGCCCGTCAGACTCAGCAGCCATCTCCTCCTGGTTCCTCAGCAGCACCTGGGGAGGAAGGCTTCTCAGTTCCCGAACAGAGGATGCATGGCAGCGGGCCGCAAACTTTACTCCCGTCTCCATCGCTTCCCTGGCAGGCACAGCCAGGTTCAGGCCTGTATCATAACCTCCGGCGCTCTGGAAAATAGCTTTCTTTATCCAGTTTTCTGTAAGTTCAGTGCTTATTAGAGTCTGTACACTGATGCTCCCGGCTGACTGGCCAAAAACTGTGATATTTTCCGGATCACCGCCGAAGGCTCTGATATTTCCCACTACCCACCTGAGGGCTGCTATCTGGTCCAATATGCCATAATTACCGGAAACACCTCTTTCATTCTCCCCACACAGCCAGGGATGAGCCAGGAATCCAAAAACTCCCAGCCTGTACTGTATGCTGACAAGTATAACATTCCTTCGGCAGTACTCCCTGCCGTCAAATTCCATCTCACTTCCATTCCCATGGGAAAAACCTCCTCCATGGATCCAGAATGCCACGGGCAGATTATCCTCTTCACTCTCTGCCGGAGTCCAGATATTCAGATACAGGCAGTCTTCTGATGTTCCCACCCGGAATCTGTCATCCCGGTTAAATTCTTTCTCATAGAATGTCCCCTCTTCGGGTGCTTCCTGGAAAGCCGCATCCCGGAAATGGTCTGCCTCCAGCACACCTTCCCTCACAAAAGGAGGGGCAGGCGGGCGGAAACGGTACTCTCCCACAGGAGGCCGGGCATAAGGTATCCCCTTAAATACAGTATATCCGTCTTCCTTTACACCCCGGACTTTTCCTTCTCCTGTCATTACTTCCCACAGCTGCATTTTAACACACCTGACCTTTCATTGCTGTGCCAAGCCTTTCAACACTGCGCCTAACCTTTCACTGCTCCAGCGGCAATACCGTTTATAAACTGCTTCTGCAATACGGCAAATACCACGATGAGCGGAAGGGCACACAGCACACAGGCTGCAAACAATACATTCCACTGGGCCGGATTCTCCCTGTCACCTAAGAACTGGATCATTCCTACTGGAAGTGAGTACTGGCTGGATTTTGAGATAAAGATCATTGGGAAGAAATAGTCATTCCAGATCCACATTCCCTGGGTGATCACTACAGACACTGTCGCAGGCTTGAGCAGAGGGAATACGACCCTGCTGAACCGCTGCCACAGGCTGGCGCCGTCTAAATAAGCTGATTCTTCGATCTCTACCGGCACGCCTTTCATGAAGCCTGTAAACAAAAATGTAGAAAATGGAAGGCTGCAGGTTATGAACATGACCATGGGCGTAAATCTTGTATTTGGTATATTCAGGTTTCCAAACATCTGGGCCACAGGCACGATAACCATCTGTGAAGGAATAACAAGACCTGCGATGAAGAAGTAATAGAGAAAACGGCTGGTCTTTGATTTAATCCTGGCAATGGGATATGATGCCATGGTTGCAAAGATAACTATTAATATTACAGAGCCACCTGTAGTCATAAGGCTGTTCAGCAGCTGCATGGGGTAATTCATTTTGGTAAATGCCGATATGTAGCTGTCAAATGAAAACTGAGTAAAAAGCTCCAGCGGGGAACGCATATTTCCAGGTTCCCTGAAGGAACTGGACACAACAATGAGCAGCGGGGAAATGACAAGCAGGCAGAATAATATCAGCAGGATATAGAGTACGATGATGCCTGGCGAGAGCTTTGCAGCTGCCTCTTTTTCTTTATATGACTTCTGTCTCTTAGCCATTATAATTCCACCTCCCTCTTATTCATAAAGTACAGCATAAAAATCGTGATCGCGATAATTACAATGAACGCCACTACAGAAAGGGCGCTGGCCTTGCCCATCATCTGATCTGTAAATGCTATCTTATAAACGGTAAACATCAGGGTATTTGTTGACTTTCCGGGGCCCCCGTTTGTCATAATGAATGCGTAGTCGAATGCCTTCAGGCCGCCGATGATGCTTAAGATCACATTGATGGTGATCGTTGCGGATATCAGAGGGAGCTTGATCTTGCGGATCAGCTGCCATTCCGTGCACCCATCGATCCTGCCCGCCTCAATAAGGCTCTCATCTACTGTCTGCAGGCCCGCCAGATAAATGATCATAGTTGTTCCGAATGCCTTCCACATTTCCACAATGGCGATGGCATACAGAGCTGTCTTGTAATTTCCAAGAACATTGAAGCTGGAACCGTCAAGCCCCAGTGTATTCATGAGGGAGGCGATCATACCGCTCTCAGGCATATAGACGTAGGACCATATAAAGCCTACCACAATTGCTGAGAACAGCGCCGGCACATAAGATGCAGTCCTGAAAAATGCCTTCCCCCTCAGCTTCACATTCAGGGCCATAGCAAGGACCAGGCCCAGGAGATTGCTTCCCAATACCATGATGACTGCGTATATCAGAGTGTTTTTAATAGAATTTACAAGTGTTCCCTCTCTGAACAGAGTCATGTAATTCTTGAATCCTACAAAATCGTAATCATAGTTAACACCATTAAAGTTTGTGACACTGTAATAAAACAGCTGGAATACAGGAATGATCCAGAAGGTTAAAAACAGCGCGATCGCAGGAATAATGAACACGTACATCCTCTTTGGGAATACAAGCGATATGGGAGTACCTCTCTTTTTCTTTTCCTTCATAATTTCTCCTTTCCATGAGGGGGATGCCACAAGAGCATCCCCCTACACCTTCTTTATTCTGTATACAGCTCCTCGAATTTCATCTGCATTCCGTTTGTAATATCATCGATCGTGGTTCCCTGTCCTCCCACCATTTCTCCGAACAGAGATTCCATCTCGTTTTCTACACCTGCAGGCCAGCCCTGGTTGCACCAGTAGAATACCTTGCCTTCATTGTACAAGTCTACAAATGGCTGGAATAATGGATTGACTGTGTCTGATCCGTAGCCGTAAGTCACTACGAATTTTCCTGTATCTGCCTGTGCTTTCCAGATATCTGATTTTCCGTCATACCACAGTTCCAGGATCTTCTTGCACTCTTCTTTATATTCAGATCCTGAATAGATGGCCGGGCCTGCTCCGGCTGCCACTGCGCCGTAGAGCTCCTCACCTGCAGCATTTCCCGGAAGCGGGAAGTATCCTCTTTCAAACTCTGCTTTACCCTGTGCCTGAAGGGCCGGGGCATTGAAGGAACCGTCAAATATCATAGCTGCTTCTCCGTCCACGAATTTCTGGATAGCCTGCTGTGCGCCTAAGCCCAGGGAAGAAGTGTTGATATATTCATTGTCATACAGTGTCTTGTACATTTCCAGGACTTTGTTCCATGTACCGTCATCTGTGAACTTTGTCTCGCCTGTGCGCAGCTGGTCGTCAAATTCCGGATTCTGGGGATACACGGTATTTGCTGCGATCTGGTAAAGACCGAACTGCATTACATACATATCCTTGTCGCCCATGACGATAGGCTGGATACCCGCTTCTTTTAAAACCTTGCAGCAGTTTAAAAATTCATCCCAGTTTGTGGGCACTTCCAGATTGTTTTCTGCAAACATGTCTTTATTGTAATATGTACCAAGTATGCTGACACCATTTGGGATCGCATAGACTTCCCCGTTATACTTCATGGATTCAGCGCCCGCCTCATTTAAGGAAATGCATTCCAGATCCGTAAGAGGTTCCAGATACCCTGCCTTTGCCAGACCGACCACAGAATTTGCGCCTGCATATTTAGGCTGGGCCAGGATTATATCAGGGCATTCTCCCGAAGCCAGTTTTGTCTTCAGCGCTGTATAGTACTGGTCATCCGGGAGCTTTGTGACTTCCAGAGTGATATTCGGGAAGGCTTCCTTTACAAGTCCCGGAAGTTGCTGTGTCTCAAAATCATTTTCCGAAGCAGTACCTGAGAACATCATTGTGAGAGTAATATCTTTTCCTGTAGTCTCTGCCTTCGCTTCATCTCCGGCAGCTTCTGTTTTTGCGTCGTCTGTATTAGCGTCTTCTGTTTTAGCATCTTCTGTTTTATCATCTGATTTAGCTTCAGTCTTAGCCTCTGTTTTAGCCTCCGTTTTTGCAGCTTCTGTAGCTGACGAATCCTTGCCGCTTCCTCCGCAGCCAGCGGCCATAGAAGCTGCCATTGTTCCAGCCAAAGCAAGTGCAATTACTTTTTTCATCTTCATTTTGTTGCCTCCCTTTATTTATTCTTCATAATCTTTATGGTAATTACATAATATCACATTTAAAGTATACTTTTGTTTGTTATTCTGGTATACTATTGTTAGGTTTTTCCACGGAGGTAATCTATATGAAACTTAAAAATAAATTCCTTCTGATCTTTATCACTATTTCCATAATCCCAATTACCATTGTGACCAGCTTTACTTATGACAGGTATACAAAGCTCATAGAAGAGCAGACAAGCCAGGTGGCTGACAATATCGTGGACAAGGCAGCCGACCAGGCAAACGACGCCATAGGGGACCTGAAAAATATCGCCCAGATGTTTAACTTTTACTCCCAGACCGAAGAATCCATAATTGATAATATTAAAAAATACCGGGAAAACGGCCCTGGCTACACTGACTACGATGTTCTGAAGAGCAACCAGAAGATCAGCTTCATCTGCCAGAACCTGATCTTCTCCCATGACTATTTAAACGGGATATTTATTTTCACTCCAACCGGTCCTGTGCTTGGATACGGATATGGGGGAAATATCTCTGTTCACCCCGATTATGAGCCTGAGAAGGACTCCTGGTACCAGCAGACTGTGGACCTGGGGGGAAAACTGTACATAAACGGGCTGTCCCAGAAGGATTTCTTTATAGCAGGTGACTTAAAGCCTTCCCTGTCCTTTTCCCAGGCCCTCTTCGATGTATATACACACGAGTTTTTGGGTGTGCTTCTCATAGACTGCAGCCCTGAATTCTTTGACCTGTCCGCTGTGAACACTCTCCCTGACATCGCCATGCTGGCTGTGGAGGATTCGTTTGGAAATGTGCTCTACAGCAATATAGACTCCCTGAAGACAGAGCTGACACCTGAAAATGCCCGCATCCGTACAGAGGATCTGGACCTGGACGGGTTCCGCCTTCTGTTTTCCATTAATTATCAGGAGCTGTATGAGGAATTCGGATATACACGCACTATGATACTCACCATCTCCCTCATCTGCGGACTGGTATTTATCATCCTGTCTGTGTACCTCTCCTACAGCACCACAAAGCCTATTGTGCATCTGAGCCGCAAGATGGCCATCAAGACAGGGGACCGGCTGGTGACTACCACCCGATATCTCAACAGGACGGATGAGATAGGAGTCCTGTACAACGAGTATAACCATATGATAGAGACATTGTCAGAATATATTGAGAAAGAGCTGCAGAACAAGCTGATAACCCTGGATTCCCAGATGAAATCCCTGGAAGCGCAGATAAACTCACATTTTCTCTATAATACTCTGGAATCTATAAACAGTATCGCGGAGCTGGAAGAGGTGGAGAGTATCTCGACTATGGCGCTGGCGCTGGGTGATATGTTCCGCTACAGCATCAAGACACAGAGTGAACTTGTGACCGTGGCTGACGAGCTGAAGCATGTCAGGGATTATGTCTCTATCCAGAGGATACGCTTCGAGAATAAATTTGACCTGAAACTGGAAATCCCTGAAGAGATGTATTCTTATAAAGTGCTCAAGCTCATCCTCCAGCCTCTTGTAGAAAATTCATTCTACCACGGCCTCCAGTACTGCCGCTGCGGCAGCTTCATCAAAATCAGGGGCTGGCACGATGACAGGTTCCTTTACCTCTCAGTCTCTGATGACGGAGCAGGTATGACAAAAGAACAGAAAGAGGAGCTTGAAAAAACACTCATGGAGCCGGCCAGGTTCACAGAGCTTGGACAGAGAAATAAACAGAGCATCGGTGTTAAAAACATACATACCAGGATAGTGCTCTATTACGGCGAGGGCTACGGCCTGCATATTGACAGTGAACCCGGCATGGGGACCACTATGACTATTAAACTGCCTGTATTGTTCACTTAGCCGCATCCCGGACTGCTGCCGAAGGGCCGCGATCCTGCAGGCATACGGCTATTTATGAAAGGGGAAGGATACATATGTATACTTATATTGTCATCGATGATGAAGGGCTTATGAGAAAAGGCACCATTAAAAAGCTGGAGCCTCTAAAAGACCGGATCTCCTGTGCGGGAGAGGCTGAGGACGGCAGCCGGGCCCTGGAGCTGATAGAAGAAACAGATCCTGATATTATCATAACAGATATGAACATGCCTGTGATGGACGGAACACAGCTGCTGCCAATCCTCACAGAGCGCTTTCCCGGAAAGCGCATTATTGTTATCAGCGGCTATAAGGATTTTGAATACATGAAGCACGCACTCACGGCAAAAGCTGTGGACTATCTCCTGAAGCCTTTCAGCAGGCAGGATCTGCAGGACGCCGTACTGCGCGCAGTCTCCCAGCTGGAAAAGGGCGCCGCTATAGAAAACCAGCTGATTTCCAGTGAAGAGAGCCGGGAATCCGCCAGATATGAATACGATATCCAGATGCTCAAGAATGTGGTCCTGGGCTACCATACTGACTCCTGTAACATCACGTCAGAAAAGCTGAAATTCATCAGCAGGACACATGACCTGATCCTGATGACCCTGCACTGCCCTTCCCCCATAAATGAGAAGGACATACAGGATTTTCTGGAAGAGAATGGTTTTGGCGATCTGGCTCTGTATCTGCAGCATATCCATCACAAGACCCTGGGATTTCTCGTCCTTTTTATCCCGGAGCATGCCGCCCTGCTGCCAAAGGATCTCTGCCGCCAGATTGTGCGCAGCTTAGGCCATCTGTTCTTTGAGCTCTCCCTTGATGTCTCCTACGGCATCAGCGGAGTCCACCACTCCCTGGGTGAGCTTCATGAAGCCTTTATTGAGACAGTGAGCGCGCTGAATTCCGGACATCCAGGAGATACGGTGAATTCTTATTATTACAGCAAAAGCCCCCAGGAGGCCCAGGCCATTGTCTGGGAGAGGATGGATGAATTCCTCTTCCGTGTGGAGGCAGGCATGTCAGAGCAGGTCGGGGAGCTGCTGGATGAACTGTTCCTGCATTTCAGCCAGGAGGCCGCATATACGCTTTATGACATCAAAGTTTTCTGTTTCCGGCTGGCAGACCAGGCGCGCCATATCATGAGCCAGTACATAGAGCAGATCAACCCCGATTCCGCCAACAGCAGTATGCAGAATATATTAAACGGCCTGTTTGACCTGGAAGAGCTAAAGCAGTACTATCTGCAGTTTTTCCAAAATATAGCGGGAATACTGAAGCTGCAGAGCGTCTACGCGGGAAATGACACAGTTGAAAAGATGAAGGTCTATATAGAACGCCACTACCAGAACAATCTGACCATCGAATTTCTCTCCTCCCTCTTTTATATGAACAGAAGCTATCTGAGCCATCTCTTCAAAGAAAAGACCGGGGATACATATGTGAACTACCTGAACCATATCCGCATTGAGAAAGCAAAACAGCTGCTTCTTGACAGCAGCAAAAAGATGTACCAGATAGCCAGGAGCGTTGGATATGACAATGTAAAATACTTCTTCCGGGTATTTAAAAAATATGAACATATGACGCCTGAACAGTACAGGAGCCGAAATGAGATATGATTATTTCAAACGCATACTTTTTACACACCTTTGCCACTTATACTGGCATAGCCCTTATGCCAGTATAAGGAGGGCGTAAAAATTTCTGTGTCTATAAAAAATGATGTTTTCTGGTAAGAACCAGATATGTAGAAATTTCTTGTCGA